>NZ_JBILRO010000335.1:0-2657 GCF_044372605.1 Phenylobacterium sp.
ATTGCCCAGGTCGCGGCGGAACCGGTCCTTGTCGAGCTTTTCGTTGGTCACGCTGTCCCAGAGGCGGCAGCTGTCAGGGCTGATCTCATCGGCCAGGATGGTGCGCGGGAAGTCGTTCTCGTAGATCCGCCCGAACTCGACCTTGAAATCGACCAGGGTGATGCCGACGCCAGCGAAAAGGCCGGTCAGGTAGTCGTTTATGCGCAGGGTGATGGCCATCATATCATCGATCTCCTGGGTCGAGGCCCAGTTGAAGGCGGTGATGTGTTCCTCCGTAACCAGCGGATCGTGGAGTTTGTCGTCCTTCAAGCAGAACTCGATGATCGATCGCGGGAGGGGCTGGCCCTCCGGAATGCCCAGGCGCGTGGCGAGCGATCCGGCGGCGATATTCCGGCAAATCACTTCCAGCGGGATGATCTCGACTTCCTTGATCAACTGCTCGCGCAGGTTCATCCGCTTGATGAAATGGTTCTGGACGCCGATCCCGGTCAGCCGGGTCATGATGTATTCGCTGATGCGATTGTTGATGACGCCCTTGCCCTCCAGCACCGCTTTCTTCGTGGCGTCGAAGGCGGTGGTGTCGTCCTTGAAGTACTGGATCAGGGTGCCTGGCTCAGGGCCCTCATAGAGGATCTTGGCCTTGCCCTCGTAGATCTTCTTACGGCGGGTCATCGTGCGGCCTTCTCCATGGCGAGGACTAACCATCAGTCGGTGGAACAAAAACGCGCGCGACTTTGTGCTCGCGCGCGGGTCCGACTCGGCCTCTCGCCCCATTCAGGCAGGTTAATTTTAGCGAAAGGCGTCGGCTGGCGCAAACTGCCAACGCGTTCCCGCTTTTGATTGCGGCGTCTTTCGGCGCACGATATGGGAACGCCGCTTCGAGACGCTGACCCCCAAGGACCCGATGACCACTTTTGACGAACGCGAAAAGGGCTTCGAAAAGAAGTTCGCGCTGGACCAGGAGCAGGACTTCAAGGCCCACGCCCGTCGCAATCGCGCGCTGGGCCAGTGGGCGGCTGGACTGATGGGCCTGGAAGGCCAGCACGTCGACGAATATGCCAAGGCCGTGGTGAAGTCCGACTTTGAGCTGCCGGGCGATGACGACGTGTTCCGCAAGGTCTTCGAAGACCTGAAGGGTTCGGGCGTCGCCGTCTCCGACAGCGAAGTCCGCATGAAGATGGCGGAGCTGTTGGCGCAGGCCCGGGAAAACGTTCGCTCCGAGGGCTAAGGCGGCGGAGGTCTTCAAAGGCGGCTATGCCCTGGCTTCCTCCTGCTCCCCGAACACGCGGGCGAAGATGCGGTCGACGTTCTTGAAGTGGTAGCCCAGGTCAAAGAGCTCGCCGAGTTCGGCGGGTGACAGGGTGATCTCGGGGTCGGCGATCAGGAAATCGAGGAAATTGCCCTCGCCGCGCCACACCTTCATGGCGTTGCGCTGGACCGCCGCATAGGAGGCCTCGCGGCTGAGGCCCTTCTGGGTCAGGCCCAGCAGCACGCGCTGCGAGTGGACCAGGCCGCCCAGGCGATCCAGGTTCTTCGCCATGTTCTCCGGATAGATCACCAGCCGCTCCATCACCCCGGCCAGCCGGCGCAGGGCAAAGTCCAGGTGCACCGTGGCGTCGGGCGCGATGCCGCGCTCGACCGAGGAGTGGCTGATGTCGCGCTCATGCCAGAGGGCGACGTTTTCCATGGCCGGCATGACGGCCGAGCGGACCAGTCGGGCAAGGCCGGTGAGGTTTTCCGTCAGGATCGGGTTGCGCTTGTGCGGCATGGCGCTGGAGCCCTTCTGGCCGGGATCGAAGGCTTCCTCGGCTTCCAGCACTTCGGTGCGCTGCAGGTGGCGGATCTCAACGGCCAGGCGCTCGATCGAGCTGGCGACCACGCCCAGGGTGGCGAAATAGGCGGCGTGGCGGTCGCGGGGGATCACCTGGGTTGAGATGGGCTCGACCACGAGGCCCATCTTTTCGGCCACATAGGCTTCAACTTCCGGCGCCACATTGGCGAAGGTGCCGACGGCGCCGGAGATGGCGCAGGTGGCGATCTCGAACCTCGCCATGGCCAGCCGCTCCTTCGCCCGCTGGAACTCGGCGTAGTGCCCGGCGAGCTTGAGGCCGAAGGTGGTGGGCTCGGCGTGGATCGCGTGGCTGCGTCCGACGGTGGGCGTGAAGCGGTGCTCGTATGCCCGGCGCTTCAGCGCGGCCAGCAACAGGTCGACGTCGTCCATCAGGAGGTCTGTCGCCCGGCAGAGCTGGACCGCAAGCGCGGTGTCGTTGATGTCGGATGACGTGGTGCCCTGATGCAGGAAGCGGGCTTCCGGGCCCACCACTTCGGAGATGTGGGTGAGGAAGGCGATGACGTCGTGCTTCACCTCGCGTTCGATCTCGTCGATGCGCGCGGCGTCCCAGAGGGTGTCGCGGCCCTTTTCCCAGATCACCCGGGCGGCCTCTTTCGGGATCACGCCCAGCTCGGCCTGCGCGTCGGCGGCGTGGGCCAGGATTTCGAACATGATCTTGAAGCGGGAATCCGCGCTCCAGATGGCGGCGGCTTCGGGGCGGGCGTAGCGAGGGATCATGGGTCGGGGTATCCAGCCGGACCCCCGCCCAAGTCAAATTTTATCGTCAGATTCAGGCCTCGCCGCGGTCCGCCCGCGCCTTGGCCAG
>NZ_JBILRO010000193.1:0-6613 GCF_044372605.1 Phenylobacterium sp.
GGCGGGCGTCCGGCCAACCTTCCCCGACCAAGAAAGCCCGGACGCCATGGCGGGCGTCCGGGCTGTGTGAGTTGTCTCTGGTGCCGCTGCCGGGAGGGGATAGGTTCCGGTGCGGATTTCGCCTGCGCAACCGGCGCGCCGACGACGTAGTGGTATTATCGCCACATCTTGCAGTTTTGTCAAACGGCAATCGACAAACTCTTGCCTATTGCAGATTTACAACAGTTTTCTGTCTACACCTTTCCCCGACCCAGATTCCTGGGTCGAGGGTCCTTCAAGATAAACAGGGATTTATCGAGTCCCGAAGCGCGCTGAAGGTCCAGAAGCTGAATCCGGGTCGGGCGGCTCTGGGCGTCGGTCACGGTCCAGCCTGTAAGCGCTAATGGGGCGTCGGCGAAGGTCAGGGTGATCGAACCGGCGGTTTCCTTGCGGCTGTCGCGGGCGGTGATCGAGAATCCGTCCGCCATGCGGGTGACGCGCGTTATCGCAACGCCGCGATCCAGCCGGATGCTCTTGGCCAGAAACAGTGACAGCGGCGTTGCGCCGAGCGGGTAGGCGTCGAAGGTTTTCAGCCGATTGTCCTGAACCGAAACCACGCCCCCATCAGACACCACCAGCAGGCCCGAGGGAGGATCATAGGCAAAGCGCGCCTTGCCTGGCCGCTTCAGGAACAGGGCCCCGGTGCTCCTCCGGCCCCGGGCGTCGGTCTGCTCAAACCGCGATGTCGCCTCGGTGAGGCCCTCCAGATAGGCGACCGCGCGCGCGACAAGCGCCTGATCAGCTGGGCCTGACGTCGTCTGGGCCCAGGCCGGTGTCGAAGCAGCCGATGCGGCAAGCAGCAATGCCAGGCGGCGGCGGCTGAAGTCGGAGGAATTGCGGATCATGGGCGCTCCATCTACCGCAATCAGATTGTCACGCCACCACGGCAGCAATGGGGCTCGACACGCGCCCGTCCCTAAGGCGCGGCGCTGACCAGGATTTCGCGCTTGCCGGCGTGATTGGCGGGGCCGACCACGCCTTCCTGCTCCATCCGCTCGATCAGTGAGGCGGCACGATTGTAGCCGATCTGAAGGCGTCGCTGGATGTAGCTGGTGGAGGCCTTGCCGTCGCGGGTAACCACGGACACCGCGCGATCATACAGGTCGTTGCTCTCGCCGTCGCCGCCGCCCAGGCCCAGGTCGCCGTCCTCGCCATCCTCGTCGCCGCCGGCAGTGACCTCGTCCAGATAGCTTGGCGTGCCCTGGTCACGCAGGAACTTGGCCACCGCCTCGACCTCGCCGTCGGATACAAACGGACCGTGCAGACGGGTGATGCGGCCGCCGCCGGCCATATAGAGCATGTCGCCCTGTCCCAGCAGCTGCTCGGCGCCCTGTTCGCCCAGGATGGTTCGAGAATCGATCTTGGAGGTGACCTGGAAGCTGATTCGGGTCGGGAAGTTGGCCTTGATGGTGCCGGTGATGACGTCCACCGACGGCCGCTGCGTGGCCATGATCAGGTGGATACCGGCGGCGCGGGCCATCTGGGCCAGTCTCTGGACAGCGCCTTCGATATCCTTGCCGGCCACCATCATCAGATCAGCGACCTCGTCGATGATCACCACCAGCATGGGCATTGGCTCGGGGCGGATCTTTTCGCTCTCATAGGTGGCGCGGCCGGCGTCGTCGAAGCCGGTCTGCACCGTGCGCTCGAAGTGCTCGCCCTTGGCGATGGCCTCCCGCGCGCGCTCGTTGAACGAGGCTACGTTCCGCACGCCGATCTTGGACATCCGGCGATAGCGGTCTTCCATCTCGCGGACGGTCCACTTCAGCGCGACGATCGCCTTCTTGGGATCGGTCACCACCGGCGCCAGCAGGTGCGGGATACCGTCGTAGACGGAAAGTTCCAGCATCTTGGGATCGATCATGATCAGCCGGCACTGCTCCGGCGTCAGCTTGTAGAGGATCGACAGGATCATGGCGTTGACGCCCACCGACTTGCCCGAACCGGTGGTGCCGGCGATCAACAGGTGGGGCATCTTGGCCAGATCAGCGATATAGGGCTCGCCGCCGATGGTCTCGCCCAGCGCCACGGGCACAACCTGGCCGCCACGCTCATACTCTGGCGCCGCCAGCAGGTCGCGCAGATAGACCGTCTCGCGGCGCTGGTTGGGTAGCTCGATGCCGATGGCGTTGCGGCCGGGCACCACCGAGACACGGGCCGAGGCCACACTCATGGACCGTGCGATATCGTCGGCCAGCGCCACGACCCGTGCCGACTTCACGCCGGCGGCGGGAACCAGTTCGTACAGCGTGACCACAGGACCGGGCCGGATCTGGTCGACCTGTCCGCGAACGCCAAACTCGGCCAGAACATTCTCCAGGAGCTGGGCGTTCTGGCGCAGCGCGCCCTCGTCATACTGGGCCGCGCGGGGCGGCGCCTTGGTCAGCATGGCCAGTTCGGGAAGCCTGAACCCGCCCTCGCTGACAAACTCGAAGGTGCTCTGGGCTTCCTTCTGCTCGCGTACGCTTTCCCTGGAGGATGTCTTCGGCGGCTTGACCTTCAGGGTGGGGCCGTCGCCTGCCGCGACAAACGGTTCCGAGCCGGCGGCTGCGATCTCAGGCTCCGCAGCTTCGGCCGCCTTGCGCCGGGCCGTACGCGCGGCCGGCTCCGGCCGGGCGGCCTTCAGGCGCGGCCTGGGCGCCAGGGTATGGCTGAGTGCGTCGGCCGCAGTGCGAAGATCAAGGCGCGAAAGCCCCAGAGCATAGCCGTATGCCACCAGGCCTGCGACACCCAGCAGGCTGGCCGCGATCGGTGCGCCAAACGGCAGTCGGGCATAGGCCACAACACCGGCCAGGCCACTCAGCAGAGCCTCACCCCAGAAACCGCCCAGCCCCTTGACCAGTGGCCATATGGCCGGCGTCGGCGCGAAGGCCAGGGCGCCCGCCAGAGCCAACAGGCCCAGTCCGCCGAACAGCGCCCGCAGGCGCAAGCGGCCACGCGAGACCTGGGGCTCCGGATCCGCCACGCGGCTCAGGCCGCAAACCACCAGCAGCAGTGCGGCCAGGGCCGCAGCCATGCCGAGTGATTGCAGGCCGATATCGGCCAGAACGGCGCCGCCGCCGCCCAGCGCATTTTCCGGAGCCTGCGCACTGGCGACATTCAGGCTCGGGTCATCGGGATTATAGGTGATGAAAGCGGTCGCCAACGCGACGCCGAACGCAGCCACCAGTCCCCCGCGCAGGCGGGCCGTCGCGGAGTGGCTCCACATGAGCCTCGCGATATGAAGTGCGAGCTCCATACCCGTTTTCCGCGCCACTCGCGCCATTCGCCCGATATCTCCGAATAGATGCCCGACCCTGTTTGACGCAGGGACCGTTAAGCGGGCGTTTACCGTGATCCCGCGCGCTGCCGAATTCGGCGTTCCCCGCTCCGCCGGATCAGATGATTTCATCTCTTCTGAAAAGGCACTAGGCTCGGCCCATGAACTGGACCATGCCCCGCCCCGTCCTGAAGGCCGTCGCTGTCCTGCTGGTGGCCGTCAGTCTTGGCGCCTTTACTCTGGGTGTCGTGACCGCGCCCTCACGGGGACGGCTTCCCGGCGAACGCCTTGACGGCGTAACCGGCCAGCCGATCCAGGCCCAGGACGCCACGCCACTGGTCGATGAACGCATTCAGGGCGCCGCGCCGCCAGTCGAGCTGACCGAAGAAGAAAAGGCGAAACTCGAGGCAGAGAAGCTGGCCAAGGCCGAGGCGCTGGCGCTGGCCAAAGCCGAGGCTGAAAAGGGCGCACCCGCCGGCCCGGCGCCCACGTCGCCAGTCGCGGCCCCCTCGACGCCGGACAGGATCGGCGACGTTCTTGAAAAGGCGCCGGCCGCGGCCAAGCCGGAAGAGCCGCTGTTCTGATGGTGTGGCGGCGAGCGACCTGATCCGTGCCCGATGCGGCTCAAAGAGGTGGTGTGTCCCTGGGGCTGCGCCGTCTCACCGACGGGGAAAGAGCCCTGGCCCGGGAGGTCTTTGGTAGCGGTCTGCGACCTGAGCGCGTCCGGATCCTGAGCATTCCCCTGTGGCGCCGAGCCTTTGTGGCGGGTCCTGGTCTGATCGTATGGCCGGCGCCAAATGCGCGTGCCGATTTTTCGGCAGCGGGCACGCCGCTCGATGAGCAGGCGGTGTTTGTTCATGAGCTCACCCACGTCTGGCAGGCGCAGAACGGTGTTTCGCTGATCATTGGAAAGCTTCGCGCCGGGGACAGCGAGGCGTCCTATCACTATGACCTGATGCGGGGCCCCGCTTTCCAGGCCATGAACATTGAGCAGCAGGCGATGGTGGTCGAGGACGCCTTCAGGCTGTCCCGAGGCGGCCATGCGCCGCATGCGCCGGAGCTTTACGCGGCGATCCAAACGGCCTGGCGACAGGTCTGAATCTCGATCCATGTGCAGGTTGGGGAGATTCACCCTTGCAGGCCCCTCAAATTTCCCCATATCGAGCTTTCGAAGCCGGTTTCCCTGAACGGAAAGCTGGCCAGGACGTAAACGAACCGGGGGCGTCGCTTGTTACCGGGCGCTTCATCAGAAGGCCCACCCGCGCCGTCCGCCAATCAGGAGCATACAGAGCCTATCATGAGCAAGATCATCGGTATCGATCTCGGCACGACCAACTCGTGCGTCGCCATCATGGACGGCAAGACGCCGAAGGTGATTGAAAACGCGGAAGGCGCGCGGACCACCCCCTCGGTTGTCGGTTTCATGGAGGACGGCGAGCGCGTCGTCGGCCAGCCGGCCAAGCGTCAGGCGGTCACCAACCCCACCAACACCTTCTTTGCGATCAAGCGGCTGATTGGTCGCCAGTTCAATGACCCGATGGTCGAGAAGGACAAGGGCATGGTGCCCTATGAGATCGTCAAGGGCCCGAACGGCGACGCCTGGGTGCGTTCGCACGGCAAGGACTATTCGCCCCAGCAGATCTCCGCCTTCACGCTGCAGAAGATGAAGGAAGCTGCCGAGCAGCACCTCGGCGAAAAGGTCGACAAGGCGGTCATCACCGTTCCGGCCTACTTCAACGACGCTCAGCGTCAGGCCACCAAGGACGCGGGCAAGATCGCGGGCCTGGAAGTGCTGCGGATCATCAATGAGCCGACGGCGGCGGCGCTGGCCTATGGCCTCGACAAGAATGAAGGCAAGAAGATCGCGGTCTATGATCTGGGCGGCGGCACGTTCGACGTGTCCGTGCTCGAAATCGGCGATGGCGTCTTCGAGGTGAAGTCGACGAACGGGGACACGTTCCTCGGCGGCGAGGACTTCGACATGCGCATCGTCGACTATCTGGCCGACGAGTTCAAAAAGGAAAACAGCGTCGACCTGCGCAAGGACAAGCTGGCCCTTCAGCGCCTGAAGGAAGAGGGCGAGAAGGCCAAGAAAGAACTGAGCTTCACCACCCAGTACGAGGTGAACCTGCCCTTTATCTCGATGAACGCGTCGGGCCCGCTGCACCTGAACATCAAGCTCAGCCGCGCGAAACTGGAAGCCCTGGTAGAAGACCTGATCATGAAGACCGTCGGCCCCTGCGAACAGGCGCTGAAGGATGCCGGCCTGAAGAAGGGCGACATCGACGAGGTGATCCTGGTCGGCGGCATGACCCGCATGCCCAAGGTGGTCGAAACCGTAAAGGCCTTCTTCGGTCGCGAGCCGCACACGGGCGTGAACCCCGATGAGGTCGTGGCCCTGGGCGCGGCGGTTCAGGCCGGCGTTCTGGGCGGCGAGGTCAAGGACGTGCTCCTGCTGGACGTCACCCCGCTGACGCTGGGCATCGAGACGCTGGGCGGTGTGTTCACGCCGTTGATCGAACGCAACACCACCATTCCGACCAAGCGCAGCCAGACGTTCTCCACGGCGGAAGACAGCCAGTCGGCGGTCACCATCCGTGTGTTCCAGGGCGAGCGGCCCATGGCGGCGGACAACAAGATGCTGGGTCAGTTCGACCTGGTGGGGATCCCGCCGGCGCCGCGCGGTGTGCCGCAGGTGGAGGTCACCTTCGACATTGACGCCAACGGCATCGTCAACGTTCAGGCCCGCGACAAGGCCACCAACAAGGAACAATCGATCCGGATCCAGGCCAACGGCGGGCTTTCCGACGCCGATATCGAGGCCATGGTCAGGGAAGCCGAGACCAACAAGGCCGACGACGAGAAGCGCAAGGCCGCGGTCGAAGCCAAGAACCAGGCCGACGCCGTCCTGCACTCCTCCGAAAAGGCGCTGGCGGAGCATGGCGACAAGGTCGCAACGGATGAGAAGGACGCCATCCAGGCGGCCATCGACGACCTCAAGGGTTCACTGGAAAGCGGTGACGCGGACCTGATCTCGACCAAGACCCAGACGCTGATCCAGGCTTCGATGAAGCTGGGTGAGGCCATGTACAAGGCGCAGCAGGCCGAGGGTGAAGGCGGCGAGGCCGAGCCCGGCGCGGCGTCTGACGATGTTGTTGACGCCGAGTTCGAGGAAGTCGACGCCGACGGAAAGAAGTCGGCCTGATGAAATCCCCTGCGGCGGCGAGCGCGCAAAGCGGTTCGTTCGCCGCAGGGTCTCTCGGGATCAGGATGTGCGGGTCGTCCGCCTTCCAGCAACACAACTGATCGTCTGAC
>NZ_JBILRO010000310.1:0-3323 GCF_044372605.1 Phenylobacterium sp.
CATCCTGGGCGTCGATCGTGGCTGTGACGCCGCCGGGCTCAAGGCGGCCTTCCGCAAGATGGCCATGGAACACCACCCTGACCGCAACGGCGGCAGCGAGGAAGCCGAAGGCCGCTTCAAGGAAATCAACGAAGCCTATTCCATCCTGTCTGACCCCCAGAAGCGCGCCGCTTACGACCGGTTCGGCCATGCAGGGGTGAACGGCCAGGGCGGTGGTGGCGGCGGTCAGTTTCACGACGTGCACGACATCTTCAACGAGGTGTTCGGCGACATCTTCGGAAGTCGCGGCGGCGGCCGTCAGCGTAGCGGTCCGGCGCGCGGCGCGGACCTGCGCTATGACATGGAGATCAGCCTCGAGCAGGCCTACGCTGGCGCCGAGGTCGAGATATCAGTCCCGGCAACACTCACCTGCGAGACCTGCGAGGGTTCAGGCGCCAAGCCGGGCACCAGCCCCACCCAATGCACCACCTGCAACGGCCAGGGCCGTGTGCGCGCCAGCCAGGGCTTCTTCTCCATCGAGCGCAGCTGCCCGCGATGCGGCGGCGCCGGGCAGATGGTCACCGACCCCTGCACCCAATGCCGCGGCCACGGCCAGGTCCGCACGCAGCGGACCCTGGCGGTACGGATTCCGGCGGGTGTCGACGACGGCGCGCGGATCCGGCTGGCGGGGGAGGGCGATGCCGGTCAGCGCGGCGGCCCGCGGGGTGATCTCTACATCTTCCTGTCCGTCCAGCCTCACGAGCTGTTCGAGCGCGACGGACTGGACCTCCTGTGCACCGTGCCGGTGCCGATGGCTACGGCGGCGCTGGGCGGTGATCTCGACGCCCCCTGCCTCATGGGCGGCGAAGACTGCGACGGCGAATGCAAGATTACGGTCAAGGTGCCCGAGGGCGCCCAGACCGGCCGAACATTGCGCGTCAAGGGACGCGGCATGCCCTCCCTGCGGTCCCGCGAGCGGGGCGATCTCGTGGTGGAGCTCTACGTCGAGACGCCCACACGGCTTACCGCGCGCCAGAAGGAACTGCTGCGTGAACTGGCCGGGCTGTGCGGCGACCAGCAGCACCCGAAGTCTGCAGGATTCACCGGCAAGGCCAAGCGCTTCTGGGAAGACATCACGGGCGCCGGCTGACCCGTCACCTCTTCGGTCGGAACGCCACCAGTACATTGCCCCCGGCCTGCCCGAACGAAGCGTAGCCTGATCCCACGAACACCATCCCGTCCCCGGCGAAGGGCCCGGCGGCGTCAATCGTACCGCCGTTACCCTTGATCTTGTTCACAGTCTCGAACGGCACAGCCGTGTCGTGGGTCGCCAGAAGCTTGCCGGTTCTGGCGTCGAACACATAGAGCCGACCGTCCAGCCCGCCGACGATCACCGCGCCATCCACTACCACCGGCGGCGCCGACAGCCCGAACTTTCCGGCGCAGATGGGCACGCGCGCCTGGCGGCCGCCCGCGCAATCGGCCGAGGCCTTCCAGGACCAGGCGACCTTGCCGCTGGCGATATCCACGGCATAGAGACCCGCTGCGTTCAGCGGTTCGGGGACATTGGGGTCAGCGATGGGCGCGAACACCCGCGCACCGTCCGTCGCGATACCCCAGTGCACCCCACCCAGCGGCGAGCCCTTGCCAAACTGGTGGCGCCAGACCGGCTTGCCATTGGCTGAGTCTAGAGCCCAGACATCGCCTGATTTCTGGCCGCCGAGAATCAGGGTTCTGCCCTTTCCACGCCAGATCACCGGGCCGCCGCCAAAGTCGTGATCCAGCAGCACGCTGCCTTCGCCGGCGAAGAAACAGTTCGGCCCGGGCGGGCGCGCGCTGCCTCCGGCCTGGCCAATCGGGCAGGACATGTTCCACACGTCGTTGGCCAGCGCCTGGAATACCCACTTCTGCTTTCCCGTCGCCAGATCGATCGCGATGATGGAATTGCTGGTGCCGGTGGCCGGCGGCGAGGTGTTCTCCCCCGTCGATACATAGGCCACGCCCGCTTTCAGATCGACTGACGGGCTGGACCAGATTGGTGCGCCGGACGGGCCGAACATGTCGATGCCTACGGAGTTCTTGCGGCCCAGCGGCTTGGCGTCCTCCATGGTGCGCCAGGTCCAAAGAACCTTGCCGGTGGCCGCGTCGACCGCGGAGAGCGCGCCGTGCGACTTGCAGCAGGGGTGCGTGGGTCGCATGGCTGCGGCGACGTCACCCGCCGAGATCGGGACCAGAATCTTGTCGCCCGCAAACAATGGCGTGCCAGACAGTGGCGTCGTCTTGTCATGGCGCGGATCGGCCCGCCAAACGACCTTGCCGGTCGCTGCATCAAAGGCCGTGAGATTACCGGACGCATCGCCACCGACCAGGGCCATCGGGCCTCCTTGCCCCAACGGCCCGTAGGTCAGACTTGCCCGGATGCCGGCTGGCGTGGCCGTCGCCCACTTCACACAGCCGGTCTTTGTGTCGAGCGCCAGCAGATAGCCGGCCTGGCTGGCCGGATAGAAGAGGGTGGAGCCAACAATCACGCCCTGGCCGCGTAGACCGGAGGTCCTCGGCATGGCGAAAGCCCAGGCGACTTCCAGGTTGGCGGCCTGCGCTGTAGTGAGCCCCGCCTGCGCGGCAGTCATACGGCGGCTGTTGTCAGTGTCGACGCCGAAGCCGACCTGGGCCGGTTTACTAGACAGATCTACACCGCGCTTGTCTGTAGCGCACATGTTGTCGTCTATCCATCCGGTGCCTGCGGGCGCTTCCGGCGGCGCCAGATAGGCCGCCACATCGCGGATCTGCCGGCGGTCCATCCCGTCGCCAATGGGTTTCATGACCCCGGTCGTGAGGGCGGCCACGATCACCTGGGCGTTCATCTTGCGCAGTGACGCCACGGGCGCGGCGCGGTCTCCGGGTGGCGGTGCGTTGTGGCAGGCTGCGCAGAACTGATCATAGACCAGCTTTCCCGGGTGCGGCGCCTCGTCGGTCGCCTGCGCCTGGGCCAGGTTTCCGACCGCAAGACCTGCAAACGCCACGGCCGCCGCGGTGATCCCGCCCAGTGTGATCTGCTTCCAGACGCGCATCGATTTCCCCCGGCCTTCCCGGCTCTCAACGCCGGTGTGATGTTCCCAAATCTAAGTCAGGTGCGTCAGCTCCGGATTGCCCGCCTGAAATCCGATCACCGCGTTTGCGGCCCCGCGTCCTTTCAGCTAGACACACGATCCGCTCAGGATGCACCCGTAGCTCAGCTGGATAGAGCGTTGCCCTCCGAAGGCAAAGGTCACACGTTCGAATCGTGTCGGGTGCGCCAGCAGGCGGTCTAAAAATCAATGCCTTAGCAGCAATGCGCTGTAGTT
>NZ_JBILRO010000218.1:0-5943 GCF_044372605.1 Phenylobacterium sp.
GGTCGAGACGCGCCTCGGCCCCGGTCTTGGTGAGACGCCCCAGCACCTGGTGCGAACCGGGGAGTGGCAGTCCGCCGAGGCCGACGACGGCTGGACGCTGGTGGCCTGCGTCGTGACGCCGGGCTTTCGCTTCGAAGGTTTCGAACTGGCGCCCGAGGGCTGGGAACCCTAGAATTTCACCCCGACATAGGGCGCGACAAACGCCAGAAAGCTCAGCACCAGACCTGCCAGCAGGATGCGGTAGGCATAGGCCAGGAAGCGGTACTTCTTCTTCGCGAGAACCTGTCCGTTCTGGTAGATGTCGTGGGCGAAGGCCTCGTAGACCGTGCGGCTGTCCGAGACCACTTCCAGCAGCATGTCGACATACTCCGCCTCGGGAACCTGGGTGAAGGACCCGAAAAAAAGCACGTTGGCGGGACCGTCCGCGCGCGGCGGCGCCCGGGTGGACGGCAGCACAGCAATCACGGCCAGAAATGCCGAAACAAAGGCGGCCGCCCCCAGGATCAGTAATGGCGCCGGCTGGGCCACATTCTGGATCTGGCTGACGGTGATCGTGAAGATCACGAAGGTGGCGCCCAGCAGCATGCTGGCTTTCTGGTCGGCCATCTGGCTGAGCTGGTACTGGATCTGTTGCGCAGTGCGCAGCAGATAGACCCCCTCGGAGGCGTACTTCTTTGGTGTCTCCGGCCCATTGTCCGTCATGCAGACCCCCGAATCCTGAAGCTAATGTGACGGTCCCGGTGGGACAGGGCTAGAGCTTGAAACGGCCCTCGAAAGCGATGCTCGACACGGGGTTCCGCAGACTGGGAACCTCACGGGCCTGGAACGGCTCATCCAGGAGGCTCACGTCGCCGCGCCGACCGATGGCGATGGCGGCTTCCACCCGGAACTCGGCCTCATCGACGCCCAGCACCTCATAGGATCGCGGAATGTCAAAACCCACCATGCCGTGGGTGGCCCAGCCGCTGCGGCTGGCCTGCAGCGCCAGTCCGCCCCAGGCCGCGCCAGCGTCGAGGCTGTGGCTATAAACCGGCGCCGGCGGCTGGCCCTCGACGCGGCGAAAACGGTCGGACACCAGGAACACCAGGACCGCGGCGTTCTTCGCCCACATCTGATTGAAGGGGATCAACAGGTCGAACAATCCGGCCCAGGCCCCGGTCTCGCGGTGGGCGTAGACAAATCGCCAGGGCTGGCCGTTGAACGCGGACGGCGCCCATCGCGCAGCGTCGAACAGGGTCATCAGCTCCTCGCCGGGCATCGCCTCCCCGGTAAAGGCCCGTGGCGACCACCGCTCCAGGAACAGGGGATCGATGTCATACTCGGCGGTGCGGCCATTGGCGGATGTCGGCATGGGCAGGTGCGTGTCCGTGAGGGGTTGATCAGGCCAGTCCCATGGGGTCGGCCGGCGGCGCGTCATCCAGGGTCTCGTGGGTCCGCAAACCATCAGCGGCGAGACAGGCCCAGACGTCTTCAGCAGTTTCCGCAAATTTGAACAGGTCCATGTCGCTCGCCGCAACCATGCCCGCAGCGATCAGCGCTTCGAAGTTGATCACGCTGCGCCAGTAGCCCTCGTCGAACAGGACGATCGGGATCGGGGGCGACTTGTCGGTCTGGCGCAGGGTCAGCACCTCGAACAGCTCGTCAAGGGTGCCAAAGCCGCCCGGGAACACGACGAGCGCATTGGCCCGCATGGCCAGGTGCATCTTGCGGATGGCGAAGTAGTGGAACCGGAAGGTGAGCTCCGGGGTCGACCAGGCGTTGGGCTCCTGTTCATGCGGCAGGGTGATGTTGAGGCCGATCGAGGGTGCGCCTACGTCCACCGCGCCGCGGTTGGCCGCCTCCATGATGCCGGGCCCCCCGCCGGTACAAATGACATTGTGGCGTTCCTTGCGGGCGGACAGATAAGCCCCGCCACGCTTTGAGGCGATCGCACCGAACTCACGGGCGGCGGCATACCAGCGCGGTTGCGGTTCCGGTCCGTCCTCGCGGATGCGCGCGCTGCCGAACACGACGATGGTCGAGCGGACACCCCAGTCGCGCAGGCCCTCATCGGCCTTGACGAACTCCATCATGAACCGCACCCCGCGCATGGAGGGGCTCATGATGAAATCCTGATCCATCGAGGCCAGCCGGTAGGTCGGCGAGGTGAACTGCGGGCTTTCGTGGGGGTCGGTCATGGCGTCATCCTGTCCGGGACATTCTGGGACAACGGGCGTTAACTCTTCGCGAGCGCCTCGGAGATCACCCGTGCAAAGGCTCCCGCGACCGGGGGAATCAGTGCGGCCGAAACGCAGCGCAGATCATCGTTGCGCGCATGGTGGAAACGGTGGCCACCAAAGATGCCGATAGCGGGCGTGTACCCGGCGCGCAGAATGTTACCGAGCTCGCCTGCCGCGAGAGCCGGATCAGCGGCGTAGGGCTGCTCCAGGCCCGGCAGACCTGCAAAGGCGGCGCGCGCCGACGACAGGATCGAGGGGCTCGCCAGCATGAAGCGTTGGGGGTCTGCGCTCGGCAGCGGCGAAAGGGCGGCGCCACGCTCATGCCAGTCGCGGGCGGCGACATTGGCGCCCAGATGGACCCAGAGCGCGGTCTTGTCAGGTTTGGGGGCAAGTTCCTGGATGAAGTGTTCGCCGCCGGCGTTCTCATACTCATGGCCGCTGGTGGAGATCAGGGCGATGTCGACGGGAAGTCGCGCCTGCGCCGCCCAACGGACCAGCAAGAGCCAGGCGGCCATGCCGGAGCCGCGCTCGCCTGCACAGGCAAACCATCCGGACCGGGGCGTCGATATCACCAGGGTCTTTGCCGCGCCGGTCTTCAGGGTGGCGGTGACATTGAAGGCGGGCCGTCGGAACGAACGGCCTGACATTCGGAAGGTCGCCGTCTCGCCCTTCGCGGCGGCCAGCAGGAAAGGCCCGGCATCCTTCGGCGCCATGACGGCCACGGGCCCCTTGAACAGGGACTTGTCCGGCGGCGCGTTCAGCGCCAGGGCCTCGCCGGTCGGCCCAGTCGTCACGATCACCACCGCCGTCGCGCCGGCGTCAAACGCGGCAGCCACACGCTGTGCGACGACGCCTACGGCGGTTGACCACCGCGCGTGGGGCAGCACCACCAGCGCGATGCCCGGGCCGCCCTTGCCAGACGCCACATAGAGCGGGCCGCTGACGCCTTCACCTGATGTCGGCACGACAATCGCCTGAGGGATCAGTTCCGCCCTTGCCGCGCCGCAGGTCAGCACGGCCTCTCCCTCATAGGCCGGCATGTCATAGGTCTGGCGCTGGCACGCGTAGCCCATCGCCCTCAGCTCGCCCTCCAGCCAATCACCACTGGCCGTGTCGCCTGGGCCGCCCGACGCCTTGTCCCCAAAGCTCTGGTAACGCTCCAGGATCCTCTGGGCCTCGGCTTCGTCGGGCAGGGCTCTGGCTGCGGCGGGGCTCGCGGCCAGCAAGGACGCGCTGGCGCCCAGAACGGCGCGACGGGATGCGGAGAGTGGCAGGTCAGGTTCCATATGCTCAGGTTAACCCAAGCCAGGGGCGCACGCGAGACGGGTTGACGCACCCGCCGTCCCCGGGGAAGGTCCGGCGATGGAAACGATCCCGAGGCGCGGGCTGCTGGGGGCTGCCGCGCTGGCCCTGACCCCCACCCTGTCGCAAGCGGCGGAGCCGGCGATGTACGACTATCTCTTCGTCGATCTCGACGACGCGGCCCCGGGGACAACGCCAGCCCGCGCCTATGCCGATCACGTGCGCACCCGCACCGCCAGCCTGGCCGCGGCTGGTGGCGAAGTCGTGGGCTACTTCACGCCGCAACTGGGCTGGGTGGGACGCCAGGCGGCGTTGCTGGTCCGATGGGCCGGTGACGCGAAAACCCGGGACCGGGAGCTCGTCTCCCTGATGCGCGACAAGACCGTGCGCAGCGGCCAACGGGCAGAACTCAAACCTACCGAGCGGCCGGGCCCGACGGATCGACCGCAGCCGGGCGGCATCTATGTCCACCGCTGGTTTGTTGTGGAATCCCGGAGCGTGCCGGAGTTTTTGGCGCTATCGGTCGAGGGCTGGCGTGATTTCGAGGTGCGCTTCGATACGAAGATCTTCGGTCTGTTCACAGCCGAACGGTCAGCCAATGACCGCCAGAGTGGCGTCACCCGCCTGTTGCTGATCACCCGCTACGGCAGTCACGGCGTGTGGGAAGCTTCCCGCGACCCCTCCACGGCCGCCATGGCGGCCTTCGCGAAGCGCCAGGCGTTGACGAGGGATAGCTGGGCGGCCAGCACCCTGTTCGTTCCGATATAGGTAGATCGCCCATGCTCACCCTGGCTCCCAACCGATGGGTCTGGGCGCTTGCCGCGTGCGCCGCAGCGCTGTTTTTCAGGACGGCGGCTTACGCTGAATGCGGAGACGTCTCGGCGAGCGGGGCGCGGCAGATCGCGATCGGGGACCGCACCATGCTGATCCGACTGCCGGCGGGCTTCGATTCCACAAAGCGGCATCCGCTGCTTTTCGTCCTGCATGGAAGCAATGGAACGGGCGCAGGCTTTCTGGCCAGGTCGGGCCTTGAGGCGACCTCGGACCGCCATGGCTTCATCATCGCAGCGCCCGACGGCGCCATTCCCGCCAATGGAGGTTACGCCTGGAACATCCCGGGCGTCCCGACCGTGACCGGCAAGGTTCCCACCGCGTCGGACCCGGATGATGTGGCCTTCATTGCCGCGGCTGTCGACAAGCTGATCGCCCAGGCCTGCGTTGACCCCTCAAGAGTCTATGCCACCGGCATATCGGGCGGAGGCCGGATGTCGTCCTGGCTGGCTTGCGTCGCCGCCGACCGTTTCGCAGCGATTGCGCCGGTCGTCGGACTGAGGGCCGGCAATCCCATGCGGGGTCAGACCAGCAAGCCCGATCCCGCCACATGCCGCCCCTCCCGGCCGGTGCCGGTGATCACGTTTGCAGGCGACAAGGACACCACCAATCCCGTTGAAGGCGGCGGGGCGTCGTATTGGCAGTACACGATGCGTGAAGCCCTCAACCGGTGGGCCGTACTCAACGGGTGCGCCGCTGCGCCCCGGACCCGAAGGATCGCCGCGAACCTTACCGAGCAGAGTTACTCCGGATGCCGCGCCAATGCAGAGGTCGTTGCTCGCATGACCGAAGGCGGTGGCCATGTGTGGGTCGCGGACAACGAGGTGATGTGGGCGTTTCTGTCCCGCCATCACCGGCGCTGAACGGTCTCTACGGTGCGAAGCTGGAGCGTCCCTGAATGCCCCATCGGCCGTTGAGGCGGGTGACGATGTAGATGGAGTCAAAGCCGCCCAGCACGCTGCCGTCCTTGCGATAGCGGGTGAAACGGGTGTCGATGTGCACCTTGTCGGCTCCGGCGTGGATCACATCGCGGCGGTCCCACGCCGAGTGATGCCAATCGGCCAGCGACCCGCTCTCGAACATCCCGGGCTTGTGGTAACCCGGATTGATGATCGTCACCGTGTTCGAGGCGAAGCGAACATGCGGGAAGTTGAACGTAGCTTCATAGGCGGCGATATCGCGGGCGTTGAAGGCCAGGAGAAAGGCGTCCAGGCGGTCCTGCGCCGCCGCGATCTCGGCGGCGAAGCGGGCATGCTGTGGCTTCACGGGCGGCGGCTTCACCGATTGCCCCAGCGCCGGAGCGGCGGCCGCCAGCATCGCGCCGGCGCCGATCAGGGTGTCACGACGGCGCATCATCAGGGATAGGCCTTCAGCGCCTGGCCTTCGTGCCGGAAGACGCCCTGCCGCATGCTGGTCCACTGGGGAGCGACATTCAGCTTGTCCCAGGCTTCCAGCTTCGCCTGCAGACGCGCCACCACTTCGGGGCGAGCGGTTGCGAGGTTGGTCTTTTCGCCGAGATCGTTCTTGAGATCATAGAGCATGACATACTTGCCCAAGGGCGAGACCTTGGCCTCGATGCCGTCCGCAACGG
>NZ_JBILRO010000271.1:0-4318 GCF_044372605.1 Phenylobacterium sp.
GAGGCTCGGACGGGTCAGCGCGGTTGACCACCCACATCTTCCAGTCGCCATCGCGGATCGCGAAGTTGGGGCCAGAGCGCCAGTAGAGGGTGGGGTTTGGCGTCCCGGCCTTGGCGCCGGTGAGGTAGGGCATAAGGTCGACCCCGTCGGTTCCGTTGGGCATCTTCGCCCCGGCCAAAGCCGCCGCAGTGGGCGCAATATCCAGGCTCGAGACGACGCGGGTTTCCACCTGTCCGGCCTTGATCCGTCCCGGCATGGCCATGATGAAGGGCACGCGGACGCCGCCTTCCAGATGCCCCGCCTTGTAACCGTTGAGCGGCGTGTTGGTGCAGGCGTCGCCCACATAGCCGGCGCAGCCATTGTCGGACAGGAAGACGATCAGGGTGTCCTTGTCGATTCCCTCGGCTTTCAGCTTGGCCCGCACAGCGCCGACGCTGTCATCGAGCGACGATACCATCGCCGCATAGACGCGCTGTCCCTTGTTCTCGATGTTCTTGTAGCGTTCGATGTACTTCGCCGTAGCCTGCAACGGCGTATGCGGGGCGGTGTGTGCGAGGTAGAGGAAGAAGGGCTTGTCCTTGTTCTCGCCAATGAAGCGGACAGCCTCATCGGTGAAGGCGTCGGTCAGGTAGTCCTTGACCTCAACCACCTCGCGACCGCGATAGACCGGCGCTCGCTGGCGGATCACGACCATTTCCTGCGCCTCCGACATGTCCGGAATTGCACCGCCGCCTTCGGCCGTTCCGTATGTCCCTCTGGAGCCCGGTGGCGTGTGGAATTCATCGCCTTCCCTGGCGTTGGTGATGAACGCGCCAGCGCCGCTCAGGATTCCAAAGTACTGATCGAATCCCCGGCCCATCGGATGATAGTCACCGGACTCGCCAAGGTGCCATTTGCCCACCAATGCCGTGGAATAGCCCGCGGACTTCAGCACCTTTGGAATGAAGGTCTCGGTCAGGGCCACGCCGCGGGTCCTGTCACGGCCAACCGGATTGAACTCGTAGCCGAACCGGGTCTGATAGCGGCCGGTCATGATCGCCGAGCGCGACGGCGCGCAGACGGGATGGCTGACATAGCCCTGAGTGAAGCGCACGCCGTCCGCCGCCAGGGCGTCGATGTTGGGCGTTTTTATGATCTTGCTGCCATAGACGCCGGTGTCGCCGTAGCCAAGATCGTCAGCCAGGATGACGATGACGTTGGGTGGCCGTGGGGTTTTGGCCGCAACTGGCAAAGCAAATCCTGCAGTCGCCAGCGCAAGGGCGGCGGCGGCGCGCACCGTCATTGACGTCATCGAGTCTCTCCCTGACCCTGTAAACCTGCAGCTCTCTGGCCACCTCGAAACTTCACGCTAGGTGGATCGCGCGCGGGCGTCACCAGAAACCTTGAGTGGATCAGAAGATCAGTTCCGCAATCGCGATCCCGCCTTCGCCCTTCACCGCGTAGAGCAGGTACACGCGCCCGTCTTCTTCATAAATCGCCGGGTCACGAAGCTGATTGACCGGCGTGTTGATCGCACTGCGATACGACGGCTCGACCGGCAGATCGGCGCCCTCCCAATCCCTCTCCGGGCGCAGCACCTCGATCGTCTCGCCGACGGTCCACGACATCCAGTCCGGTGTCAGATCGATGGTCGACATGTAGATCCGCTCGGGCGCATCGCCGACCCGGGTCCAGAAAACGTGCAGAAGGTTTCCGCGCTTCAACAAGGCGCTGTGGCGCTGATCGCCCGCAAACAGTCTGGGGCCGGTTTCGAAGCCGCTCAGGCCGTCCAGTGAGCGCGAGAACACGCCCGGCATCGCCATGGCATAATGACGGCCAGCATGGCGAAAAACCCGCATGTAGGACAGCCCGATGGATCCGCCGACAGCTTTGAAGTTGAGCCCATCGGTCGATGTCGCCACCCGCGAACGCTGGACACCGAAGGACTCCAGCCCGTGAAAGTACATGATGATCCGGCGCCCGGCCTCATCCACATGAACATCCGGCGAGGCGATATGCGGCAAGGTCGCGTCGTCAAGCAGGGTGGGAATCCCGGGCGTACCTGGCGGCGCCCGATTGGCGGCGCCCTGGACGGCCAGCAGCGCCGCGGCATTCGGTGGCTGCGGCGGCGGCACCGTTGGAAGACCTGACTGCGCCAGTTGCAATGACCCAGGGGCATGGACCTTCCACGGCCCTTCCAGTCGGTCGGCGTAAGCCAGGCGGATGTAGTCGCCCTTGTGGTCGGCGAAATAGAGATAGTAGCGCCCGAGGCGGCCCGGCAGCCAGGCCGGCGTGCGGATCAGGGATGGCCCTTCGATGTTTGGGCCCATCCTGACGTCCATGCCTGGCGCGATGATCGGACGGTCCACCAGCCGCCGGATGCCCACACGGCGGGTCGCCGCCTTCGCGCCCAGACCAAGGCCGCCGCTGGCGGCGGCAAGCGCGATTGCGGCGCGTCGGGTCATACTGAACATCCTGTCCCTCCCGGGTCGCGCGACGAGATCAGCCCCGACGGGTCCAACCACCATCGACGTTATCGGGTTTCTCCCGAACCGAACACTTCTGCAGCGCTCTGGCTGCCTCGAAGCTTCACGCTATGCGGGTCGTGTGCGTGCGTCACGAGAAACCAGGACAACAAGGGCCTGTTGCAAGCGCCTCCAACCATCGCCAGTGGTCTGTCGATGAGACGATCAGAGAATATGTGGCTTGACGGCAGACTACCTTTAGGGGAGCGCTTCGATGTCGGGGTCGAGGCAACCTCCCGGTCAAGCAGTGTTACACGAGCGTTGCTCTTCGTGCCCTCTCGTTGGGGCGGTGGTGGGCGTGTGCGTCGATCCAGTGTCGCTTTTGCCGTGTCGGTCCTTCTTTTGTCATCACCGGCTCTTGCCGAGGATGGGCTCGATCTGTCGGGCAGTTTCCGCGCCCGCTATGAGGCCATAGACAACCAGGCTCGCGTTGGGTTCGACAATGCCGACGCGCTGCTCAATCTGAGAACCATCCTGACCGCCGAGTATCGCGGCGACGGATTTCGGGCGGGGGCGGAACTCTACGATTCGCGCGTGTATCTCGCCGACGCCGGAACACCCGTCACGACAAGCGAGGTCAATGCGTTCGAGTTGGTCCAGGCCTGGATCGCCGCTGACCTCGCCTCGCCACTTGGAGCAGGAACATCGGCAACGGTGCAGGCGGGACGCTTCACGCTCAACCTGGGATCGCGGCGGCTGGTCGCGGCGGACGACTACCGCAACACGACCAGCGGCTATACCGGGCTGCGTACGGACCTCAACTTTGACGCCGGCACACGGGCGACGCTGATCTACGTCCTGCCACAGGTCCGGCTGCCCGACGACAACGCGGCCCTCCGCGACAACCGTGCCGCATGGGATCGTGAGAGTTTTGATCTGGTGCTTTGGGGTGGTCTGGCCAGCAAGACCAGGGCCATTGGCGAGACGACGGCAGAAGTCTCCTTTTATCACCTCGGCGAGCGCGACGCGCCGGGTCGTCCGACGCGTAACCGCTCGCTCGAAACACTGGGCTTGCGGTTCATTCGCGACCCGAAGGCCGAGCGATGGGATCATGAGATCGAAGTTATCAGCCAATGGGGGAACGTGCGCGCCTCGCTCGCCAACAACGCGCCTGTCCGGGACGTATCGGCCTGGTTCGTTCACGCCGACGTCGGCTACACCTTTGCAAGTGGATGGAAACCGCGTGTGTCGGCCGAATTCGATTATGCCAGCGGGGACAGGGGCGGCGGCAGCGTCAACCGGTTTGATACGCTGTTCGGCATGCGCCGCGCCGATTTTGCGCCTTCCGGCATCTACAGCGCGATCGGTCGAGCCAACATCCTGACTCCTGCTGTGCGGATCGAGGCTGCTCCCTCCAGGCGTCTGGATCTGTTCGTCAATTACCGGCTGATGTGGCTGGCGTCGCGCACCGACAGTTTCGCGACAACGGGGGTGCGCGATGCCGCCGGGAATTCGGGTCGCTTCGCCGGTCAGCAGTTCGAAGGACGCGCGCGCTGGTGGGTCGCGCCCGAAAAGCTTCGGTTCGAGGCCACCGGCGCGTTGCTGCGAAAGGGCAGATTCCTAAAAACTGCGCCGAACGCGACGGGCGGCGGCGATACACGCTATATATCGCTCAATCTCACAGCTTTTTTCTGATGAGCGAAGCGGGCAGGCTTTAGGTCCGCGCCGTCAACCCTGCCTGTTCCATCCGCCATTTCATCTGGTCGAACCGGTCCTGGCCATAGAAGGCCTCCTGACCGAACACCATCATGGGTACGCCCCAGTGACCGGCGGCGCGCTGGGCGATCTGGTTTTCCTCGACCACGGCGCGGTGA
>NZ_JBILRO010000116.1:0-10266 GCF_044372605.1 Phenylobacterium sp.
GATGTTCAGCTGCCCGGCGAGACCGGCGCGTCGATGGTGAGAGATGGCCTGCATGCCGGGGCACCGCATCATCTCACTCATGGCAGCAAGCGACGGGTACTCCGCCAACGCGATCATGTCCCAGAGTTCGCCCACCTCACCGAGAAGGATGCCGGTTACCTCTCCGGAGAACCGCGAGCCACCGCCGAACGACGCCAGGAGCTTACGGACTTCGACCGTATACCTCGCATAGGCTTCAGCTCCGGTGATGTGTGAGTCCGACCCGTCGGGATACTCCGCAAACGGCTTGAATTTCAGAAGGTTGACCATGACGAACGGGCCGTCATCCGGCGCGCTGAAGAAGTCCTTGGCTTGCTCGCCGCCGGGCTGCACTGCGTTGATCACCAGCATCATGACACCTCATTGGATTGAACGGCCATCCGGTCATTTACCGGCTTGCACCACCTTCATTAAATCGGAATTCTAGTTCACATCAAGACTTGCGGAGCGCTTGGCGACCGTGTCCTATGGCGCAATGGTCGCGCCAGGGGAGTGGCGCGCTCTGCCGCAGGGGATCACGTTGGGCGGACAACATCCAATTCTTGATGGCTTGATTGCGAGCGCATTCGGCTCGCCCTGAAGTCACGACAGCCGAGAGCCAGGGCGGCAAGCGTCACCTGGCCTAGCCAAATTGTCGGCCCTTCGCTGAAATCACCTTCATAGAATATCTGATTTCATCTGGGCCATATAGACTCAATGAAAGACACCAATATGTCGCTCATCAAGACGCCCGCGGTTCCAGATATACCAGGAACGTCTACCGGATACGCACGTTATGCGCTGGGTCTGCTTTTGGTTGTCTATACTCTGAACTATGTTGATCGGCAGATACTTTCGATCCTGATGGAACCTATCCGTCGCGAGCTCCACCTTACAGACAGCCAGCTTGGTTTGTTGTCCGGCCTGGGGTTCGCGCTGTTCTATGCGGTCGCCGGGCTGCCCATCGCGCGACTGGCCGACACGGCGTCCCGCAAGGGGATCATCGCCGGGTCCCTGGCGCTATGGAGCGCCGCAACCGCCGTCTGCGGCCTGACGTCCAACTTCGCCCAGTTGCTGGTGGCGCGCGCCACTGTCGCTATCGGGGAGTCAGGCGCAGCGCCGGCCAGCCACTCAATGATTGCGGATTTGTTCCCGCACGGGAAGCGCGCCACGGCCCTGGCGGTGCTCTCCTGCGGTGTGCCCATTGGTATTCTGGTGGGCCTCATCGCAGGCGGCTGGTTGAACCAGATGTTCGACTGGCGGACGGCCTTTGTCGTTGTCGGACTGCCGGGGGTCGCTCTGGCGATTGTGGTCCTGCTGACCCTGAAGGAGCCCATACGGCTCGGGGCGGCAGAAGGTCTCGTGGCCTTGTCGTGGCGCGAGGCGATGGCGACGCTGTTCAAGATCCCCGCCTACAATTTTCTGGTCATCGGGGCCGCCCTGCACGCGTTCACATCCTACGGCGCCCTGCAGTGGAATCCGGCGTTCATGATCCGGGTGCATGGCCTTACGACCGGCCAGGCGGGGCTGGCGCTGGGGTTGATCTCTGGCGTGACGGGGATCATCGGAACCCTGGCTGGCGGATGGTTCGCCGACATCCTCGGCCGCCGCGACAACCGCTGGTACGCGTGGCTTCCGGCAATCATGATCGGCGTGCGCGCGCCTTTGTTCATTACGGCTTATCTCGCCCCGACGCCCGGTCTGGCGATCGCCTGCCTCATCCTGCCAGGCTTCCTCGGAAATGCATTCACAGGTCCGGTGTTCGCCACCATCCAGACCCTGGCGCCGGTGCGCGCCCGCGCCTTTGCTTCCGCCTGGACACTCTTCATCATCTCGCTGGTCGGCTTCGGTCTGGGACCGCTTCTCATCGGCATGACCAGCGACGCTCTGTCACCCACCTTCGGGGTCCGGGGCCTTGGCTATGCGATCTGCCTGGCGGCGATCGGCGAAATCGCTTCAGTGGTCTTCTTCCTGATGGCGGCCCGGCGATTGCCTCGCAGCGAGTCGTATCTCGGTTCAAAATAGGAAATCGCGGGCGTGTACGACCGTTGGAAGCCTGCCAGCAAAGGCGAGCCGAAGAGGCGGAGGCGCGTTGCATCTTGTGCCGCGCCTGTGCTGGATTTCAACGCGCCTTATCGAAGCCACTCTGGTAGCCGGCTGTAGAAGTGAATTGGGAGAGGGTGGGATGAGTTCGGAGAGCGACCTGAGACTTGTTGGGGTGGGGGCATCGCCTTACACGCGCAAACTTCGCGCGGCGCTCCGCTTCCGGCGCCTGCCTTTCCGCTTTTTGGTCATAGGGGGCAAGGAAGCGAATGCGCTGCCGGAGCGCCCGCTCCCGCTAATACCCTACATTGTGCTGCCCGCCGCCGATGGCGAGCCGCTCACGGCGATGTCCGACACCACGCCGATCCTGAATCATCTCGAAGAGACCTATGCTGAACGACGGCTGCGCCCTTCGGATCCCGCGCTGAACCTCATTGACCTGCTGCTCGAGGATTATGGCGACGAGTGGCTGAGCAAGTGCATGTTTCACTATCGCTGGTCGTATGCGGCGGACACCAAGAAGGCGAGCGCCTACCTACCCTACGGCCGGGC
The DNA here is from genome assembly GCF_044372605.1 of Phenylobacterium sp. GTDB lineage: Bacteria > Pseudomonadota > Alphaproteobacteria > Caulobacterales > Caulobacteraceae > Phenylobacterium. The sequence continues at coordinate 2,614 of NZ_JBILRO010000116.1, forward strand.
TATGCAGATAACGCGCGAGCAGGGCGAGCAGGCGGAACGGGCCTTCGCCAGTCGGCAGATATCCCGCATTGGCGTCGTGGGATCCAACCCTGTCACTGCGCCCATCATCGAGAGCAGCTGGCGTCGCTTTCTGGAGGTGTTCGACGAACACATCCAGAACCAGCCCTACCTGCTGGGGCAGCGGCCTGGCGCAGGTGATTTCGCAGCGTACGGTCAGATGACGATGCTCGTGATCACCGATCCCACACCGGGCCAGGTCGCCATGGAGGTCTCGCCCCGGGCATACGCCTGGACCGAAAGGCTGGAGGATGTGAGCGGGCTCGACGTGAGCGACGCCGATTGGGTAGACCTGTCCGATCCGCCCGCGACATTGCGTAGCCTGCTTTGCGAAGTGGGCCGGGTCTATGCGCCCTTCATGATCGGCAATGCGAACGCGGTCGCCCGGGGCGCAAAGCAGGTGGAGTGCGAGGTGGACGGCCAGCGCTGGGTGCAGGAGGCATTTGTTTATCAGGCAAAATGCCTTGGCTGGCTCCGCAAGGCGTACGTCGCGCTGGATGAGGCGGCGCGTGGACGTGTTGACCCTCTTCTCCGCGGCACGGGCTGCGAGATATTGTTCGCACCGCTTTGAAGCCGGCCAGCGGGTCCGGGGCGCAACCAGCCCGCACTCCCCCGCCGCTTGAGCCTGTCCGTTTCAGATGTCTCCATCTGAAACGGAAAGGCTTTAGAAGCGGATCTTGAACTGGCTTCCAAGCATCAGGCGATTGGTCGGCTCTGTTGCGTCGGCGCTTTCGGCGCGGCCGAACAACACAACCTGACCCTCACCTTTCAGCACCGGGACGCCGTAGAGGATCTCGGCGGCGTAGGGGCGGGCCGTACCGCCCAGCTTCACCGACTGTGTACCGTAGCCAAGTTCGCCCGTCTGGCGATCAATGATCTGAAGGGTCGTGAAGTCGAGCTTTCCGCGCTCCAGATGCATGGGCTGGGACAGGGAGATCCTGACCTGGTCGCCGGACCTGAACAGGCCGGACTTTGTCAGGGACACCTGATAGCTCGAGGTTGTGACGCCGCCTTTGCCGACGGTCAGGTTCTGATCCTGATCCGAACTCTCGCGGGTGACGCCCCGGGTCGCCGAACCCGAGAGGTTCAGCGTTTCGGAAAGTTGCAGATCCACACCGACATTATAACCGGCGGTGGTCGAACCCTCGGCAAGGAAACCGGGATTCAGAGCCTGAGTGCCCAGCAGGGCGTTTTTCTCGTGCAACAGCGTGTAGCTGCTGGTCAGTGTAAAGCCATCCGCGACGACGAAGGTCGCCGCCAGATGCTGGGCCGCGGCCTGATAACGCTTGGCGCCGCTACCGGGCCGGTCAACACCGATCAGGAGCGTCGGGTCACGCGCTTCATCGCGTTGGGTCGCGCCGATCGCGAGAGACATGCGCTCCGAAAGGCGGACGTTCCAGTTGGCGAAACCGCCACCCGTCGCCAGGCCCAGAAGCGGGTTCGCCCCGCCGCGATCGCTGTCGTAGTCGTTCGCGACAAAGCCGGTTTTGCCGTCAAGGGCCTCGGCGCCCGCTCCGAAGCCGAAACTGAACGATGAGCGCTCGCCGTTGACCTTGACCATCGAGCGATAATCGAGGCTGTCCTGAACAAAGCCGTAATTCTGCACCCTTGGCGCTATCGCCAGGGTCATGTCTGCCCCCCAGCCATTGGCGATTGGTTGGCCGCTTTGCGAGAAAGACTTCGGCGAGAACATCTGGCCTGAAGCCGCAAAGGAAAATTTCTTCGATGCATCCGCCCACACGGTCATCCGCTGGAGCAGGTATTCCTGGAATTTCTCCTTACCGCCGTTGAGGGTAGTCACAGACTGCCCGATCAGGCTCTCTGACAACGGAATGGCGAAATCGCGCTGAGTCGCACCGATTTTCTCGAAAGCATAGTAGTAAAGTTCGCCCTTCTCATCGAACTTCTTCAGCGCCTTCTTGAAGCCGGACAAGATGGTCTGCGCATCAACGGGCTTCAGCTCACCGCCACTGGTGCTTTGCGACCAGGTCAGATTGTTGAAATTCAAAGGCGACTGAGAGGCGGTGACGTCGAGCAGGCCACGGCCGTAGACGGGGTCAACCCCGGCCGCCCCCAGGTCCTTGGCGGACTGAAGGATGATGTCCGTCGTCTCCTTCGGGAAGTTCGCCAGCCACGGCCAGCGGTCGTGCAGCAGGGCCACGGCGCCCGAGACAAACGGGGCTGCAAGGGACGTCCCGGACTGGCGCACAACGCCGCCCTTGTCATCCGACACGAGGATCAGTTCACCCGGCGCCACAATGAAGCGATCCTGCAGCTTCGCGCCCGGATTACAGGCCCCGTTGATGGTCAGGCAGCTGTCGCCAGGCCGATTTGAGAAGTTGGAAATCGTCTGGTCCAGGCCGACGGAGCCAACGAGGATCAGGTAAGGGTTGTTGGCGTCCCAGGCCACGTTCTGCTTCTGCGTGACACCCTCGTTGCCCGCAGCCATAACGAAGACGGTATTCTTCGCCACCTTTGCAACACCTGCGTTCGTAAACACGGTGTTCCAGTCGGGATGCAGCGTGAAGCCGGGCACACCCAGGCTCATGTTGATGATACTGGATTTGTTTTCGGCCAGCATTCTTACGCCAGTCGTCACGTCGGCCCATCCGGCCGTCCCCGTCTTATCAAACGGATTGTAGGCGATAACCTTGGCGCGGGGCGCGATGCCCATGACGCCGCTTCCATCGACTTCGTCGACAATCAGGCTGGCGACCGCCGCGCCATGGCCATTACTGAACGTCGAAATGCCATCGTACTTGACGATGTTGTTGAGGATATCCTTGTCGCCGACGACCGTAAAGTCGAGCAGGCCGATGGTCGTGCTGCCGCCGTAGCCCTGCTGCTGGGTGATCGCCGGAGTCCAGTTTACGGTCTTCATCCAGTGATCGACGTGGTCGACCCCCGAATAGGTCATCAGGTTGTCGTACCAGTCCAGGAAGAACATCGCCCGATCAGCTTCTGACAGCTTGGTCAGCGAGGCTGGGTCAGAAAGCTTGATGCCGTACTTCTTCAGCAGGGGCTCGGCGAACGCGGTCGAGAAGGATTTCCCGGTCTTCGCCTTTACAGCCTTGCCAAATTGTTCTTCCGACCTTTCGATCACATCCTCAAGCTTTTCCACCAGCTTGTTGAGTTTCGAACTCGTCGGCGACGCTGGAAGCTCGCGCCAGTATTTGGTAGTGTCGTCCCAAACGGGCTTCATTTCGACCCAGAACTCTACCGTCGAGGAGAAGTCCGGAGCCTTGTCGCCAGAAGCGGCGCCAATCGGCCCATCGAAGGGTTTAATGTCGCCCCAGAACGGCGCGATGTTGCCGTAGAAGGGACTGATATCACCCCAGAACGCCGAGATGTTGCCGTAGAAGGGGCTGATGTTCCCGTAGAACGGCGCGATGTTTCCGTAGAAGGGACTTATGTTCCCGTAGAACGGCGCGATATTGCCGTAGAAAGGCGCGATGTTGCCGTAGCGCGCCACCAGCGGCCGCGATGCGGTCTGTGCCTCCGCTGCCCCGGCAAACGCCGCCAGCGAAACCGAGGTCAGGGCCAAGGCCCTGAGATCGATGCGGTTAGGCCTGCTTGTCTTCGCGCTCATCCTGAATCTCCGAGACGGATAGCTAGAATATTAATTGCTTCTACAGCGCCAATTACTTCTTTCCTTTTAACTTTTAAGGTATAAATCCGATTCATACTGAATTGATGTTAACCTTGATACTTGTCCTATATTGAGACAGTTGCTTTGTTGCAGACGACCAGCGATGGGCTGCTTTATCCGGATGAGACCTGTGGCCGCCTGCTCCGCCCGGACCGCCGCCCCGGCCCTGGCCGACCGGATCGCCTTTGCGCCCGGCACATATGTCTTCGAGCATGCGGGTACGCCATCCGCGAGGCTGGACGACTTCCAGACCTCTCTTGAGCTGGCTACGGACGCCCTCGCAGCGGGGGCGGACGGTGACGGGGATCAGAGCCGGAGCGCGATGGGCACGGCCGGAAAACGGACCTCGCAGGATCCGGGATTCTGCCCCTCCCCGCCGCAGGGCTACGACGGGTTTCGACAGTGATGCCGTCTGCGGTCAGACCAGTGCAGGGGGGGAATTTGGCCTCTTGGCCATCGTCTGGGCGATCGCGTCAAAGAGGGCATCCAGATCGAAGGGCTTGTGCAGCAAGCCATCTGCTCCAGCCCTCAGGCAATCGTCAGAGACATCTGCACCCATGTCGGCGGTGACCATGAGGATCGGAATTCCTGACTTTGCGTCGGTACGGCTGCGGATCAACCGTGTCGCCTCCAGGCCGTCCATGCCAGGCATACGCAGGTCCATCAGGATGAGCTCAAACGACTGCTGATCGACCATCTTGAGGCCGCTATAGGCCTCGCGGGCTTCCGCAATCTCGATGCCGGCCGTTGCCAGCATGTGCTTCATCACAAGCGAGTTGGTTTCATTATCTTCGACATAAAGGACTAACATGGAACCGACGCGCCTCTCTTCGCTCTTATCGCTGCGAACTACTCAGCTTCCTAGTGCAATCGCCCCAAGGGGGGCCTCGGAGTGAGGCTGCGTTTCTGCCGCCTGATGCAGGCAGGCCGCAACCAGCAAATCTACCATCGCTGACGGGATTACAGGTTTGACGAAGATCAGCTCAATCCCTTGCTGGCGCAGCCTCACCTCAAGAGACGGATCGGCGGTCGGCAGGATCACCGACATCATCGCACCTGTCGAGTGGCGTGCAAGGGCCGCCAGGGACTCCTCCGTCGAGGCTCCTGCAGGGGTCGCGGAGGCGGCGTCGACGATAACAATACTGTAGGGGCGCTTGCCCAACGCCTCGAGGGCTTCGGCGTGAGAGGACACGCTCTCCAGCCCTTGCACCTGCGGTCGAAGGACGGTGCGGATCATTGCCTGATTCAGACGATTGGCCTCTACCAGCAGAACGGAATGGTCACCCAGCCCCGACTTTGGAGAGGCGTCGAAGGTGCAAGCGTCGTCAACCCGGGGCTTGCCCCGAACCAAAGGCAGGCGACAGGCGAAGGTCGAGCCTTGATCCACTGCGCTGGTGACCAACACCGTTCCGCCAAGCGCTGCGGCCAGGCTGCGGCAGATGGTAAGGCCCAGACCAGTCCCCTCAAAGCGTCGGGTTGTCGAACCCTCAACCTGCCTGAAGGACTCGAAAATCTCGTCGAGCATGTCAGCCGGAATACCAATTCCCGTGTCGATTACCTTGAGTACCAGCCATTCTCCGGAGTCCGTCGTATCGACAGTCGCAGATAGTGTGACCCGGCCCGCCTCGGTGAACTTCAACGCATTGCCCAGAAGGTTCAGCAGGATCTGACGGAGGCGGACGGCATCCTCGATGATCAGGGCCGGCGCATCCGCAATCTCCACCGCCAGCTCCAGCCCCTTCAGTGCAGCCCGATCATGGTACAGCGCCGCGATGGACTTCAGCAGGGCGGGCAGATCCACGTTGGTGCGCTCGATAGAGATGGCGTCGCTTTCGATCTTGGCCAGATCTAGCAGATCATCCACCAGGAGCCGCATGTTCCTGCCGGCGTTGTCGAGCACCTTGATCCGCTCCAGCACCGACGGCGTGAGGGACTTGTCCGTCATCAGTACCTGGGTCATCCCCAGTATGCCGTTAAGCGGCGTGCGGATCTCGTGGCTCGTGGTGGCCAGAAACTCGGATCTTGCCTTCAATGCCTTGGCCAGCGCGGTGTTGGCGGTTGAAAGCTGGCTGTTGGCCTCCTGGACCCTGTTTCGACTGCGTCTCATCGAGAACATGCCGACGGAAAGGAGGACCAGGATAAGCGAGACGCCGCCCAGCCCCGCGGTAAGAACGGCCGATCTGTTCCTGGCAAGTTCGTTTTCCTGCTCAAGCCTGATCGCATTCAGCTTCGAGATCTTGAGGTCCTGATTGGCGAAGTCGAACTGTGCCGCCATCAGGGCCGAGTTGGTTGATGCCATCAGCGATCTGGCGCCGTCGTCCAGCCGCTTGAAGGCTTCCAGATGCGCCAGGGCCAGCTCCAGCCGTTGCAGACGGGCGTAAACCTGATAGGCCGACGCGTGGAATTCCCTGAACGGTAGGTCAGTGGTCTTGATATTGACGCCGGCGAAGGTTCGATCAAACCGTTGGGCGGCGAGTTGCAGATCACCGCGTTTCTGCGCCGATTGTGCTGAAACGCCCCAGAGGAACGGAATCCACTCCCTGGCCGAGGGATCGCGGGTCGCGATCAGAAGCCCGCGTTCGATGTTCCGGTCGGCGGCGTCAAGACGCCCGGATACGACTTCGGCTGCCGCGAGATTTGTCAGGATTCTCGCCTCGAGCGACGGGCTCTTCAGTTTGCTCGCCAGAGCCAGCGCCTGACGATACTCCGCCTGGGCTTCATTCAGGCGATTCAGATGGAAAAAGGCGTTTGCCCGGTTGTTGTACGCTGACAGGATCAGCGCCGGGTCCTCGGCATAGGTCTCGGCGGACTGGGCGTAGTACTTCAGCACCCGCTCGAAATCGCCGGCGTCCTGATAGATAGAACCGATGTTCTGTAGAACCTTGGCCTGGCTCCTCGCCTCTCCGGCCCGGCGAAAAATCTCGTAAGCCCTTTGATAATCCGCGAGCGCGGCCTGCATCTTGCCCTTTGCGGCCATGGCGCCGCCACGTGACAACACGACATCGCCGTAAAGCTTGCTGGTCGGAGCCTCCCTGGCAATGATCGCCAGCGCCGCATCGAGGACCGGCTCGGCTTTCTTGGGTTGATTCAGGCGGACCAGGGCCTCGCCTTGCAGCCACATGGCCGTAGCCTCGGCAAGCGCCTGCCTGTCTTCAGGGAGGGTATCGGCGATTTCCAGGGCGCTGGAAGAAAGTTTGAACGCGGTTTCAGGCTCGCCCATCATGGCCGCCTTGGCCTCGGCTACCCTGGCGTCGTACGCCGGTGAAAAGGTCATCGGCGGGGCGGCCCACGCGCCAGAAAGCCCAAGGCAAAATGCCTGAGCCGCAAGAATTACTGAAACAACGATATGTCTGTTTCGCAGAAATCGCATCCTCCACCAATATGCGAAGAGCGGTTAAGGGCTCTCTAACCGTGGCAAACCCGAAAAGCTGCGTGATTGCGACATTCCGCCACACCCGACCGCGCTGGATGTGCGCGCCCTGGGACGACCGCTACCCGATGGGCCTGGCGCGGGCTTCGGATTAAGCACTCATTTTCGGGCGGCGACCGCAGCAGATAGCGCTATGCTCCCGGCATGAGCCAGACTTTCCAGAGCCTCCCCCCGATCGCAGACGGCGGAGCCGTGGTGATCACCGGTGCCGCAAGCGGCATCGGCCTGGCGGCCGCACGACGCTTTGCGGGCCTTGGACTACCCGTCGTCCTGGCCGATCAGTCCGGCGAGAAATTGCGGGCGGTGGAGACTTCCATTCGCGAGGCAGGCGGGCGCGTCGCCGCCGTGCCAACTGACGTGTCAAAGCCTTCCGACCTCGAGCGACTGAGGGATCTGACGCACAGCCAATTCGGCGACGTCGGGGTGCTGATGTTGAACGCCGGAACCGGCGCCAACCCAGGCGCCACCTGGCAGAACCAGGACGCCTGGCGAGCTTTGATGGACGTCAACTTCTGGG
>NZ_JBILRO010000117.1:0-10265 GCF_044372605.1 Phenylobacterium sp.
GACTGGGAAAACCGCTACGCCACCATGGACTATTCGAGCGAGGCCACCATCGTGGCCGAATTCCACAAGTTCATGGCCTCCGGCCAGCTCTATCGCGGCTCGAAACCCGTGATGTGGAGCCCGGTGGAGCGCACCGCCCTGGCCGACGCCGAGGTGGAGTATCACGACCACAACAGCCCGACGATCTGGGCGAAGTTCCCCGTGGTCGAAGGCTCCGACGCCACACAGGGCGCCTCGGTGGTGATCTGGACCACCACGCCCTGGACCATCCCGGCCAACCGGGCCGTCAGCTACAATGAGAGCATCGACTACGCGGTCTACCAGGTCGAGGCCATGGAAGAGGGCCTGGCCTTCGAGCCCTGGGCCAAACCCGGCGACCGCCTGATCGTGGCCGAGAAGCTGTCGGGCGATGTCTTCAAGGCCGCCATGATCGCCAGCGCGCGCAAGATCGAAGCCGTCGACTGCCAGGGCATGGTTCTGGCCCATCCGCTGGCCAGTCTTGACAGCCACTACGGCTTCCCCGTGCCGATGCTGTCCGGCGACCACGTGACCGACGACGCCGGCACCGGTTTCGTCCACACTGCGCCCGGCCACGGCGCGGACGACTATGTAGTCTGGATGGCCCACGGACACCGCGAGATCCCGGAGACAGTGGATCCCGACGGCGCCTACTATCCGGGCGTGGCGCTGTTCGCCGGCCTGAAGGTGCTGGAGACCGAGGGCAAGAAGTCCGGCAAGTTCGGCCCGGCCAACCCGGCCGTCATGGACAAGCTGATCGAGGCCGGGAACCTGCTGGCGCGCGGGCGGCTGGAGCACAGCTATCCGCATTCCTGGCGGTCCGGCGCGCCCGTCATTTTCCGCAACACGCCCCAGTGGTTCATCCGAATGGATGAGCCGCTCGAGGACAAGGCGCATAATGGCCGCACCCTGCGCGAGACCGCACTGGAGGCCATCGAGGCGACCAAATTCTATCCCGCCGGCGGCAAGAACCGTATCCGCTCGATGGTGGAAAGCCGCCCCGACTGGCTGATCAGCCGTCAGCGCGCCTGGGGCGCGCCGCTCGCCATGTTTGTCGACAAGGAAACCGGCCAGCCCCTGCACGACGAGGAGGTCAACCGCCGCATCGTCGATCTGATCGCCAAAGAAGGTGCCGACGCCTGGTTCAATCGCCCTGACGCCGATTTCCTGGGCGAGCACGATCCCCAGCGTTTCGAAAAGGTCGAGGATATCCTCGATGTCTGGTTCGATTCAGGCTCCACCCACGCCTTCACCCTGGAAAACCGGCCGCATACCAGATGGCCCGCCGATCTCTACCTCGAGGGTTCCGACCAGCATCGCGGCTGGTTCCAGTCCTCGCTGCTGGAAAGCTCCGGCACGCGCGGCCGCGCACCCTATGACGCGATCCTCACCCACGGCTTCACCATGGATGAGAATGGCGAGAAGATGTCCAAGTCCAAGGGCAACACCGTCGATCCCGAGGTGGTGATCCGCGAAAGCGGCGCCGAAATCATCCGCCTGTGGGCGGCCATGATCGACTACGCTGACGACAGCCGCATCGGCAAGACGGTACTGCAGACGACTTCCGACGCCTATCGCAAGCTACGCAACACTATCCGCTATATGCTGGGCGCGCTGGCCGACTATTCGCCGGATGAAGCCGTGGAACTCGAACAGATGCCGCCGCTGGAACGGTTCATCCTGCATCGTCTTTTCGAACTCGATGCCCAGGTTCGTGCGGCCTATAATGATTATGTTTTTCAGGATGTTATCCGGCCGATCACCGAATTCTGCCAGAACGAACTGTCAGCGCTATTCTTCGATATCCGCCGGGACTGCCTCTACTGCGACCAGCCGGGCGATGTGAAGCGCCGGGCGGCGCGCACGGTGATGGACGCGGTGTTCGAACGCCTGACCGCCTGGCTGGCCCCGCTGATCCCCTTCACCATGGAAGAGGCCTGGGCCACCCGCTATCCAGACGCCCATCCCAACGCCATGCGGGTGATCCCGACCACGCCGGCGGACTGGCGCAATGACGCCGAGGCGGCGCGCTGGGCCAAGGTCCAGCAGGTGACCTCTGTGGTCACCGGTGCCCTTGAGATCGAGCGCCGGGAAAAGCGCATGGGCGCCGCGCTCGAGGCTGCGCCCCGGGTGCATGTTTCGGATCCCGACCTGCTGGCCGCCCTCGAGGGGCTGGACGCCGCAGAGGTCTTCCGCACCAGCCAGGCGACGCTGGTGGTGGGGCAGGGCCCGGCCGACGCCTTCCGCCTGGCCGATGTGTCCGGTGTTGCGGTGGAGCCGCTGAAAGCCGAGGGCAGGAAGTGCGCCCGCTCATGGCGCATCCTGCCGGAGGTAGGATCGGACCCCCGCTACCCGGACCTGTCGCTCCGCGACGCTGCGGCCGTGGCGGCCTGGGATGCGGCGCGCACATGACGGCCGTCTCACGCATCGGCTGGATGGCCTACGCCATCTCGCTCCTGGTGATCGCGCTGGATCAGGCCAGCAAGGTCTGGATCATGGAGGTGCTGCGCCTGCCGGAGTATGTCCCCCACGAGGTGGTCTGGCCGCTGCAGTTCACCCGTATCTGGAACCAGGGGGTCAGCTTCGGCCTGCTGCAGGCCGGCCACGACGCCGTACGGTGGGCCCTGGTGGTCTTCTCGCTGGGCGTCGCCGCCTTCCTGGCCAACTGGGCGCGCAGCAACACCCGTCGGTTCCTGGGCATCGGTCTTGGGCTGGTGATGGGCGGCGCCATCGGCAATGCGATCGACCGGACCCGCTTCGGCGCCGTGGTGGACTTCCTCGACGTCTCGCGGCTGGGCTTCTTCCCGTGGATCTTCAACGTCGCCGACGCGGCCATCACTGTCGGGGTGGTCGTGCTGTTACTGGATACGCTTCGCGGAGAGCCCAAGGCCTGATCCGTTGGCCTTGGGCGTCGATTGCGCTATCTGGAGAGCCGCGCCGTTTTCCCGCCACAGGAACCCGGCAGGATGACACTAGGACGTGCGTCGGTCAGACGCCTGGGAGTTGCTGGATACATGAGCCTGAACCGAGTGATCGTCGTAGCCGCTCTCGCTGCGACCGCGGGCCTCGCCGGCTGCACATCGACCCAGAAGGCCCTGGGTATGTCCAAGGTGACGCCCGACGAGTTCCGGATTGTCACCAAGGCGCCGCTGGTGGTGCCGCCCGACTATGCGCTCCGCCCCCCGGCGCCCGGCGAACCGCGGCCGCAGGAACTGCAGCCCGAGAGCGCCGCGCGCAACGCCCTGCTGGGCCAGCGCGAAGCCGAGCAACGCTCCGAAGGCGAGAAGATGCTGGTCGCCAAGGCTGGCGCCGAAAAGGCCGATCCCCTGGTCCGCTACGTGGTCGACGACGAGTTCGGCGATATCGCGCACAAGGAAAAGAGCTTCGCGGACACGGTGATGTTCTGGAAGAAGGATGCCGCGGCACCCGCTGCCGGCGCCACATCCGGCCTCGACGGCTCAACCACCCAGGTCGACGCCGCGGCGGAGAAGGAACGCATCGCCAAGCTCACTGGCGACAAGTCCGTGGTGATCCAGCGCGAAGGCAAGTCCCGGATCAAGCTTCCGGGTCTGTGAGCCTTCCCCCTTGAGTGGGGGCGTCACAATTCTCCTGGTGTCTTGACCGTGAACCCCTGCGCCCTCAGGCGTGCAAGAACACCGTTCTGCGCCAGCAGCGGACGAAGCGAGACCAGCACGATCGCGTGCCCTGGGGTCTTCAACGCGCTGGCTATGGCCGCCGCCGTATCGGCCTTGGTGCGCTCGTCATAGGTGCGCCCGCCGCTGATAGTAGACAGGCATCGTTCATAGGTCCGCTCGTTGTCGAGGGCGCCGCGCACATCTCCGACCGCCCAGGCCCGCGCTGCGGCCAGGGTCGCGCCGGGACCAGCTTCGGCCTGAGCCAGCACCTCGTCGAAGCAGATCCTGCCCACCGATGAAGGCGTCCGCAAGATGCCGCCCAACTGGGGCCCCAGATCATAGCTCTTCTCGATTACCTTCACGCGGTTCTGCTGGGCGAGATAACGCACCAGCTTTGCCGGGTCGCTGTTGGTCAGGCTGGAGACGTCACGATAGTCGATGGCCAACTGCACGCCGGCCGCCAGCGGGTTGCGGGTGTCATAGTGTTTGGCGCTCTGCCCCAGCCGCGTGCGGACGGCTACGAAACGCGCGCGGGTGGCGGGGTCCAGGGTGGCCTCGAAGGGTCCGCCGGACTTGATCCGCAGGAAGTTGATGGCCGTCCCGATCGAGCCGCCCAGCTTGGCGCGCACGTTCACAAACGGCAGCACCACAACATTGGCGTCCTTGAGCCGCCGCTCGAAGATCGATCGGTCCCACTGCATCCGCTTGGGCGCAATTGATGGCACCCCCAGCACATAGACTGTGGTGTCGGCGTCGGTAACGCGCCACCAGGCGGGGCCGGGCAGGCGGCCGGTGACCACCAGTTCCTCCACCAGCGTCTCATCAGGATCGGGCGCGGGCGCCTGAGCCGAAGCTGGCAGCGCGCCAAGCCAGGCGAGGAGGCTCAGGATCAGAAGACGTTTCACGACAGGCATGAGGCTCCCTGGAATCGTACTATGTCCTTAAGTTGAACCAACATGCCCATTCATCGCCTCCCTACCGAACTGATCAACCGCATCGCCGCCGGCGAGGTGGTGGAGCGGCCCGCCAGCGCGGTCAAGGAGCTGGTGGAGAACGCTCTCGACGCCGGCGCCCGGGACGTGCAGGTCCAGGCCGACGGCGGTGGCCTCACCCGTATCCTCGTGGCCGATGATGGCCATGGTTTGGCGGCCGACCAGCTTCCGCTGGCGGTGGAACGCCACGCGACCTCCAAGCTCTACCCCGGCGAGGACGGCGACTACGACCTGCTGCGGATCGCTACGCTAGGATTCCGCGGCGAGGCGCTGCCCTCGATCGGCTCCGTCTCGCGTCTGTCGATCACCAGCCGGGCAAAGGGCGTGGCCGACGCGCATGCCATCCATGTTGACGCCGGGGCGGTGAGCGCGGTGACCCCGGCGGGCTTCCCGGGTCCGCACGGTGCGCGGATCGAGGTGCGGGACCTGTTCTACGCCACGCCCGCGCGCCTGAAGTTCATGAAGTCTGAACGCACCGAGTCCACGGCGATCACCGAGGAACTCAAGCGCCAGGCCATGGCCCATGAGACGGTCAGCTTCTCGCTCGATATCGACGGCCGCCGCGCCCTGCGCCTGCCGGCCGAGGTGGCCGGGCCCGATGGTCGGCTGGCGCGGCTGTCGGCGATCATGGGCCGCGAGTTCTCCGACAATGCCCTGGCGCTGGATCACGAGCGCGAGGGCGTACGCCTGACGGGCTTCGCGGGCCTGCCCACCTACAACCGAGGCAACGCGGCGCACCAGTACCTGTTCGTCAATGGCCGCCCGGTGCGTGACCGCCTGCTACAGGGCGCGTTGCGCGGCGCCTACGCCGACTTCCTGGCCCGCGATCGCCACCCGCTGGCCGCGCTCTATGTCGAGCTCGACGCCGGGCTCGTGGACGTCAATGTCCACCCGGCCAAGGCCGAGGTGCGGTTCCGCGATCCAGGGCTGGTGCGCGGCCTGATCGTCAGCGGCCTGCGCCATTCCCTGGCGGCTGCGGGGCACCGGGCCTCGACCACCGTCTCGATGGCCGCCCTGGGTGGCTTTCGTCCGAACAGCATGCCGCCGCAACCGTCGGGCGCAGGGTTCTCTGCCTGGCGTCAGGGCGGCTGGGCGCAGGCCGTGCAGTCGATCCCGGGCTTTTCGGAAGTATCCGCACGTGCGGAACCCGATCCCGCATTGGGGGTCGCTGAACCCTCGGTCACGACCGCCTTCGATCCGGTGGACTTCCCGCTCGGTGCCGCTCGCGCCCAGGTGCACGAGACCTATATCGTGGCCCAGACCCGCGACGGGGTGGTGATCGTCGACCAGCACGCGGCTCATGAGCGCCTGGTCTATGAACGCATGAAGGCCGAGATGGCCGACGGCGGCGTCGCCCGCCAGGCCCTTCTGCTGCCCGAGGTGGTTGAGCTCGACCCCGCCGAGGCCGACCGGGTGCTGGCCCGCGCCGACGAACTGGCTGCCCTGGGGCTGGTCGTGGAGCCGTTCGGCGGCGGCGCGGTTCTGGTTCGGGAAGTTCCGGCCCTGCTGGGCGAAACCGACGCCGCCGGTCTGATCCGTGACATTGCCGACGACCTGGCCGAGAACGGTCAGGCGCTCGCGCTCAAGGAACGGCTGGAGGACGTCTGTTCCACCATGGCCTGTCACGGCTCGGTCCGCGCAGGTCGCCGTCTGAGCGCGCCCGAGATGAACGCCCTCCTCCGGCAGATGGAGGCAACCCCCCATTCAGGCCAGTGCAACCACGGCCGGCCGACCTATGTGGAACTCAGGCTGGCGGACATCGAGCGGCTGTTCGGGCGGCGCTAGGGGCCGTCAAACCGCAGGAAGTTGACCCGCGCCGCGCCGTAGTCGCGGGCGTCCAGCACCGTGAACTCCGGAATATCGAACGCAACTTCCGAAACGCTCCTTTCGAAGACCAAGACCGCGCCCGGGGCCAACCATCCGCCCTCCGCGAGCTTCGCCAGTGCAACCTCGCCAAGTCCCCGGGCGTAGGGCGGGTCAAGAAACACCAGGTCAAACGCCGGGCCATCTGCACCGGGCTTAACGCCGAGATCGGTGGCGTCACGACGGTGCACCCGTGTCTTGCCGAACAGGCCACCCAGATTCTCGACGTTGTCGCGGATGGCCCCGCGGGCCGCCTCGTCAGTTTCCACGAAAAGACAGAAGTCCGCGCCCCGCGACAACGCTTCGAAACCCAGCGCGCCCGAGCCTGCGAACAGGTCGATCACGCGCCGTCCGCGCACCCCCGGAGACCAGGCCGCATGCTCCAGGATGTTGAAGATCGCCTGTCGGGCGCGGTCGGAGGTTGGGCGTGTGGCCTCGCCTCTCGGCGTTACGAGGGCCTTGCCGCGAAACTCGCCCGATACGATGCGCACAGATGGCTCCTTGCTGGTCCTGCTCTCCCGTTCCAAGGTTTCGGCCAACAATCAAGGTGAACCGACGTCAGGGAGAACGACATGGGTCTGGTGAGTGTGGAACGCCGGGGCGGAATCGCGGTGATGACCTATGCGAATCCACCGTTGGGCACGATGACGGCTGCTGGCGCGCAGGAGATGCTGGATCTGTTCCGACCGCTCAGCGCCGATCCCACGGTGCGCTCGGTGATCATCACCGGTGGTCTGCCAGATATCTTCATCCGCCACTATGATGTCGGTGAGCTGGCCGTCATGGGCGAGCAGCTCAAGGGCGCTGCCGCGCCGCCACCCTCGGACGCTCCGCCGACGCAGGGCTTTCTGGCGCTGGCCGACGCGATCTTCGCTGCGCCCAAGCCGGTCGTTGCGGCCATCAACGGCCTCTGTATGGGGGGCGGGTTCGAACTGTCGCTGGCCTGTGACCTCCGGATCGCCAGCCCGACCGTCGAGGCCATCGGCCTTCCGGAGACCCGCGTAGGCATCTTCCCCGGCGGCGGCGGCACCCAGCGGCTGCCTCGTGTGGTGGGCGAGGCCAAGGCCCTGGAGATCATACTGCGCGGCCTGATCTTCTCTGGCGCCGAGGCGCACGCCATCGGCCTGGTGCATGAGCTGGCCGCCGACCCGCTGGCGCGCGCGCTGGAGATGGCCAGCGAATGGGAAACCCGCGGCGCGGACGGTATCGCTTACGCCAAACGGCTCACCCGCGCGGCCCTCGACCGCCCGATTTCGGAGGGCCTGGCCGACGAGCGCCGGTCTTTCCTGGAGGTGATGCGGACCCCTTCGGCCCGCGCGGGCCTGGCGCAGGGGCTGCCGCCCGCCCAGATCCAGAAGGTCTAGCCGGGCCGGGCCGGGGCGGGCCTGGCTTGGGTCGGTCAATGATGCCTGGCCGAGTAGGCGTGTCCTTCGCGGGGAACCATTTCGGTTTGGCTGCGGCTTTCGACTTGCCGGCAGCGCGGGCCTTGGCGACGGCCTTGTCCTTCAGCGGCTGCTTGGCCTTGGGCTTCGGCGTGGCCCATCCCGCCTTGTAGACCGGCTTTTCCTTGGGTGCGCGGACCGGCGCCAGATCGGCCTCGACCTTGGCCGCCTCCTGCGCGCGCCGAGCGGCGCTCTTGTTGGCCGACCGGAACTGGGGCCGCTCGCCGGTCGGCAGGTTTTCGGGCTCGATATGCTCGGACAGCATCTCGCGGATCACCCGGGGGCCGACTTCCTCGATCTCGCCGTCGCCCAGAGTACCAAGTGCAAATGGTCCATAGGCCAGACGGATCAGCCGGTTGACCTTGAGGTCGATAGCTTCCAGCACACGCCGGACTTCGCGGTTCTTGCCTTCCTGCAGGGTGACGGTGAGCCACAGGTTGGCGCCCTGCGGCCCCTCCTTGGCCTTGTCGAGTTTCGCCTCGACCGGGCCGTAGCGTACGCCCTCCACCGTGATCCCGTCTTTAAGCGTATCCAATCGCTCCTGGGTGGTCCGGCCGTGGGCGCGAGCCCTGTAACGCCGCACGATGCCAGTTGACGGCATCTCCAGAGCCCGGGCCAGGCCACCGTCGTTGGTCAGCAGCAGCAAGCCTTCGGAATTGATGTCCAGACGGCCCACCGAGATCAGGCGCGGCAACCCTTCGGGCAGGTTCTCGAACACCGTCGGCCGGCCCGCCGGGTCCTTGTGCGTGGTCACCAGTCCTACCGGCTTGTGATAGCGAAATACGCGCGCCGGTTCCGGCTCGCCCACGACCTCGCCGTCGACCGTCAGGATGTCGCCCGCGCTGACCTTGACTGCGGGTGTTGTCAGGGTTTGGCCATTGATCGCGACCCGGCCTTCGCCGATCAGACGCTCCACATCGCGGCGCGATCCCACGCCCGAACGCGCCAACAGTTTGGCGATGCGCTCGCCGCCTTCGCCCTCATCGCCGTCAGTGCGGGGTTGACCGTCGTCATCGCGATAGGGTCGTAGTGGATCGTGGATCATGATTTTCGCACCATGCGCATCGCGCTTGAGGCGGCGCAAGCCGCAGCCGACAATGGCGAGACGCCTGTGGGCGCTGTCGTGGTCGATCCCGCGACCGGCGAAGTCATCGCCACAGGCGCCAATCAGCCCATCGGAACCCATGATCCCACCGCCCACGCCGAGATCGTGGCCTTGCGCGCCGCGGCGCTGAAGCGGGGCAACTATCGGCTGACCGGCCTGACCCTGGTGGTCACCCTGGAGCCCTGCGCCATGTGCGCAGGTGCCATCAGCCACGCCCGGATCGGGCGGCTTGTGTTCGGCGCGGATGACGCAAAGGGCGGGGCGGTGTTCAACGGCCCCCGCTTCTTCGAACAACCCACCTGCCACTGGCGGCCGGAGGTGGTGGGGGGCGTCCTGGCTGACGAGAGCTCATCGATGCTGAAGGCCTTCTTCAAGTCGCGGCGTACCTCCAGATAAAGTCCAGACTTGCCAGAGTGGCCTTCACGGCAGGATGATGCTTCCAAACAAAGGTCTGGGAGGACGATCATGGCGGGACTGCTCGAAGGCAAGGTAGCGATCATCACCGGCGCGGGCGGTGGGCTGGGCGAGGCCTATGCCAAGCTGTTCGCCAAGGAGGGCGCCTCTGTCGTCGTGAACGACCTGGGCGGCTCACGCGACGGCTCCGGGAATGGGACCAGCGCTGCGGCCCAGAAGGTGGTCGATGAGATTATCGCAGAGGGCGGCAAGGCCGTGGCCAATGGCGACGACGTTTCCACCATGGCCGGAGGCGAGAACATCCTCAAGACGGCCCTGGACGCGTTCGGGCAGGTCGATATCCTGGTCTGCAATGCAGGCATCCTGCGCGATAAATCCTTCGCGAACACGTCCGAACAGGACTGGGATCTGGTGGTGAAGGTTCACCTTAAGGGCACCTACTGCTGCGTCCTGCCGGTCTGGAAGTGGATGAAGGACAACGGCAAGGGCGGCTCGATGGTGCTGACCTCGTCCACCTCGGGCCTCTACGGCAACTTCGGCCAGACCAACTACGGTGCGGCAAAGGCCGGCATCTACGGCATGGTCCGCGTGCTGGCCATCGAGGGGCGCAAGTACAACATCCGCGTCATGTGCCTGGCGCCTGGTGCCTACACCCGCATGACCGCCGACTTGCCAGGGCGCATTGGCAAGGACCCGGACCCGCTGAGCCTGCCCGAGAACATCGCGCCCGGCGTGCTCTACATGGTCTCGGACCTGGCGGCGGACCACTCGGGCAAGGTGCTGGGCGTCTCCAGTC
>NZ_JBILRO010000118.1:0-10264 GCF_044372605.1 Phenylobacterium sp.
CGCCTACCTGCGCCGGCAGAATCCGATTCAGGTGGCGCTCTGGCTGGAGACCCATGCGCGTCTGCTGTCGCCGCCGATCCCCGTAACCGGTTTCAGCCTCTATTCGAGCCAGCTCAGCCCGGAAGGATCGCACTATCGCCTGGAGGCTGAATACCCCTTAGCTCAGGCCGGGGCGGCATAGTCCTTGAGGACGCCGAGCGGGACGATGGCCAGGGTTTCCTCGTGGGTGCTCTGCAGGATCACCTGCGGCGCCGCGCCGGCGTCCAGCGCCTCCTTCCAGCGGGGCGCGCAAAGGCACCAACGGTCCCCCGGCTTCAGCCCCGCGAAGCCCAGATCAGGCCGGGGCGTCGAGAGATCGTTGCCAGCCCGGCGCGAGAAAGCCAGAAAGTCTGCGGTCATCACGGCGCAGACGGTGTGCAGCCCCACATCATGCGGCCCCGTCTCGCAGCAACCGTTGCGATAGAACCCGGTGAGCGGGTCCAGCGAACACGGAACCAGTTCCTCGCCCAGCACATTGCGGGCGTCGGCGTCATAGCGGATGGGAAGAGTGGTCATGACGCCATCCTAAACGCTAAGACTTGCGCTGCGCCAAGGCGTCACGAACACTCAGGGTCCAGATGCACGAAACCGCCCGCCCTCGCCGAAGCGTCCTTTACCTGCCGGCCAGCAACCTGCGCGCCCTCGAAAAGGCGCGCGCCCTGCCGTGCGACACGGTGATCCTCGACCTTGAGGACGCGGTGGCCCCGGATGCAAAACCTGAAGCCCGCGCGGCGGCGGTGGCGGCTGTGCGGGCCGGCGGGTTCGGCGCGCGCGAACTCGTGGTGCGGGTGAACGGTCTGGACACCCCCTGGGGCGCCGACGACGTGGCGGCAGTCGCCGACGCCCGGCCGGACGCCATACTAACGCCCAAGGTTTCGTCCGCCGCAGATCTGGCGGCAGTTCGTGCGGCGGCGGGGCCCGAGCTGCCGCTATGGGCGATGATCGAGACCTGCGCGGCGATGTTTGCCCTGCCGGAGATTGCCGCCGCATCGCTGCGTCTGAAGACGAGCGTCTGGGTGATGGGCACGAACGATCTCGCCAAGGAGATGCGTTGCCTGCCGGGCATCGAGCGCACACCGCTGGCCACCGCCCTGAGCCTCAGCGTGATGGCGGCCCGCGCCCACGGGCTGGTCATCCTGGACGGCGTCTTCAATGACATTGGCGATCCTGACGGGCTGGCGCGGCAATGCGCCCAGGGTGCGGCCTGGGGCTTTGACGGCAAGACCCTGATCCATCCCGGCCAGATCGATACGGCCAACACCGCCTTTACCCCGGAGGCGGCCGCCGTGGCCTGGGCGCGTACGGTGGTCGCGGCGTTCGATGACCCGGCAACGGGCGACAAGGGCGTGCTCAAGGTCGAGGGCCGGATGGTCGAGCGCCTCCACCTGGAAGAGGCCCGGCGTCTGATCGCCGTCGCCGAGGTGATCGCGGGGCGGGTCGCCGGGTGAGGCTCCGTCTGGCCATCCTGGTTCTGGGCGCGGCTGTGGCGGGCCATGCGTCTGCCCAGACGGCGGACACCCGGGCCTATGATGACCGGCTGCGCGCCTCCATGGCAGGGGTGACTTCGTTTCAGGGGCCGATGGACGGGGGCTGGACGCTGCGGGCCGGCGATCAGGACCTCTACGTCTTCCAGCTGTTCGACCGGAACGGTGTGGTGGATGGCGCCTGGCGCGATCCACGCCGCCCCGGCGCACTCGAGGCTTCCGGATTCCTGGATCAGGTGGAGCGCCGGGCTGATGGGCTGACCCTGCGCATGGGTGGGCGCGTGGCCAACCTGAAGCTCGACGCCGAGGGGCGGCTGGCAGGCGACCTGACCGAGGCCGATCGCACCGTCGCTGTCACCCTGCGTCGCCGCAGCCGCTAAAGGCCGAGGGCTGCGCGCGCGCCAGTTATGGCCTTGGCCTGGGCTTCCGGATCCCACGGCGCCGCGACGCCGACACCCCAAACCGGTCCGGGCCAGGCTGGATCGCCGGGGCGGCGCCCCACCACATGGACATGCAGTTGCGGCGTCAGGTTGCCCAGCTGGCCGACGTTCAGTTTTTCCACCGGCCATCCTGAAGCCAGGCTCGCCGCTCGAACGGCCGCGCCGGCGTTGACGATTTCCGCCATCAGGACCACCCGATCCCCGTGCGACAGGTCCTCCAGCTCACGAAGCCCCGCCTGCCGGGGGATCAGCACGAGCCAGGGCCAGCGGGCGTCGGTCTGCAGGCGCACATGGCAAAGCGCCAGGTCGCCGACCGGTTCGGACGTGGCGGCGAAGGCGGGATGAAGTTCGAACATCACCCGTGCCGCCTGCGGCATTGCGGCGGCGCCGTCAACGGGTTACGGACGCCGCGACAATCCCCATCAGGAGCCGCCCCATGGCCAAGAAGCCCATTCGCGTTGCAGTCACCGGCGCCGCCGGAAACATCGGTTACGCCCTGCTGTTCCGCATCGCTTCGGGCGAGATGCTGGGCAAGGATCAGCCGGTCATCCTGCAACTGCTGGAGATCCCGGTCGAAGGCCCGCAGAAGGCGCTCAAGGGTGTGGCGATGGAGCTGGAGGACTGCGCCTTCCCGCTGCTGCAGGACATGATCCTGACGGGCGACGCCGAGGTGGCGTTCAAGGACGTGAACTGGGCGCTGCTGGTGGGCTCCAAGCCCCGCGGCCCCGGGATGGAGCGCGCCGACCTGCTGAAGGACAACGGCAAGATCTTCATCGCCCAGGGCCAGGCCATCGACAAGGTTGCCGCCGATGACGTGCGTATCGCCGTGGTGGGCAACCCCTGCAACACCAACACCATGATCGCCGCCAGCCAGGCCAAGCGCCTGACGCCTGACCGCTTCACCGCCATGGTGCGCCTGGACGAGAACCGCGGCCGCGCGCAGCTGGCCAAAAAGGCCGGTGTGTCGATCAACGACGTCTCCGACCTGTTCATCTACGGCAACCACAGCCCGACGATGTTCGCCGACTTCACCCACGCGAAGATCGGCGGCAAGGACGCCGCCTCGGTCATCGGCGATCAGGCCTGGCTGGAAAACGAATACCTGCCGACCGTCGGCAAGCGCGGCGCGGCGATCATCGACGCCCGTGGTCAGAGTTCGGCAGCCTCGGCGGCCAATGCCCTGATTGATCATGTCCGTGACCTGTCGACCGTGGGCGCGATCCACTCGGTCGCGGTCAACAGCGAGGGCCGCTATGGCTTCGCTGACGGCGTGTGGGCCGGCATGCCGGTGAAGACCACCGCGCCGGGCGCCTATGAGGTGATCACCAGCTACGAGATGGACGACTTCGCCAAGTCGAAGATCAAGATCACCAACGACGAACTGGTTGGCGAGCGCGACACCGTCAAGGACATGCTGGGCTAGGCGCGCGCGCCCGCCTTGATCAGATCCAGCCGCGCTCTCGCAGCAGCCCGGCATAGGTGCGGCTGACCGGCACCTCCGCGCCGTCCTTGAGCGTCAGTGTCGCGCGGCCATCCCCACGCCTGGCGTCGGTGATCGCATCGCGGGCCACCCACCAGGATCGGTGGACCTGAGCGCCCTCGATGCCCTGCAGTTCGTCCACCGCATCGCTAAGCCTGAGCAGGATCAGGTCCTGGCCCTTGGAGGTGTGCAGGCGAAGGTAGTGATCCTCGGCCTCCACGGCCCAGACTTCGGCGCCGCGTAGCTTCAGTGGCATCCGTTCCAGAAACTTCGGCGGCGCGGGATCCGCATAGGTCATCGCCGTGCGACGGGACTCCACCAGGAGGTTGATGGCGGTCAACGCCGCCGAGACCAGCAGGACATACCCAAACAGGAACGGAATCCCGGCCAGCGGCATGCTCGATCCCAGGACGAACCGGCTGGCTGTCCATACGAACAGGGTGAAGGGAACCGACATGACCAGCGCGGCGACCCCGCCAATCAGCCAGGTATTGTTTGTCAGGCTTCTGGCTCGCCGCGCGATTGTTGTGGTGACGAATGAGCCCCAAACATATCCGACGGCCATGACCGGCAGCCAGTAAACCAGGCGTCGCAGCAGTGGCGCTTCATCGGTTCCAAACGCGCCGGAGAAGGTGAGGAACAGCCCGGCGGCCAGGGTGATCGCCAGGCCGCGGACGTGGTTGGGCGGCGGCTCTGACGGCGGACTGACGCTGCTGGTCCCGGTCATCGGCCCGTCGTCCACGAAGCGTCAACGGCGACCGGCGGCGCTTCGCGAACTGCGGACGCCGCCCCACGTAAACTCGCTCGCGCTCCTGATCTCACCGCGTCATGTCCAGCTCTACCCGGGCCGCGCAGCGCCGCCGCCCCCGATCGAGTGGAGATAGAGGATGTCGACTGTTTCGCAAACGCCCGCCCGCGCTCCGATGACTTTCGGGTTGCGCTTCGGCCTTTCCATGGTGGCCGTGACGGCAGTTCTGGGTCTGGCGATGGGCCTATTCACCCCGGTCATGCAGATGGCGGCCAGGACCCGTCCCCACCTGCCCGACATGGCGTTGTTCAACGCGCTATCGCCGGTGATCCAGGTTCACCTGCTTACGGCGCTTGCCGCACTGGTGCTGGGCGGCGTGCTGATGGTGGTTCGCAAGGGCCGGACATTCCACCGGGTCGCCGGGTGGGTCTGGGTCTCGCTGGTCATGGTGACGGCAGGCGCTACGGTATTCATCACCGAACTGAACCATGGCGGTTGGTCCTGGCTGCACCTGTTCACCGGTTGGGTGTTGCTGATCACGCCTCTGGCGGTGCTCTGGGCAAAACGCCATGACGTTCGCCGCCATCGCCGCACAATGATGGGTCTGTTCTACGGCGCCTTCGCCATCAACCTGGCCTTCGCATTCATCCCGGGGCGGACCCTCTGGATGATGTTCTTCGGCTAGCATCGGTTCCGCTAGGTTAGGCCTCGTTGCGCAAGGCGTGATTCCGCGCCCCGCGCGGTTGTCATCGGGTGGCGCGGCGCCTATAAGCCGTCTCACTCGCTTTGCAGGCGAGCCCGTCGGCAGCCGACCCCAAGGCCTCATGAACATTCACGAACATCAAGCCAAAGCCGTCCTCGCAGAGTTCGGTGTGGCGGTCCCGCGCGGCTTCGCCGCCTTCACGGTACAGGACGCGGTCGACGCCGCCGCAAAGCTTGGGGGTCCGGTCTTCGTCGTGAAGTCCCAGATCCACGCCGGCGGGCGCGGCAAGGGCCGGTTTGAAGGCCTGGGTCCTGACGCCAAGGGCGGGGTCCGGGTTGTGAAGTCCGCCGAGGACGTGAAGTCCAGCGCCGCCGAAATGCTGGGCCGGGTGCTGGTGACCCATCAGACCGGCCCGAAGGGCAAGCAGGTCAACCGCCTCTACATCGAAGAAGGCGCGGCGATCGCGAAGGAATTCTATCTGTCCCTGCTGGTGGACCGCGAAACCTCGCGGGTCTCCGTCGTGGCCTCCACCGAAGGCGGGATGGACATCGAGGAGGTCGCCCACGCGACCCCTGAAAAGATCATAACCTTCTCCATCGATCCCGCGACGGGCGTTTGGCCGCACCATGCGCGCACGCTGTCGGGCGCGCTTGGCCTCTCCGGCGGATTGGCCAAGGAAGCCGCCGTCCTGCTGGGCCAGCTTTACAAGGCCTTCGTCGACAAGGACATGTCGATGCTGGAGATCAATCCGCTGATCGTCACCGGCGATGATCACCTGCGGGTGCTGGACGCCAAGATCAGCTTCGATTCCAACGCTCTCTATCGCCACCCGGATATTGTGGCGCTGCGCGACGAGACCGAGGAAGACCCCAAGGAGATCGAGGCCTCGAAGTTCGACCTCTCCTATATCGCCCTCGATGGTGAGATCGGCTGCATGGTCAACGGCGCGGGCCTGGCCATGGCCACCATGGACATCATCAAGCTCTACGGCGCCGAGCCCGCCAACTTCCTGGACGTGGGCGGCGGCGCCGACGAGGCCAAGGTGACGGCGGCGTTCAAGATCATCATGGCCGACCCCAATGTGAAGGGCATCCTGGTGAACATCTTCGGCGGGATCGCCCGCTGCGACACCCTGGCCAACGGGGTCGTCGCCGCCGTCAAACAGGTCGGCCTTAGCGTGCCCCTGGTGGTGCGCCTGGAAGGCACCAACGCCGAACTCGGCAAGAAGATTATCAACGAGAGCGGTCTGAACGTCATCGCCGCCAACGACCTCTCGGACGGCGCCGAGAAAATCGTCAAAGCCGTGCGGGGCGCTGCCTGAACCATGTCGATCCTGATCAACAAAGACACTCGCGTCATCTGCCAGGGCATCACCGGCGCCCAGGGCACGTTCCACTCCGAACAGGCCATCGCCTATGGCACGAAGATGGTCGGTGGCGTCACGCCGGGCAAAGGCGGGACAACCCACGTCGGCCTGCCGGTGTTCAACTCGGTCGGTGAGGCCGTGCGAGAGGTCGGCGCCGACGCCAGCGTCATCTATGTGCCGCCGCCCTTTGCCGCAGACTCGATCCTCGAAGCCATCGACGCCGAGATCCCGCTGATCATCTGCATCACCGAGGGTATCCCGGTGGCCGACATGGTGCGGGTGAAGCGCTCGCTCTCCGGCTCAAAATCCAGGCTGATCGGGCCCAATTGCCCCGGCGTGCTCACACCAAATGAGTGCAAAATAGGCATCATGCCGGGGAACATCTTCCGCAAGGGCTCGGTAGGTGTTGTTTCCCGTTCGGGTACTCTTACCTACGAAGCCGTTTTCCAGACCACGCAGGTGGGCCTGGGTCAGACTACGGCCGTCGGCATCGGCGGCGACCCCGTCAAGGGCACCGAGTTCATCGACATGCTCGACATGTTCCTGAAGGACCCGGAAACCGAGTCGATCATCATGATTGGCGAGATCGGGGGATCGGCCGAAGAGGATGCGGCGGCGTTCATCGCGGCCTCGCCGATCAAGAAGCCGATGGTGGGTTTCATCGCGGGACGTACGGCGCCGCCCGGGCGGCGCATGGGTCACGCGGGCGCGATCATTTCCGGCGGCAAGGGCGGCGCCGAGGACAAGATCGCCGCCATGGAGGCCGCCGGTATCCGGGTGTCGCCGTCGCCGGCGGCGCTGGGCACCACGCTGCTGGATGTTCTGAAAGGCGCCTGATCCGGTTTGTCGGCCCCGGGTGTCGAAAAGGGTTAAGCAAATTGGCGTACAGGTCTTCGGCGTCGTCGAATGCCCGGCGTCGCAAAAACCAGGTTTAAGGGCGGTTGCGCTCGGCTCCTTCTTGCGAAGTCCGTGGCCGCGCCCCGGAAGGCGAAGGACATGGCGGACGACGCAGGCCGGATCAATGAGGTTCTGGCCGAAACTTCCTTCCTCTACGGCGGCAATGCGGCGTTCGTAGAGGATCTCTATGCCCGGTGGACGGCGGACCCCAATGCGGTCGCCCCGTCCTGGGCGGCCTTCTTTGCATCCCTGCTGGACCCCTCCGCCGATGTGATGCGCGCGGCCGGCAAACCGGGCTGGGCGCGACCCGCCGTGCCCGCCCCGCGTCCGGACTGGCTCTCGGCGATCGATGGCCTCTGGCCCGCGGTCGAAGCCAAGGTCGCCAAGACCATCGAAGCCCGTCAGCCCATGGCCTCGGTGGATCAGATCCGTGCCGCGACCCTGGATTCCTTGCGCGCCATCATGATGATCCGCGCCTATCGGATGCGCGGGCATCTGAAGGCCAATCTGGATCCGCTGGGTCTGGCTGCCACGCCGGGTGACGCGTCGGAACTGGACCCGGCCAGCTACGGCTTCGCCGAGCCGGACTTTGATCGTCCGATCTTCCTGGATTATGTGCTGGGTCTGGAGACGGCGACCGTCCGCGAGATTCTGGAGATTCTGCGCCGGACCTACTGCGGCAATGTGGGCGTGCAGTACATGCACGTCTCCGATCCCAAGGAGAAGGCCTGGCTGCAGGAGCGGATCGAGGGCCGTGACAAGGAAATCGCCTTCACGCCCGAGGGCAAGGTGGCGATCCTCAAGAAGCTGATCGAGACGCAGGGCTTCGAGCAGTTCCTGCATCGCCGCTTCCCCGGCACCAAGCGCTTCGGCCTGGACGGCGGCGAGGCCATGGTCCCGGCGCTGGAGCAGATCATCAAGCGCGGCGGCGCCATGGGTGTGAAGGACATCGTCATCGGCATGCCGCACCGCGGCCGCCTCAATGTCCTGGCCGCCGTGATGGGCAAGCCCTACCACGTGATCTTCCACGAATTTCAGGGCGGCTCGTCCCTGCCCAGCGACGTCCAGGGCTCCGGCGACGTGAAGTATCACCTGGGCGCCTCGTCGGACCGCGAGTTCGACGGCAACGAGGTGCACCTGTCGCTGACCGCCAATCCCAGCCATCTGGAGATCGTCAACCCGGTGGTGATCGGCAAGGTTCGCGCCAAGCAGGCCTTTACGCTGCGCGAACAGCCTGACGCCGGCCGTGGCCATGCCCTGCCTCTGCTGCTGCATGGTGATGCGGCTTTCGCCGGCCAGGGTGTGGTTTCGGAGTGTTTCGCGCTCTCCGGCCTGCGCGGCTACGCTGTGGGCGGCACCATGCACTTCGTGGTCAACAACCAGATCGGCTTCACCACCAGCCCCAAGAACAGCCGCTCCTCGCCCTATCCGACGGACGTGGCTCTGGCTGTCGAGACGCCGATCTTCCACGTGAACGGCGACGATCCTGAAGCCGTCACCTTCGCCGCCAAGGTGGGCACCGAGTATCGCCAGCTGTTCGGCAAGGACGTGGTCATCGACATGTTCTGCTACCGCCGCTTTGGTCACAACGAGGGGGACGACCCCACGATGACCCAGCCGCTGATGTACGCGAAGATCAAGGGCCACCCGACAGTGCGGGATCTCTACGCCCAGCGCCTGGTCGGTGAAGGTATCGCCACCCAGGCGGCTGTCGACGGCTGGATCGCCGAGTTCGACAAGTTCCTCGATGAGGAGTTCGAGTCCGGCAAGGCTTACAACGCCAACAAGGCTGACTGGCTTGACGGCAAATGGGCGGGCCTGAAACTGCCGTCAGGTGAAGAACGCCACGCCACCGGCGTGGCCAAGCAGAAGCTTCTCGACCTGGGTCGCAAGCTCACGTCCGTGCCCGAGCATGTCACCGTTCACAAGACCGTCGAGCGCGTGATCGCCGGCCGCCGCGAGGCGATCGAGAGCGGGGCAGGCGTCGACTGGGCGACGGCGGAGTCGCTGGCGTTCGCGACCCTTCTTGACCAGGGGTTCCCGGTGCGTCTGTCGGGCCAGGACAGCGTGCGCGGCACCTTCAGCCAGCGCCACTCCGGTCTGATCGATCAGAAGACGGAGGAGGTCTATTTCCCGCTCCGGAACCTTGGTCCCAGCCAGGCGCACTTTGAGGTGCTGGACTCAGCGCTTTCCGAAGAGGCGGTGCTGGGCTTCGAGTACGGCTTCTCCCTCACTGATCCCGACACCCTGACGCTCTGGGAAGCCCAGTTCGGCGATTTCGTGAACGGCGCCCAGGTGGTGATCGACCAGTTCATCTGCTCGGGCGAACGCAAATGGCTGCGAATGAGCGGCCTCGTCATGCTGCTGCCGCATGGCTACGAGGGCCAGGGTCCGGAGCACTCCTCCGCCCGTCTCGAGCGGTTCCTGCAGCTCTGCGCCGAGGACAATATGCAGGTGGTCAATGTCACCACCCCGGCCAACTATTTCCATGTTCTGCGCCGCCAGCTGCTGCGGGAGTACCGCAAGCCACTGATCGTGATGTCGCCCAAGAGCCTGCTGCGCCACAAGCGGGCGGTATCCACCATCGCCGACATGACCACGGGCACAGGGTTCCACAGGGTGATGATCGACGGCGCAGAGGCCGGCTGTGATGTGGGCGGCGTGACGCTGAGGCCCGACGCCGAGATCAAGCGCGTTATCGTCTGTTCTGGAAAGGTCTATTTCGACCTTATCGAGCAACGGGCGAAGTCTGGCCGCGACGATGTCTACATCCTGCGGCTGGAACAGTTCTATCCGTGGCCGCTGAAGTCCCTGACCAACGAGCTGAAGCGGTTTGCCAACGCCGAACTGGTCTGGTGTCAGGAAGAGCCCAAGAACATGGGCGGCTGGCAGTTTGTCGATCCCTGGCTGGAGCTCACACTGGAGCGCATGAAGATCAAGGCCAAGCGCGCCCGCTATGTGGGTCGTCCGGCCTCGGCTTCGACCGCCGCCGGATTGATGAGCCGCCACCTGAAAGAACTCGATGCTTTCCTTACGGAAGCGTTCGCCTGAACCACAACGACCCCGCCTGCGTTTGACTGCGATCCAAGGAGCTGATCCCCCCAATG
>NZ_JBILRO010000336.1:0-2643 GCF_044372605.1 Phenylobacterium sp.
CCCCACCAGCGCCATCCGGGCCTCATCCAGCCCGTACTCGGCCAGTTTTGCGTCGATGAAGGCGTTAAGTCCCGCCGCCGGCTTGCGCACGCCCGCTGCCCGGCCCCCCGGCGTCAGGTTGCTCAGGCCCCACCACTGAAAGCCATCCGGCGCGCCCGGGCAGATTTCCGGCGCGTTGGGCGACAGGAACACCGTGTCCGGCAAGGCGCCGCGCCAGTACTCGGCCAGGCTGATCAGGTCGTCGCCGTTCGACCCGTAGCCGTGCAGAAAGATCACCATCGACTGCGGCGCCCCGCCGGAAGCGGGCAGGCGCATTGGCCCTTCAAGCATCGTCAATGTCCGGTCCTCGCTCTGCTATGGGCGCCTTCCATACACCAGCTTCGATCACGCGCCTGCCTTGGTTCAGCCGCCCGGGCATGCTAAGTGACCAACCAGATGGTCAGGAGAATCCGATGACCGACATCCCCCTCGCCGAGGCCAAGGCCCGTCTGAGCGAACTCATCACCCGCGCCGCCGCGGGTGAGCCGATCCGTATCACCCGGCGCGGCAAGCCCGTAGCCGAGATCAATAGTGTTGGCGCACCTCGAAAGCCGATTGATATCGCAGCGCTCGAGGCGCTGACGGCGGGCATGCCGTTTCAGGAGGAATCCGCTGGAGACTTCGTTCGGCGCATGCGTGACGAGGATCGCTACTGAGCGTCTATCTCGATACCTCGGCGCTCGTCGCCGCGCTCGTGTCCGAGACGAAGTCGGACCTGATGCGTGCCCGGTTTGCCCGGCTTGGCCCGAGCCAGGCCTTGGTTAGCGATTGGGTCACAGCCGAGCTTTCGTCGGCGCTGGCGATCAAGATCAGGACTCGGGCGCTGATGCCAAGCGACCGTATGCGTGCTCTGGAAACCTACCGGAAGCTTGTGAGCGAAAGCCTTGTGGTTCTGCCGATTGACTCGAGCCACTTCCAGTCTGCGGCCCGCCTTGCCGACCGCCAGGACCTGGCGCTGCGCGCCGGAGACGCCCTGCATCTCGCCATCGCTATGGCCCACGGCGCCACGCTGCTCACCCTCGATCGTCGTCTCCACGAGGCCTGCCTGGCGCTCGGCCACCCGGTAGAGACGGTCTGAGCCGCCCATGACCTACGCCATCACCCGCGCCGCCGATCCCGATGCGGCCTACGAGCCGATCCTCCAGCGGCTGCTGGCCTTCAACGCCGCGGCCATGGGCGAGGCGGGGGGTGAGTCCTTCGCCCTGGTCATCCACGAGCCGGGGACCGAGACCATCTGCGGCGGCCTCTGGGCGCTGTCGCTCTGGGGGTCCTTCTACGTCGCCTTGGTCATCACGCCCGACGATGCGCGGGGTCAAGGTCTTGGAACCGACCTCATGGCCCAGGCCGAGGCCGAAGCCGTCCGCCAGGGCTGCCGCGACATCTGGCTCGACACCTTCGCCTTCCAGGCCCGGTCCTTCTACGAGCGCTTAGGTTTCGAGGTGTTCGGCCAGATCGACGGCCCGCCGCCCGCCTTCCCCCGCGTGTTCATGAAGAAGCAGCTGCCCCGTTCATCCAGCTGACAGCCGAACCTGCTACAAGGATCCCCGAACCCATCGAGGACACCATGATCGACAATCGCATCATCGCCGCCGCCGTGGTCGGCGGGCTGCTGGCGCTCGGCGGTGCCGGCGCGGGCGCCTTCATCGGCAAGGGGCTGGAAAACGCCCGCATCGGCGATCGTACGGTCTCGGTCCGCGGCCTCTCCGAGCGGATCGTCAAGGCGGACCTGGCCGTCCTGCCGCTGAAGTTCGCCGCCGCTGGCGATGACCTGCAGGTCGTCCAGGCCGATGTCGACCGCGACACCGTGGCCGTCCGCGCCTTCCTGGCCGCCCAGGGCTATAAGCCTGCCGAGATTGACCTGGGTCGACTCGAAGTGACCGATCAGTACGCCCGGGAATACCAGCAGTCCAACGTCGCGGCCCGCTACCGGGTCGCCCAGACCGTGATCGTGCGCACGACCAACGTCGACCGCGTACAGGCCACCGCCCGCCAGCTCGACAAGCTGATCCGCCAGGGCGTGGTGCTGCAGGACTACACCGGCCCGTCCTACCTCTTCACCGGCCTCAACGCCGTTCGCCCCGCCATGATCGCCGAGGCCACCGCCAGCGCCCGCACCGGCGCCCAGCAGTTCGCCCGCGATTCCGGCGCCCAGCTGGGCGGCATCCGCTCGGCTGGCCAGGGCTCGTTCGAGATCCTGGGCCGCGACGAGGTCGGCTACGACCCCGCCTCCCAGGTGTTCAAGAAAATCCGCGTGGTCACCACCGTCAGCTACGCGCTGAAGTAGGCCCTCAGAACGTCTGCTTCGCCCAGGCCGTCTTGCACAGGTGCTGGTCGCGGAAGGCGTCAACCGTCATCGCCGTCACCCCGCCGCCCGAGGCTACGTCCAGCGCCTGGACCGTCCCGCCCTTGAACCCCGCCCAGGCCGGGGCGCCCGCGCCGTTGGGATTGCCGGTCTTGGCGAAGTTGGTCCAGTAGGTCGACATGGTCGCCTTCAGCGCGGTCTGTTCGGCGTTCTGGCTTGCCGCCATGCCGAACAGATAGGGCAGCTCATAGGCGTGCGCCGCGCCCTGCGGCAGGCTCAACACATACCGGCCGCCCACCATG
>NZ_JBILRO010000337.1:0-2635 GCF_044372605.1 Phenylobacterium sp.
AGGCGCCACATTCCGGGCGATCACCAGCGCAAGTATGAAGGC
This sequence comes from Phenylobacterium sp., assembly GCF_044372605.1. Classification (GTDB taxonomy): domain Bacteria; phylum Pseudomonadota; class Alphaproteobacteria; order Caulobacterales; family Caulobacteraceae; genus Phenylobacterium. The sequence continues at coordinate 43 of NZ_JBILRO010000337.1, forward strand.
CAGTACCAGCAACCCCGCCGACAGGAAGATCGCCAGGCCAGGCATGTTGAAGGCCTCGTTCCGGATTGACCAGGCGAAGACGGTCCCGAACAGCAACGGCCCCAGGATCGAGGCGATCCCCATGAGACTCTGGTTGGCGCCCTGAAGCTGACCCTGCTCGTGGGGCGCCACGCTGCGGGTCATCAAACCCTGGAGGCCGGGCATCAGGAACCCTGTGAAGGCAAAGACCGGCACGGCCAGCAGGTACAACATCCCAGTGGGCGCCCAGCCGTACCAGATGAAGCCCAACACGCCCGCGGCGGCTCCGAGGAGCACGGCGTTGCGCTCACCGATCCGTCTGACGACGGGCGCGATCAGCAGGCTCTGCACGATCAAGCCCGCAATGCCCGTCGCCAGGAACGTGTAGCCTAGGGTCGAGGTTGTCCACCCATAGCGATAGCCTGCATAGAGGACGAAGATCGACGGCAGGACCGTGTGGGAGAACTGGAACAGGAAGCCAACTACCGCCAGGCCCAGCAGCCCGGGCTTTGACCTGAGCAGCTTCAGCGACCCCAGGGGATTGGCCTTGGCCCAGTTGAAGGTGGTGGCGCGCCGCTCCGGCGGCAGGCTTTCGGGCAGCACGAAGTAGCCGTAGAGCCAGTTGATGGACGTCAGCGCCGCAGCGGCCAGAAATGGAACCCTCAGGTCAATTTCTCCCAGCGTCCCGCCAATGGCGGGACCGAAGATGAACCCGAAGGAGAAGGCTGAACTCATCCAGCCGAACGTTTTGGCGCGGTCCTCGGGCGCCGTGACATCGGCCAGGTAGGCATTGGCGGTCGAGAAGCTGGCGGCCGTCAAGCCGTTCAGTATCCGCCCCAGGAACAACCACCATAGGCCCGGCGCGAAGGCCATGAACAGGAAGTCCACGGCCAGACCGAACAATGAGATCAGCAGCACCGGCCGGCGCCCCCATCGGTCGGACATCAGACCCAGGATAGGCCCGCAGATGAACTGCATCAGCCCCCAGGTGACACCAAAAAGCACACCCCACTCCGAGGCCGCCGCCGTATCCCCGTCCGTGAACTGCTTCACCAGATTGGGCAGGATCGGGATCATGATGCCGAACGAGATGGAGTTCATCAGGGCGAGCGCAAAGATGAAGCCGAAGCCCGCCTGGCGACCGGGCTTGCGGGTCGTGGAAGATGATAGATCGTCCGTCATGTTGTCTCCCGGCAGCCCTTCTGAAACACATCCCGGATGGGCACAACCGTGTCAGTCGCCCCGACCGCCGAGCGCCCGGATCTGTGCGCCGTTGGCGTCTGCGATATTGAACCTGACGATGAAGGTTTCGATCTCGGGTTCCGCGGTCATAACCCAAGGGCGCCCAAAATCAGATCAAGGCGCCAGCGCCGGTCCGAGCCGCCGAAGACGACCCTCGTTGGGCTGTGCCGGCGCGCCGACCAGCCGGGCCAACAGCGGATAGACATCTACAATCTCGAACCGGCCCAGACTCACGCCCTGACGAAACGCCGGACCGTTGGCCACAAAGATCGCCGCCATATCGGTCTCGGACGGGTCGAAACCGTGGGCGCCCTTCTCAGGTTGTGCCGGACGGAAATCCCGCGTGCTCAATGTCCATCCGGACTCGGGCACGCAGACGATCGGCGCCACGCGCGGGTTCCGGCCATATCTGAACCGGGTCGGCATGTTCCGGCTGGCCCAACAGGTCGCATGAGGATGGCGTCCCACCATGGCGCGGGCCACCTCAGCCTCTCGTCCCGCAACCGGCGCAACCGCGACGAACGCACCGCCGGACAGCACGCGAAAGGCTGAACGCTCGATCAGATCGTCCAGATAAGCACGACGGTCCGGGGAAACCGCCGTCATGCCGTGATCCGCCACCACAATCACGTTCGCAGCCTGCCCCCTGGCTTTGAGACCGGCCATGACCTGCCCCAGCGCGGCGTCGACCTCGACCAGGGCTGCATTGGTCTCGGGTGCGTCCGGCCCGAAATTGTGGCCTGCCGTGTCGACCACGTCGAAATAGAGCGTGACAAAGCCTGGTCGCCGATCCAGCGGCAAATCCAGCCAGGCCAGAACCTGATCCGCCCGGGCAGCCGACGGCATCGCCTGATTGAACGGCATCACATAGGATGGACGGATACCCCGGATCTCCGCCTCGGAGCCGGGCCAGAACATCGTGCCGGTTTTGATGCCCGCGCGCTCTGCCGTAACCCAGATTGGCTCAGCGCCATCCCACCAGCGCCCGTCACGGACCGCTGTGGTGTTACTCATCCGGAAAGTGACCCCCGGCATGGCGGGGTCCTCCATCGTATTGTCAACCACGCCGTGCTGATCTGGATAGAGACCGGTGACCAGGCTGTAGTGGTTGGGGAACGTCTTGACGGGGAATGCCGGGCGCATTGATCCCCGCGCGCCGTCAGCCGCCATGCCGGAGAGCACCGGCGTCACGCCCCGGTCCAGATAGTCAGCCCGGAATCCGTCGATAGAGATCAGCACCGTCACCGGTCGCGGCGCCGTCGCCGCGGGGGCCGTCGTGGCGCAGGCCGCGAGCAACAGGATAATCCAGCCGAAATAAACCAGGCGAAGCATA
>NZ_JBILRO010000020.1:0-24275 GCF_044372605.1 Phenylobacterium sp.
GGCCCAGGCGTTCGGGCGCATGTCGGCCTTCCACGGCCAGATGGGCATGTTCGTCCGCGCCTATGCCTATATGCGCAGCCACGGTTCCGACGGGCTACGCCAGGTCGCCGAGGACGCCGTCCTGAACGCAAACTACATCAAGGCCCGTCTGTCAGGCGCCATGAGCCCTGCCTTCCCGGATGGCCCCTGCATGCATGAGGCGTTGTTCGACGACGCCTGGCTGGAGGGGACCGGGATCACCACGCTGGACTTCGCCAAGGCTATGATCGACGAGGGCTTCCATCCGATGACCATGTACTTCCCGCTGGTGGTCCACGGCGCAATGCTCATCGAGCCAACTGAAACCGAGTCTAGGCGTGAACTTGACCGTTTCTGCGACGCCTTGCTGGCCCTGGCCAAGTCCGCCAGGGCGGGCGACGCGGACCGCTTCAAGGGCGCGCCGTACCTCGCGCCGTTGCGCCGGCTTGACGAGACCCTGGCCGCACGCAAGCCGAAGCTGGCGTGGCGGCCGGAGCCTGCCACTGTGGCGCCGACGCCATTGGCCGCCGAATAGATTCGGGGCACCGCGAATTCCTGGAACCGTGCCTTTACGAGTCGGCGGTACGAACGCATATGGAACGCGTGACGGCGGAACCTCCCCGCTCCGCCGTGCACTCCCCAGGTCTAAAAAGTGTCTTTCGCCATGCCATCGCTGCGCGTGCATCGCGCCACGGACGAGGTTGCCCGCGAGATTGCCGCGCGCGTGAAGCGTGTCGGAATGGTGCTGCTTGGCCTGTTGATCATCCTGGCCGGCGTCCTGATCTCCCCGCTGCCCGGCCCCGGTGGCATTCCGGTGATCGTGGTTGGGTTGATGATCGTTCTGAAGAACTCGTTCAAGGCCCGGCGCCAGTTCGTCCGCCTGCATCGCGCTCATCCGCGAATGATCTCGCCAATCCGGCGACTTCTACGGCGAGACCCGGAGTTCGTAGCCCTGTTCTACCAGCAATATCTTCGGGTTGAGAGGTTGCTGTTGCCACGAAAGATGCGTTTTGCGGTGAAGTTGCGACGCAGGAGCCGACGCAAGCCCGTCCGAGTGTGAGCGTAGACCAGCGGAAAAGAGATGGCCGGGTGCGACCACGTATGACCGCGCCCGGTTCCTTTAGGCGGCTACAGCTTGCTGGCCAGCTGCCCGATAGCCTTATCGATCAACGGATCAGACGTCGCTCCGACGAGCCGCCGTTTCAAAATCTGCTCCGCCATCTGGGCCGCAAGCTCTGCCGCCGCAGCCTTCACATCCGCCGCAGCCTGTGCTTCTGCAGCCTGAATCCGCTGCTCCGTCAGCCTCTGGCGACGAATGAGACTTTCTTCGAGCTTTGCCTTGGCTTCAGACTCAAACATTCGGACTTGCTCGCCGGCTGCGAGAAGCATTTCCTCCGCCTGCCGCCGCGCGGCGTCGCGCTCGGCATGTAACTCGGCCACGAGACGCTGAGCTTCATCGCGAATTCGTGCTGCCTCATCCAGGTCCGCCTTGATTGTGCTGGCCCGGGCGTCCAACGCCGCCGCGATGGTGCGGGGGGCCTTGGCGACAAAAATTACTATGGCAAGGAAGAGAAGGAGGCCTACGCCGACCCAGAACTGGGCTTCGACCGGATTCAAAAAAGCAGGCATCACGCTAAACTTTCTGCGGCCTTGGTCTCCGCTTCCGAGATCGGTTTACCTGTAAGCTTGGTAACGATATCCGCAGCGGTTTCGCTTGCAACGTCTCGAACATTGGCCATAGCCGACTCCCTAAGCCCACGGATCCTGACTTCGGCCGCCTGGATGCGGGCGGCAAGTTCAGCGTCCTGTCGAGATTGAGTACTGGCCATATCATCAGACGCCTTGGTCCTTGCGTCAGCAACAAGTTTGCGCGCATCGACGCGGGCTTTATCGATTTCAGCCTTCACAGCCTGGGCTTTGTCGTCGGACTCGACCTGGGCGCGTCGAGCCTCCGCCAAGGCGTCACCGATCGTCTTCGCGCGGACATCCAATATGGCTCGAAACCTGGGGACAAAAACCCGTGCAAACAGGACGTACAGGATCGCGAACAGAATGAGGAGCCAGACAATCTGGCCGCCCCAGAACTCGAACCGGAACTGCGGCAAGCCACCGCCGCTCTCCGGATGCCCGACCGCTTCAGTTGTCCCGCCATGGGCCCCGGTAGCGGTCGCGACATAAGGCACCGCATCGACGGAAGACGCAGATTGAGATTCAGTAGCCATAAGGCTCGCAAGTCCTTTTGATCAGCCCACGAAGCGCCGCTTAGTAGCCGTGGGCGTGCGAGGGCCTAGCTGAAGAGGATGAGCAGGCCGAGCACGAAGGCCAAGATGCCCAAGGCTTCGGTCAAAGCCGCGCCCAGGATCAGATTGGTGAACTGCCCGGCGGCGGCCGACGGGTTACGCGTGGCGCCCTGCAAGAATCCACTGAACAGGGTCCCCACGCCGATGCCTGCCCCGATCATGCCGAGGGTCGCGAGGCCCGCGCCGATGAACTTAGCTGCTTCCGCTTCCATGGTGTAATCGTCCTACTGAGAAGTTGAGAGTGAAGGGTGAAAGTCGACCGTCAGTGATGATGATCGAGGTTAACGACGTCGTTGAGATAAACGCAGGCGAGAACCGCAAAGACGAAGGCTTGGAGGAACGCAACCAGAAACTCCAGCGCCGTGAGCGCGACGACGCCACCCAGCGATAGCATTGCGCCGGGAATAGCGAGGAGACCCAGGCCGCCCCCTGCGGCCAAAGTGCCCAGGGATATAACAAAGCCCGCAAAAACCTTCAGAGCGACGTGCCCTCCGAGCATGTTTCCGAACAAGCGAAGCGCCAGTGTAACCGGACGCAGGAGGAACGAAATGAACTCGATCGGCGTCACCAGTATCAGCATATACCAAGGTATACCGGCCGGGACGAATAGCTTGTACATGTTCGCACCATTGCGAACAAAACCAATAACGAGCACGAGCAGAATCGTCATTGCTGCAAGTGTTGCCGTTACGGCCAATTGCGACGTAGCTGTAAAGACCAAGAAGAGGCCCAAGACATTCATCGCAAGAATAAAGATGAATAAGGTAAAGACGAAGGGAAAGAACTTCTTTCCTTCATCCCCAATGATCGAAGTCGTCAGATTGTCGATATAGCCAAGCGCCGCTTCACCAACCATCTGAAGACGCCCAGGAACGACATCGCCCTTGGATGTCGCCAGCGCGAAAAATCCGACGACTGCCGCAGCCGCCAGGGTCATGGCCAGAGTCGAGTTCGTAAGCGCCATATCAATGACGCCCACGCCCGGGACCGTGAAGTCCGGCAGATCCACGATCTTGTGAATCTCGAACTGATGCATCGGGTCGGCCATGCCGCCTCGAACTCCTTCAATCGTCTTCTTCGTCGTCGGGTGGCAAATCCCGTGCAGGGCCAAGTTCCCGTTCGAGATCGGCCGACATCTTTCGAGCCGAACCAACCGCCATCCAGATCGACACGCCGAAGCCCACCAGGACCCCGACGATCATTCCCCAAGGTTGCGTTCTAGCCAGCACATCAATCGCGGCGCCGAAACCCAACCCTACGAACAGCCCCCCCAACAGAACGCCGAGGAGCCGATAACCATAACCCGCTGCCTTGACGCCATAGTCCTGCGGAACAGGCACAGCGCGAGCTTCCAGAGCTCCAGCCCGAGCGCTCAGGTTCCGAAGCGCTTCGTCGCGCATCTCGTCATCCGGCGTCATGGTATGAAGGCCTCTCGACCCGTAACCCCGCTAAGCCCGGGGCTTCAGGACGGGCGGAAACTATAGACGACGCTGCAGTGCGTCAAGGCTAGGCGTATTTCGATCAACATCCTGATTTTATTTGACTTTCCATCCACGCCAACATTGCTTCCGCTGAAGCCCTACTGTGCAGCCATCGCCTCGGCCTGCCTGAGGTCCACCGACACCAGTTGCGAAACGCCGCGCTCGGCCATAGTCACGCCGAACAGGCGATCTGTCCGCGCCATGGTCACCGGGTTGTGGGTAATGATGATGAAGCGGGTCTCTGTTCTCCGACACATCTCGTCCAGCATGTTGCAGAATCGGTCGACATTTGCGTCGTCAAGCGGAGCATCCACCTCGTCCAGCACGCAGATCGGCGACGGCTGGGCCAGGAATACGGCAAAGATCAACGCCGCCGCCGTCAGGGCCTGCTCGCCGCCACTCATGAGGCTCATGGTGGCCATGCGCTTGCCGGGCGGGCAAGCGTAGATCTCGAGGCCCGCTTCCAGCGGATCATCCGATTCGACCAGCCGTAGCTCGGCCTGCCCGCCCTGGAACAGGGTTGAGAACAACGTCTTGAAGTGTTCGTTGATCACCAGGAAGGCGGCGTTCAGCCGCTCACGGCCCTCGCCATTCAGTTCGTCGATGCCCTGGCGCAGGCGGGTGATGGCGCCGGTGAGGTCGGCGCGTTCGACATTCATGGCCTCAATGCGGACGGATAGCTCGGCGGCTTCCTCCTCGGCTCGCAGGTTCACCGGGCCGATGCCCTCGCGCTGGCGCTCCAGAGCGAAGAGATGCGTCTCCATGCCGTCCGCATCGGTCGGGATCGCCACGGCCTCGTCGGAGAGCTTGCGAGCAAGCTCCTCTGGTTCCATCCGCGAGGCTTCACGGATATTGGCCGCCACCTCGCCCAGGCGCTGAACTGCGGCTTCGGCATGAGCCGCGAGGCTGGCGCGAAGCTCGCGGGCTTCCGACGCGGCGGCCTCACAGGCGCGCAGGGCCCGATCCGCCTCGGCGCGCTCTTGGTCTCCCGCGGCGAGGGCATCCGAGGTTGCCGCACGGCGCGCCTCCGCCATCGCCAGCTCGTCCAGCAACACGCTCCGGCGCGCCTCCAGGGTGCTCGGAGCCTGGCGAGCCGCGTCCAGCACGGCCACGGCCTTCACGCGGGCTGCGGACAGTTGCTCTACCCGGCGGCCGGCGGCGGCGGCGCGGCGCGTCCAGTCCTCGTGTTCACGGGTCAGGGTCTCCAGGCGCCGCGTGCGACTGTTGCTGTCGCGAAGCTCATGCTCATAGGTCGCCCGGGCCTCGGCGGCGGCTTCCCGGGCCGGCGCGGCAGCTGCGCGGGCGATCGCCAGCCGGTTTGCCAGATCGTCTGCGCCCTCGCTCGCCACTATCGCGACGTCGGCGGCCTTGAGCTGTGCTTCATGTTCGGCAAATTCAGCGTCGAAGCGAGCGATCAGGTCATCCAGCGACGCCGCCCGGGCTTCCTTGAGCGCCGCCTCGCGATCAAAGCGCTCCAGCGCGGACCTCGCCTGGGACGCTTGTTGCTCAAGAGGCGCTGGCGCGCGCCGCGCAGTGCGCAGCATCTCCTCGGCCCGAGCGAGACGCGCGGCGGCGGCGGCGGCGGCGGCGCGCGCTGTCCCCACCCGCGGCGACAGGATCTCGATCTCGTGCTCCACCTCGGCCAGGCGGGTCTTCTGTTCCAGCCGCACGGCAGCGGGACGGGGAGCGTCCGCGCGGGCCGTGAAACCATCCCAGCGCCAGAGATCGCCCTCGCGCGACACCAGCCTGCCGCCGGGCGCCAGGGTCTTCTGCAGGCGCTCTCCGTCTACCCGATTCACAAGGGCGACGTGGGCCAGCCGGGCGGCCAATGCACCAGGCGCCTTGACCAGAGGACCCAACGGCGAGGCGCCTTCTGGCCAGGTGGGCGGCAAAGGCTCGCGCCCGCCCCAGTAGGCCGGCGCTGCGGGATCGAGTGCGGCGTCCAGATCGTCGCCCAAGGCTGCAGCCAGCGCGCGCTCGTAGCCCCGGTCCGGGGACACGGAGTCCAGCGCCGGTGTAAACCCGCTTCGCCGCGCCTGGGCCACCAGCGCCGCCAGCGCCCGGGCCTCCGCCGTTAGCCGGCCCAGTTGCTCATCCTGTTTGCGGGCTGTCTCGCGCAGCGCGGATTCCGCGGACGTGGCTGCCGCGCGTTCCGTCTCGGCGTCGTCAAGCGCCTGACGCGCCGCCGCCAGAGCAGCCTCTGCGACAGCCAGCTGCGTCCTCGCCTCGGCAGCGCGCGGGTCTTGGGATGTCGCCAGCGCTTCGCGTTCCTGCCGGGCCTGATCCAGGGCGCGCAGGGTGCGCGATAACCGTATCTGCGCCTCTTCCAGACGCGTCTGGGCGCCGCGCTGCTCGGCCTCCAGCGCCGCTGCCTCGGAGGCCAGCCGTTCAACCGCCGCGTCAGCCTCGGCGCGCGCGGCCTCGGCAGATCGGGCCAGCGCTTCCAGTTGCGGAGCACGCGCCGGCGCGGCCGCGATCAGCGCCTGTAAGGAGGCTAGATCATCAGACAGGCTGGCCAGAGCGGCCTCGGCGTCCTCCGTGATATGCGCCTCGCGCGCGGCGTCTGCGTCCGTTCGCTCCAGGTCGCCTGTCAGCCGGGCCAATTCGGTGGCGTAGACTTCTGCCTCCCGGTCAATGCGGTCCTTGTCGATGGCAAGCTTGTGCTGGATCGCCGCGGCGATGGTCTCGGCCTCGCGCAGTGGCTTCAGCGCCTCGTCCGCCGCAGAGGCGCGGGTCGTCGCCGCTGCGGCCGCGCGTGCCGTGGACTCAACGGACCGGATCGCCGTCTCGACCTCGCCGACCAGCCGTTCGGCCGCGACCTTGGCCTGCATCCAGCGAGCATAGAGTACAGCACTCTGCAGGGCGCGAATTTCCGCCGAAAGCTTCTTGTAGCGTTCCGCCTGGCGAGATTCGCGCTTCAGGCGGCCCAGATTGCCTTCCAGTTCGCGCGCCACGTCCTCGAGACGGGTGAGGTTGGTCTCCGCCGCACGCAGACGCAGTTCGGCCTCATGGCGACGGGAATGCAGGCCTGAAACGCCCGCCGCCTCCTCAAGCAAAAGCCGCCGATTTTGCGGCTTGGCCGCGATCAGTTCCGAGATCTGGCCTTGCCGGACCAGCGCGGGAGAATTCGATCCCGTCGAGGCGTCGGCGAACAACAGCTGGACATCGCGCGCCCGCACCTCCCGCCCGTTGATCCGGTAGGTAGAACCGTCGCCTCTGTCGATGCGGCGGACGACCTCGATGACAGGGTGGTCATTGAAGGCTGCCGGCGCACGATGATCGGCGTTGTCGATGGTCAGCGAGACCTCGGCGTGATTGCGCCCGGTCCGGTTGGCTGCCCCGGCGAAGATCACATCGTCCATGCCGCCGGCCCGCATGGCCTTGGCGGAATTGGCGCCCATCACCCAGCGCAGCGCTTCCAGCAGATTCGACTTGCCGCAGCCGTTTGGCCCGACAATCCCCGTGACTCCGGGTTCGATCCGAAACTCGGTCGGTTCGACAAAGGACTTGAAGCCCGTGAGCCTGAGTCGCTGGAAGTGCACGAAAGTTAGCGGCCTCCCCCGGATTTCGGCGTCAGCGCCCTGGCGATGGCGGCGTCAAGATCGGCCATATCAGGCACCCGATCACCGGCCAGCCTCACGCCATTGACGAAGAAAGTCGGGGTGGAGTTCACCTTGTCTGTGTCCGTAGCGTACTGAACCCGCGCCTCCAGCGCCCGAAGGGCCGCCTCATCCAGGAGGCAGGCCTCAAACTGCGCCTCGCTCAGGCCATTGGCTTTGGCGATGTCCAGGAATATGGCCTTGATGTTCCCGCCCTGCCAGCGCGACTGGCTGCGCAGCACCTGGTCAATGATCGGGAAGTAGCGGGTCCCGCCGTTGCAGCGCGCCATCAGTACGCCTGCGACTGCAAGTTGCTGGGGCGCGGTCAGGAGTTCGCGGGCCGTGTAGAAGACCTGTCCCGTATCGATGTACTTCGCCTTGAATGCCGGAAAGACCTCGGCGTTGAATTGCGCGCAATGCCCGCAGGTCAGCGACATATATTCGACCACATGAACTCGGGCTTTGGAGTTCCCGAGGTTCATGTCTCCCGGCGCGGCAGGCCAGGCCTTCTTAGCCGCCCAGGCCGGCGACGCCGCTGTCGCCGCCAAGCCGGCAAGGAACGCCACCGAGCGCCGCCGGGTTAGGGTCGCAGACATATTACTTCCCGGCCGCGGCCACAGCGGCATCGAGTTCCTCAAGGGTCATCTCACCCTCACTGGCCTTCTTGCCATTGATGAAGAAGCTGGGCGTGGAGGATACGCCGCGCTGAACGGCGGCGTCGACCCGGGCGGCAATGGCCTTCTGCGCCGTTTCGTCATTCACGCAGGTGTTGAACTGGGCCTCGGTCATGCCGGCCGACTGGGCGACCTTCAGCAGGGTTCCCCGCGCGTCACCGGTCCGGAACATCTCCTCCTGGCTGCGGAACAGGGCGTCGATGACGCTGAAGTACTTTTCCTTGCCGGCGCAGCGGGCCGTCAGAAACCCGGCGACCGCCACAGCCTCGGGCGGAGTGATGAACTCGTGGAAGGTATACTGGACCTTGCCGGTGTCGAGATACTTGGCCTTAAAGGCCGGGAAGACGTCATTGTTGAATCGGCCGCAGTGGCTGCAGGTGGTGGAGGCGTACTCCTCGACCTTGATCGGCGCATTGGCGTTGCCGAGTGTCATGGCGTCCGCAGACGCGGCGCCGCCGGTTCCGGCATTGTTGCATCCAGCCAGGGCGAGGGCCGCGCCGGCGGCGGCCACGGCCATCAGGAAGCGGCGGGTAGGGATCGTCATCTGGGGCCTTCCGGTTCTGAATGAAGGATTAAAGCGCGATTCCCGCGAGACGGCACAAACCCTCTCGCAAAAGCCGACGCCGGAACCTGCGGATTAGACCGCGGCGGATGTGTGTCAACTGCCGCTGCGGCGCAGAACACCTCGACCAAGCGTGATCAGGGCATCCTTCAGGCGGCCCTCCGGCGCGCGGGAGAGGCTTTCCATCAGTTCAGCCTCGGTTGCCGCGTCCAGCGGAGCCTTGCGCCGGGGCGGTGGTGTCTGCTCGGCCCTGCGAAGCGGGCCCTGCACGATCCGCAGCTTACCGACGGCGTCCGCACCGAGGAACACATTGACCCGGGCCAGAATGTCCTGTGCCTGATGCTGGATAATCGCTGCGGAGGGTCCGGCCACGCGGATTTCAAGCGATGAGGGCGCGCCATTACGACCCTTGATTAGCTTCAGGGGCTCGGTGCGGCGGGCGATGTCAGCGCCGACGATCTCGCGCCAGCGGGCGATCAGCGCAGAGGCCCCTTGGCCAAAACGGCCATCCAGGTCCTTCATGAACCCCCGCAGCGCCCGGCTGGCCGGGGGTGGCGGGCGATGCAGCGGCCGGGTCCGTTTCTCTTTGAGAATACGGAGAGTGTCCTCGACATCGGGCAAGCGTCGGCGCATGGCCTACCCTACCGCGGAGACCGCAGGGATGGTAGGCGGGTTTGTGCAGCCTGATCATCTCCGCGCCCAGCTCCTGTCTTGGTACGACGCCAACGCGCGGCACCTGCCCTGGCGGGTAGGGCAGCAGGATCATGCGACCGGCGTGCGGGCCGATCCCTATCGCGTCTGGCTGTCGGAAGTGATGCTTCAGCAGACCACTGTGCCGCACGCGACGCCCTATTTCCTAGCCTTCACCGAACGCTGGCCAACCGTGGCGGATCTGGCGTCAGAGGCCGACGGCGAGGTCATGGCGGCCTGGGCTGGGCTCGGCTACTACGCCCGCGCCCGGAACCTGCTGGCCTGTGCGCGGGCCGTGTCGAACGACCACGGAGGCGTTTTTCCGGATACGGAGGAAGGCCTGCGCGCCCTGCCTGGCCTGGGGCCCTATACCGCCGCCGCCGTGGGCGCGATCGCCTTTGACCTGCCCACCAATGTCGTCGACGGCAACGTCGAACGGGTAATGGCGCGGCTGTTTGCCGTCGACGCGCCGTTGCCGAACGCCAAGCTGGAGTTGAAGCGTCTGGCCGGGGAGCTGGTGCGCAGCCAGCGGCCCGGCGACTGGGCGCAAGCCCTGATGGATCTGGGCGCCACGGTGTGCAAACCGAAATCGCCGCTATGCGAGCGGTGTCCGGTGTCGCGCCACTGCGCCGCGAAGGCTGAGGGAGCTCCGGAGACCTACCCCCGACGCACGGCGAAAGCCGCGCGGCCGCATCGGTTTGGCGTGGCCTATGTTCTGACGCGTGGCGATGAGGTGGCGCTGGTGCGTCGCCCGCCAAAGGGGCTGCTCGGCGGCATGCTGGCCCTGCCGACCAGCGAATGGCGGGCCAAGCGTTGGAGCGAGTCTGAAGCGATTGGGGCGGCGCCCGCGCCAGTTAAGTGGCGAAGCGCAGGCGAGGTGGAACACGTCTTCACCCATTTCAGCCTGACCCTGCAGATCCTGCGGGCTGAGGGTGATGCTCAAGATGTGATCTGGAGCCCGCACCGCGACATGGGGGGCCTGCCCAGCGTTTTCCTGAAGGCGGCGCGGGTCGGGCTATCCAGCGCGGCGTGATTTTCGGATTGGATGTCTAGATTGACAGAAAACGTAGTGACAACGTATATATCAATTGACCTACGATAGCCTAGGAAACGCACGAATGCCCAAGGATGCTGTCTTTACCATGAAGCTTGAGCCAGAACTTCGGGATCACTTCATGGCGGCAGCGCAGGCGAGCCACCGACCAGCCTCTCAGGTGGTACGCGAACTGATGCGGGAGTTCGTCGAGCGTCAGCAGGAAGCCGAAGGCTATGACGCTTTCCTGGGTCGCAAGATTGCTGCCGCACGCAAGTCCGCGGAGGCCGGGCACGGCCGATCCGATGATGCCGTTGAGGCCGACTTCGCCGCGCGGCGAGCCGCCGTCGCCCGCGATCAGTGAGGGTTGTCTGGACCCCGGAAGCCGAACGCGACCGTGGCGACATCTGGCTCCACATTTCCGCCGACAATCCGGCGGCCGCCGTTCGTGTTGATGCGGCATTCAGTGATGCGGCGCGCAGCCTCCGGGACCTGCCCGCGCGGGGACGACCGGGTCGGGCGCCCGGAACGCGGGAACTGATTCCGCTGGGGATCTACCGTCTGGTCTATGAGGTCAGGGACGACACCGTCTGGATCCTGGCCCTTGTCCACACCGCACGGCTTTGGCCACCCGAGGTGAGTTAACGTCTCTTCGTGGATCGTCAGCGTCCGCTTTCGATACTTCTTTGGCGGATGGGATTTCCCGGTTCGATACTACGGCAGCGCCGGATGCCCGCATTTACGACAAGGCCGCGAGCCCTGGGTTTGCAGCGCTTCCGGAGTTTCGTAGGCTGCAAGCATTGTAGAGTTTGTCGGCCTAGCATTTCTTATCTGGATCACGGCGATATTCATCGCCACGTGGATCGCCAGTTTGCGTACAGGCGTTACACCGCTGATCGGCCCTTATGTCCGAGTGCGACGAGAAACCAACCGCGTCGGCTGTTTTGCTGCGGTGGCTTTGCTCTTCATTCCGGCGGCGGCGGGTGTCGCTCTGTCAGCGACATTCTTCAGAATGGCATTCCCCCATCAGCAGATTCCTTCACCGCCGGCAAAGGGCTACGCACAGCCTCCACGATCGACTTCTGAGCCAAATGGCTATTTCCCAACGGCGCTGACACGTACGATGTACAAATGTGGCGCTTTCCCGAAGGCCATTCCTCTGCTCAGCCCCCCGGAGGCCGCTTGGTACTCACAAGCGCTAGGAGCTGTGGACTCTAGGGATTCCGGTATCGAGCGGATCGTGATTCAAGGCTTCTCTTTGGGAGGTGACCTTGGGTGTGATGGATCGGCTGGTTCTGAGTGATGACCAGTGGGAGCGCATAGCGCCGCTGATCATCGGGCGCCCGGATCAGAAGGGCTCGACCGGGCGCGACAACCGGATGTTCGTCGAAGGAGTTTTGTGGATCGTGCGGACGGGGTCGCCCTGGCGCGATCTGCCTGAGGTGTTTGGAGACTGGAACAGCGTCTTCCGGCGCTTCAGTCGATGGAGCGCCAAGGGCGTCTGGTGGCGGATCTTCGAGGCGATGTCCGGCGATCCGGACTTCGAGTACCTCATCGTCGACTCCACCATCGTGCGCGCCCACCAGCATGCGGCGGGTGCTAAAAAAGGGGGTCTGAAGATCAGGCCATCGGCCGCTCGCGCGGCGGCCTGAGCACCAAGATCCACATGGCCGTCCGAGGCCTGGGCTGTCCTGTCCGCTTCCACCTGACCGCCGGCCAATTGGGCGACGCTCCCCAGGCCGGGCAGCTGATTGAAGGCCTGCCCGCCAGGATCGTCATGGCCGACACCGCCTACGACGCCGACCACTTCCGCCAGGCGATCGCCGACAAAGGTGCGCTGGCCGTCATCCCCAACAACCCTTCACGCGCCCTGAAGCACCCGCTCGATATGCACCTCTACGCCCAGCGCCACCTCGTCGAATGCTGCTTCTCAAAGCTTAAGCAGTACCGACGTGTCGCTACACGCTTCGAGAAGACCGCCAGGAACTACCTCGCCGTCGTCACCATCGCCGCCATCGCTCTATGGCTACAATAAGTGTCCACAGAACCTAGCGGCAGCGGGCGAGCCTTCGCTAATCCCCACCCTGACGCCCGACAAGACTGCGGTTAACGTCTATCGGTTCACGTGGCTTCGATCATTCGACAAGCCGATAGTTGTACGAATCCAGGAAGGAACCGGAGGGACGCTTTTGATGACGGCGTCTCGCCTATCCGGGCGCGGCGGAGACGAGCTTGGGAAGGTCGAGTCTCGGATGGTAAGAAAGCTGACCGCTTCCGAGGCGAGGCAGTTTGTCTTTGCGCTCAACGGAACGAACCGGCTCAAGCTTAAGGCGGTGAGTTGCGACAGTGGGTATGATGGTGCGCAGTGGATTTTCGAGGCGGTGGATAAGGGCGCTTACCGCTATGTCAACCGATGGTCACCGAAGACAGGTTCAGTGCGGGCGCTGGGTACGAGTATGCTGAAGTTCACCGGTTGGGTATCTGACGCGGATTACTAATGTCCGTCCCCGGAAACACGAACAGCAGCACGCTGAACCCCACCGCCGACATCATCAGCGCCGTCGCCGGAATGGCAGGCACGCCGTAGCTGGCGAGGGCGACGCCGCCCAGGGTCGCGCCCAGCGCCTGGCCCATTGAGAACACCGAGCCGTTCAGCGCCAGGGCGACGGGTGCGCCGTTGGTCAGCTGGATCAGGCGCGACTGGGTGACGGGCGAGATCGAGAACAGGGCCGCAGCAGCGAGGAAGATCGCAAGCGCCACCAGCGCATCACTGGCCCAGCCCCTTGGCAATAACTGGTGTGTTGCGGCCAGATGCAGGCTCATGGCGCAGGCCTGTATGGCAATGCCCTGCAAGATCCACGACTTGCCGGCGCCACGATCAGCGGCGCGTCCGCCCAGCCAGAGGCCGACGGCGGCTCCCACGCCGATCATGGCCTGGAAAAACGCCACGCCGGCGCCGGTGATGCCTGTGCCCACCCGCACAATGGGCGCGATGTAGAGGTTCAGCGTCATGTTGGCCGCGAAGGTCAGGAAGCTGGTCAGGTAGAGGGGCCAGATACCGGAGAACTCAACGCGCCCGCCTTCCCGCTTCGGCGGGGCCGGCACGCGGGGCAGGAAGAAGATCACGCCGATGAGCGCGATGGCGGCCAGAGCGGCGGCGACGAGGAAGGTGGCGCGCCAATCGAAGATCGCGCCGACAACGCTACCGATGGGGATCCCGACAACAAAGGCCAGAGTCATGCCGCCGGACACCATCGCCAGCGCCGAGCCCCTTCGCTCCGGGGGGACCAGCGACGCCGCAGCGACGCTGGCGGCCGGCCCGGAAATAGAGCCCGCCAGACCCGCCAGGGCGCGCAGCACCAGCAGGGCCTCGAAGTTTGACGCCAGGCTGCAGGCCAAATGCAGGACCAGGGCCAAACTCAATCCCGTGATCACCACCAGCTTGCGGTCCAGTTGCCCCAGCGCCCAGGCGGCGACAGGCCCGAGCAGGGCGGAGGAGAGCACATAGGCGGTCTGGAGCTGGCCGGCGACGGCAGTCGACACGCCCAGGTCTTTCGCCATCGGCTCGAGCAGCCCTGCGAAGATGAACGCTGCAGAGCCGAACGCGAAGGTACAGAGCGTGAGCACAAGGACGCGCGGGTTCATGCCTGCCGTCTGCCCATACCCGCGACTCCCCGAACCTTTTGTAAGGGTGGTTTGGAATGCCCTCGAGGTCCAGCCCCAGCAGGCTCAGACCGGAAGCTGCGCCCGCACCTTGGCCCTGAGCACGTCGATGGGGGCCAGGCCCTTGTCGGTCTTGAAGTGCCAGTAGGTCCAGCCGTTGCAGGCCGGAGCAGACTGAACCATCGCGCCCATCTTGTGGATCGAACCCGAAAGCTCACCAACCACCAGGCTGCCGTCAGGCCGGACACGCGCCGCGTGGCGGCCCTTGGGGTCATAGAGCAGGTCACCTGCCTGCAGCAGACCGGCCTCCACCAGACTGCCGAAGGGCACCCGCGGTTCGGACCGGCGCGATCCTGTCACCAGCAGTTCCTCGGCCGTGGCCGGGATAACCTTGGCGATCCGCGCTTCAGCGATTGCGGCGTAGCCCTCATCGCGTTCGATGCCGATAAACCGGCGACCCGTCCGCCGCGCCACGGCGCCCGTCGTACCGGTACCGAAGAAGGGATCCAGGATGATGTCGCCCGGCCTCGTCGAGGCCATGATCACCCGGTGCAGCAGAGCTTCGGGCTTCTGTGTCGGATGCGCCTTGGTCCCGGTTTCGTCCTTCAAGCGCTCGTCGCCGGTGCACAAGGCGAACGTCCAGTCCGAGCGCATCTGCAGCTCGTCATTGGCCATCTTCATGGCGTCATAATTGAAGGTGTAGCGCCGCCCGCCTCGCGATTTGGACGCCCAGATCAGGGTCTCGTGCGCATTGGTGAAACGGGTGCCCTTGAAGTTCGGCATCGGGTTCGACTTGCGCCAGACGATATCATTCAAAATCCAGAAGCCCAGGTCCTGCAGCGCCACGCCGCAGCGGAAGATGTTGTGGTAGCTGCCGATCACCCAGAGGGCGCCGTCGTCCTTCAGGACACGCCGGCATTCCTTCGTCCAGGCCCGGGTGAAGGCGTCATAGGTCTCGAAGCTCTCGAATCGGTCCCAGTCGTCGTCGACCGCGTCGACCTTGGAATTGTCCGGACGCAGCAGGTCGCCGCCCAGCTGAAGATTGTAGGGCGGATCAGCGAAGACGAGGTCGACAGACTTGTCCGGAATCGTCTTGAGCGCCTCCAGGCAATCGCCCCGCAGGATGGTGTCGACCGGCAGGCCCATGACTTCAAGTCCCTGAAACAGAAGATGAGAGTCTGCGCTTACATGGTGAACGGGCCGTCAACGGTCATGGTGAACGAGGCGTAAAGGCCGGGCCGAGGCTCAGCCGTTCACCACCCGGATCGCACGCTCAAGGCTCTGCTCTGTCACCCGGACGCTGGCCTGTTGCTTGGGCATGCGGTTCCAGGCGTCCAGCGCGGCCACCTTATAGGCCTCGGCAAGGGTCGGATAATTGAAGGTGTTCTCCACGAAGTAGTCGAGCGTGCCTTCCAGATTGAGCACCGCCTGCCCGATATGGATCAGCTCGGTGGCCCCCTCGCCTACGATGTGGACGCCAAGAAGGCGCCGCGTCTCGAGCGCGAACAGCATCTTCATGAAGCCCGTGCCGATGCCCATGATGTGACCGCGGGAGGTCTCACGGAACCGCGCCACGCCACACTCGTAAGGGATCCCGCGCTCGCGCGCCTGTTCCTCGCTGAGGCCGATTGTGGAGATTTCAGGCACCGAATAGATGCCATAGGGGAAGAATTCTGGCGCCGCCTGGATCGGCTCCTCGAACGCGTGGCAGGCGGCGATCCGACCCTGCTCCATGGATGTGGACGCGAGGCTGGGGAAACCCACGATGTCGCCCGCCGCATAGATGTGCGGGGTGGCGGTCTGGAATGTGGCCTTGTCGACCGTCAGGCGTCCCCGCTCGTCGGTCTCAAGGCCGCAGGCCGGTAGATTGAGCGCATCGATGGCGCCTTCGCGGCCCGCCGAGAACAGCACCATGTCGGCGCGTAATTCACGACCGTCTTCCATGGACACCAGGCAGCGGCCCGGACCCTGGACCTTCGCGGCGGTCACCCTGGCGTTGAAACGGATGGTGACACCGCGATCGCGCAGGTCATGGACGAATTCATCGGCCAGTTCGCGATCCAGGAACGGCATCATCGAAGCGTTGGGCTCGATCACGGTGACCTTCACGTCCAGCGTGCTGAAGATCGAGGCGTACTCCATCCCGATCACGCTGGCGCCCACCACCACCAGCTGGCGTGGAATGCGGGTGAGGTCGAGGATCTCGTCGCTGTCGACGATGTTCTCGCCGTCAAATTCAATGTGTTTGGGCCGATAGGGGCGAGTGCCGACAGCGATCACGAACCGATCGGCGCTGAAGGTCATCACACCGTCAGGGCCATCCACGGTGATCGTCTTTGGGTCAACGAACCGCGCCGAGCCGATGATGGTGTCCACCCGGTTGCGGGCGAACTGGTGCTCCAGGACCTCGACCTCATGGTGCAGGGTGATTTCCAGGCGCTTGCGCAGGTCTTCTGCAGTGATGTCCTGCTTGGCCCGATAGGCCTTGCCGTAGAAGCCGCGCTCGCGCCAACCCGACAGGTTCAGCACCGTCTCGCGCAGGGTCTTGGACGGGATTGTGCCGGTGTGGACCGAGACGCCGCCGACCCGGCGGCCGCGCTCGATTACCAGAATACGCTTGCCGAACTTGGCGCCCTGGACCGCAGCCCGGCGACCTGCAGGTCCACTACCGATCACGATCATGTCGTAGTGGGTTTGACCCTTTTGGGTAATCGACACGCATCCCCTCCGGCTTCTGCTGGACGTGGCGATCATAGCGGCGGGATGTTAAGGTAACCTTGGCGTTGAGCAACGCGGGCGTCAGCCGCCCAGCAACGCCCGGATTGGCGCCCAGCTTCGCCGATGAATCGGGCTGGGTCCAAGCCGCGTCAGCGCCGCCACATGGCTGGCCGCGTGATAGCCCTTGTGGCCGGCGAAACCGTAGCCGGGATAGAGCGCGTCCATCTCCACCATCAGCCGGTCGCGCGCGACCTTGGCCAGGATCGAGGCTGCGGCGATGGACAGCGACTTTCCATCTCCGCCCACGACGGGGGTTACCGGGCAGGGCAGAACGAACCGGTAGTTGCCGTCTACCAGGGCATGGGCGGGCGTGATCTTCAGCGCCTCGACCGCGCGGCGCATGGCCAGGCCTGTCGCCTGCAGGATGTTGAGCGCGTCGATCTCCTCGACGCTGGCGAAGCCGACGCCCCAGGCGAGCGCGGCGGCCTTGATCTGCGGCTCCAAGGCGGCGCGCGCCCGCTCGGTGAGCTTCTTGGAGTCGTTCAGACCGTCTGGAGTTCGCGCCGGGTCGAGGATCACTGCCCCGGCGCTGACCGGTCCCGCCCACGGGCCCCGTCCTGCTTCATCGACGCCACAGACCACCGACCCGCTCAGTGCACTTTCCAGAGCCAGATTCGGCCCGGTTGTTTCCCTCACCGTACCAGCGCCTTCACTCGCTCATGGCAATGACATTGGACGAAGTGGTCATTGACCATGCCCACGGCCTGCATCCAGGCATAGACGATCACCGGCCCGACGAACTTGAACCCCCGAGCCTTCAGCGCCTTGGAAACCTCCACCGCCAGCTCGGTCTGGGCTGGAACCTCGCCGAACCCGGTCCAGCGGTTCTGGATCGGCTTTCCGCCGGTGAACCCCCAGCAGAACTCCGAGAAATCCTCGCCCCGGTCGCGCATGGCCAGGTAGATCTTAGCGCTGCTGATGGCCGCATCGATCTTGGCGTTGGAGCGCACAATGCCGGCGTCAGCCATGAGCCGCGCCCGGTCGGCCTCGCCGTAGAGCGCCACCTTCTCGGGATCGAAATTGTCAAAGGCCGCGCGGAAGGCGTCGCGTTTGCGCAGGATGGTGATCCAGGCCAGCCCCGCCTGAAACCCGTCAAGCACCAGCTTTTCCCAGAGCGCGCGGCTGTCGTACTCGGGCACGCCCCATTCGGTGTCGTGATAGGCCTCGTAGACCGGGTCGCCGGCCATGCCGCGCCATTCGCATCGGATCAGGGATTGCGTCATGGGGGCAGTCTCGCAGCAGCCGGAGCGCCTAGACAAGGGGGATCAGGCCGTCATCCGAGCGCTTGGTCAAGCCAGTCCGGACGTGCAACCTCGACGGTGCGACCCTCGGAAGTGAGACCGCCAGCCTCCGCCCGGTCCAGCCGCATCAGGGCCATTGCCCGCCCGTCTGTACCTGAAAGCACCTCGCCCGCCCGCAAGTCGCCTGCCAGCACTTCGGTTCCCGGGGCGGGCGCCGCGCCGTCGAACACCAGCGGCAGCATCCGGCTCTTGATCACGCCCCGCCGCTTCATGCGCGAGGTGGTCTCCTGGCCGACGAAGCAGCCCTTCCTGAAGTCGATGCCGTTCAGGAGGTCGAAGTTGGCCTCGATTGGATAGGTCTTCTCGCTGCCCCAGTCCGCAGAGCCTGGCACGCCCATTGAAAGCCGATGTGCGTCATAGGCCGCCTCGTCGGTGGTCGGGCCCAGGGCGCCGTATGCGCGCCAGCCAAGTGGATCGAGCCGCGAATCTCGGAGCCAGCCTCCCGGCGCGTCGTCGCCCCAGGCCGCATAGACCCGGGTCTCCGACGCGGCGAGCTCCACCTTGGCCCGCAGGCGATACAGGGTCAGTTTCTGCAGCAAGGCGTCGCGATACTCCGCCGCCACGTCCAGCAGCGCGCCATCACCCTGACCCACCACGAACAGGTCGTAGAGAAGCCGCCCCTGCGGCGTCAGCAATGCAGCGAAGCGGACCTCCCCGTCGGCCAGGCTCTCGACATCCTGTGTCAACAGACCCTGCAGAAAGCTCCGCCAATCGGGTCCGCCTACCGTGATCAGGGCCCGGCTCGGAAGATGCGCAATCGAAAGGCTGGCGGTCATGACAGCAATCTGGGGCCGCAGGCAGTGGAGCGCCAGAGCCTCAATGCCTATAGAAGCAGACGATGCCCTCCGCGCCTGGTTTTCCGATCCTGTTCATCACCGCCACGCGGATCGGCGACGCCGTGCTGTCGTCCGGTTTGATCAAGCGTCTCGCCTATGAAATCCCGGGCGCCCGCTTCACCATCGTCGCCGGCCCGGCCGCTGTCCCGCTGTTTGCCCATGTGCCGGGCCTGGACCGGATCATCACGCTCGAAAAATCGAAAAGCGGCAGCCACTGGTTCCGGCTCTGGCGGGAGGTGCGAAAGACGCGGTGGGGACTGGTCGTCGACCTTCGGGGATCGCGGATCGCAAGCCTGCTTGGTCCTCGCCGCCGGGCGGTCCATCACAAGACCGGCCAGCCGCTACACAAGGTGCTGGAAGCGGCGCGGACGCTGAAGATCGAGGACGATCCAGCAGCCCCTCATATCTACACCAGCCCCGGCGTCGAGGCCTACGCAGACGAGTTGACCCTCGGCGCCGGCCCCATCCTGGCCATGGCGCCGGCCGCCAACTGGATCGGCAAGACCTGGCCGGTCGAGCGCTTCAGTCAGGTAGCCATGACCCTGTTGCACGGTCACGGGCCGATGGCGGGGGGGCGGTTGATGGTGCTTGGGGGTCCTGGCGATGAAGCCCTGGCGATGTCGCTCAAGGACTCCGCAGGTCGGCGTTTCATCAATCTGGCCGGCAAGGTGGATCCCGTCACGGCTTTTGCATGCCTGAAGCGCGCCCGGCTGTTCATCGGCAATGACAGCGGGGCCATGCATCTGGCTGCAGCGGCGGGCGTTCCAACCATCGGATTGTTCGGGCCCTCGGACGACAGGCTCTATGCGCCCTGGGGGGAACTGACCCGCGTCGTAAGGGGTCCGCGCAGCTACGACCAGATCCGGGCGGCAGATCCGAATTTTGACCAGGCGATCTGCCACATGATGGACCTGCCGGTGAAGACTGTGGTCGCCGCTGCCGAGACGCTGATCAGGCAAACCGAAACCTGACCGACCAGGCCGCAAGCTGTCGCCTCCCCGGGGGGGCTTGCGCGTCTTTCCCTCGGCGCAGGTGTTGCACCGTCAGACCAGAGTAACCCGGCCATGAAGTGCATGCCCTCAGTGGCGGATATACAGATGGCTGGCGCACGGGTGGCCGACGACGCGGCCCCGACCCGGGCGCAGCGGATCCCCTTGAGGGCCGGCGGCGGGGTCAGGGGCCACCCGAAAGCAGACACCCGGGCTTCCCTTTTTGCGCCCGCGCCCGTAACGCTCGATCCATGGACGCTGAGCTTCGCCCCTCCACCGCCCCATTCCGTGATCCGCTCTATGCGCCAAGGCGGCTGGACGTTGTGGAGCGACCGGGCGGCGAATTCGTCCTGACCAATCCCACGCAGTTTTCCGAGGATCACCAGACAACCACGGCGTCTCTGGCGCATTGGGCGATCATTGCCCCGGATCGATTGTGGCTGGCCGAGCGCTCCGGTTCAGGCTGGCGGACGCTGAGCTTCGCCGAGGCGTGGCAACGGATCACAGCGCTGGCCGCCGGATTACAAAGCCTCGGCGTTGTCGCAGATCGCCCGCTGCTGATCCTGGCGCGAAACACCATCGACCACGCCCTGATCACCTATGCCGCGATGAGCCAGGGGATGCCCGTGGCGCCTGTGTCGCCCCAGTATGGCCTTCCCGGCGCAAATCTGGCGCGCCTGACCCATGCGTGTCAGGTGCTGAACCCGGCGGCGGTCTATGTGGAAGACGCGGGCTTGTTTTCAGATGGCCTCTCAGCGGACGCACTCGCCGGCCTGCCCGTCATCGCCAGCCTCAATCCGCGTGCTCAGGATGTGCCGCTCTCGCGGCTTTACCGCGAAGGCTCCGTCGCGGCGACGGCGACACCCGACCAGCATGCCAAGTATCTCCTGACCTCAGGCTCCACAGGCCTGCCCAAGGCGGTGATCTGCACCCACTACGGCATGAGCATCAACGCCGCCCAGATCGAGGCCTGTTTCGTCGATCCCGATCCGCCGATCATGGTCCACTCCGCGCCCTGGAGCCACAGCCTCGGTGGCAATGCGATACTGCATATGGCCGCGCGCAGGGGCGGCACGGTCTATATCGACGCTGGCCAGCCGACGGCCGCGCGGTTCGGCGAGACGGTGCGGAACCTGAAGGAGATTTCGCCGACCTATCAGAACATGGTGCCCGCCGCCTGGATGCTGTTCGCCGAGGCACTGGAGGCTGACGACCAGCTGGCGCGGACCTTCTTCGAGCGGGTGCGACTGCTGCAGTACGGCGGCGCAGCGCTGGGTCAGGCGACGGCTGACCGGATCCAGGCTGTCGCCGTGCGGACCATCGGCCATCGTATCAGCTTCGGGTCGGGTTATGGCGCGACAGAGACCGGGCCCACGGCCTGCAACGTTCATTGGCCAAATGCACGGATGGGCATGATCGGGCTGCCGTTGCCAGGTACTTCGGTCAGGCTGGTGCCAACGGCTGGCAAGCTGGAGTTCCGGGTCAAGGGCCCGCAGGTTTCGCCGGGATATCTAGGGCAGCCGGAGGTGTCGGCGGCCGCCCGCGACGAGGAGGGCTTCTACAAGGTGGGGGATGCCGCACGCTTTGTGGACCCCGAGGAACCCACCGCCGGCATGATCTTCGACGGCCGCATCTCGGAGAACTTCAAGCTGATCTCCGGCACTTTCGTGGGCGTCGGCGAGCTGCGACTGGACGCAATCGGAGCAATTGGTGACGCCGTGACCGACGCAGTCGTCTGCGGCGAGGGCGAGTCAGCAGTGGGTCTCTTGCTCTATCCCAATCCCACACTGGCGCGCGACCAGGTCGAAGCCGCCGTCCGCACCGGCCTGACCGCCCACAACGCCCGCGCCAAGGGGTCCGGCGGCAAGGTGGCTCGCGCATTGGTCCTACCCGCTCCGCCAGACCCCAATACCGGCGAGATCACCGATAAGGGCTACATCGCCCAGAGTCTCGCCCGCACCCGATACGCCGAAGACGTAAGGCGGCTCTTCGCCGTTCCCGCCCCTCAAGATGTGATGGTGTTCCAATGAACGGCGCCGACGCCCTGATCGCGACCCTGGTGGCCAATGAGGTCACCGCCTGCTTTGCCAACCCCGGCACCTCCGAGATGCAGTTCGTCGCCGCCCTGGACGGCGTGCCGGCGATGCGCCCTGTGTTGTGCCAGTTCGAGGGTGTCGCGACGGGCGCCGCCGATGGCTACGGCCGGATTGCGGAAAAACCGGCCTGCACCCTGCTGCATCTGGGGCCCGGATACGGCAACGGCGTCGCCAACCTGCACAACGCGCGTCGCGCCTATACGCCGATCGTCAACGTCGTGGGCGACCACGCCACCTATCACCGCCAGTACGATGCGCCGCTGAACTCCGACATCGCGACCTTGGTGAAGCCCAATTCGATCTGGGCGAAGTCCGCCGACAGCCCCGAGACCGTCGCCAGCCTCACGGCCGAGGCGGTGGCCGCCAGCTATGGCCCGCCGGGTGGCCCCGTCAGCCTGATCCTGCCAGCGGATTCAGCCTGGCTGCCGGCCAGTGGCGAGCCTGTCCTGGCCCAGAAGGCCGTGCGGCCCGCCCCTTCCGGCGAGGCCGTAGACGCTGCCGCCCGGGCGATCAGGGCGGCGAAGAAGCCAGTCATTCTGCTGGGCGGCCAGGCCTGCAGCGCAGAGGCGATCCATCAGGCAGGACGCCTGCAGGCCGTGGGCGTAACGATCTACACCGACACCTTCGTCGCCAGGCAGCCGCGCGGCGCCGGCGGATTTGCGCCAAAGAAGATGCAGTATTTCGGCGAGCTGGCGCTGGCGGAACTGGAGGGTGTCGACCTGATGGTTTTCGCTGGCACGACCATGCCAGTCGCCTTCTTTGCCTATCCAAACCGGCCCAGCGTGCTTGTGCCCGACGGCTGTAGCACCCTGTCCCTGTCCGCACGCGCCGAAGACGCTGTTGCAGGTCTTGCAGCCCTTGCCGATGCTCTGGGCGCTCCGGCGACGGGGCAGGTCCAGGCCCTGAGGCTGCCCGATGCGGCGCCATCGGGGGCATTGAACGCCCATCTGGCGGGAGCCTCCATCGCGCGCCACATGCCGGAGTGCGCGATCATCTGCGATGACGCCGTGACCTCCGGCGCCGGCGTCTCGGCCGCCACCCTGACGGCACGGCCACATGATGTTCTGGCCCTGACCGGCGGGGCCATCGGCATCGGACTGCCGCTGGCGATCGGGGCTGCCGTGGCGGCTCCGGACCGCAAGGTGCTCAGCCTCAATGGCGACGGCGCAGCGATGTACACAATCCAGGCTCTTTGGACGATGGCGCGTGAAAACCTCGACATCACTGTCGTGGTCTTCGCCAACTACACCTACCGCATCCTCAATATCGAGATGCAGCGCACTGGCGCGGGCGAGGCCGGCCCTTCTGCGCGCAAGCTTCTGGACCTTGGCGAACCCAACATCGACTTTGTTTCCGTCGCCAGGGGCCTTGGCCTGCCGGCCGTCAGTTGCTCGACCGCTGAAGATTTCGACAAGGCCTTCGCCGGCGCCATGGGCCAGCGCGGGCCGATGTTTATCGAAGCGAAGATCTGACGAAAAAGGCCCGCGACGTCGCCGTCGCGGGCCTCTCGTCATTCAGCTCACACCGGGATCAGGTGTTGCCGGGCAGCTTGCAGTTGCCGGCGAACGCACAGCCCACGGCCCGGACAGCCGACACGGCGGGCGCACTTTCATACTCGAGCATATAGCCCTTCAGTTTGTCGGCGCAGGCGACCTCGACGTAGGTGGTGCCCTTCTCGGTCTTGCCGACGACGCGCGAGTTAGACACCTCACACGAGTTCACGTTGTTCTTCTTGAGGTCGGCTGTGAAGGCCGCAAACCCGGGATCCTTGGTCATGGAGCACCGGAACCCCGTGATCGGCGCGCGGGTGCAATCCACGATCAGGTTGCCCTTGCCACCCGGACGGAAGCTTCCGATCACGCCGGAGCCGTCCTTGCAGACCATCTCGACGTTCTCTTCGCCGGGCTTCGGCGGGAACAGCGCGTAGCGCGCGACTTCACAGGTCGAACCCGCAGCCTTGGCGAGTTTGGTGTAGAGCGCAGCCTGTTCGGTGAGGGCCTCACGGGCATCCGTCAGCTCGCAGCCCCCAAGGATGTTGGTGGCCTTGGCGCATTCATAGGTATCGGCGAGCGCACCTGAAGCGGCGGCCTTGTAGATGTAGCCCTTCCCGTCCTGACATGAGGCCTCGTAGTAGGTGGAATTGTCCCTGGCCGTGCCGACGAAGCGACGATCCTTGATCACGCAACCGTTGTTGGCCGCAGCGGCGAACTTGTCGACCACCAGCATGCGGGTCGCCCGATCAGTGATCGTACATT
>NZ_JBILRO010000097.1:0-11047 GCF_044372605.1 Phenylobacterium sp.
ACATTTGATGTTGCTCTCGGGACCGTCATACATCAGGCAGTTCTGAACCTGCGCGGCCTTGGTCGTATCGAACGGAGCGCTGGCGACGACGATGTAGCCCGCGCCGCCCGAGCAGGCGACTTCCATATAGGTGCTGGTCTTGGTCTGGCCGATGCCTCGTGCCTGCTCCGGTATGCACTCCACGCCTGCCGTCTTCATCATCGGCTGAAGGAGCGCCTTGGGATTATCGTTCCCGGGAAGCATGCAGGGCGCTGACGGAGCCTGGCCCGGCGCTGGCGGCGTGTTGGCCTCGAGACAACTGAACGCCGAAGGCGCACCGGCCGCAGGAGCCTGAATGATGTAACCCATCGCACCGGCACCGCAGGCTACTTCCAAGTAGGAAACCTTGGCCTTCTTGTCCTCGCCGACCAGTCGGGCGTCGGATATCTGGCAGGGCAGACCGGCCGCAGTCACGACGGCCGGCGCGCGCGCCATGCCGGCTTTGCGCGCAGCCTCAGGGACTCCCGCCGGCTTCTTGGCCTGGGACACGGCCGCAGCGGGGACCATAAGCGCAGCCATCAGCGCCAGCGCCAGCCCGATTGCTCTAGGCGTCTTCACCGTTTGTCTCTCCTGGGTCGTGACCGTGGGGTCGTGAATTTCCGCGCACATAAGCGCTGTGACATGTCGCGGGTCAAGCTGCTGCGCAATGCCGACTGAAGTATGGCGCTGTTCCAACCACTTAGCGAAGCATTTGCGACAGCGCGGCCGCTCGATCATCGGACCATTGCAACCGACTCGTTACGCAGGCCGCACCTTGAGGTGGGCGCCTTCGATGTCGACGACCTCGACGTTTGTGCCTGCCGCGAGGCTCTCACCGGTCTCCAGCCGCGCCGCCCACTCCTTCCCGTCGATCGCAACCCGCCCCGCCCCATTGGCAAAGGCGACGACCGTCGCACCATGGCGCCCTAACAGACGACCGGACGCGTCATTGATGTCCGGGGTTGGCGATCCCGAGGTCTCGGGCAGGTAGCGCCGCGCTGCGAGGGTCGACGCCATGGTCAGAAGTGCGAACACCAGCAGGGAGGTCGGCAGACCGATGTTGGCGAGCGCAACGACCACCGCCGTCACCGCCGCCGACGCCGACGCCCAAAGCAGCCAGCCTGTCCCGGTCATGACCTCGATGGCCAGCAACGCCGCACCGAGCCCCGCCCAAACCCAGAACGGCTGCGCCGCCAGGAGATCCGTCACCGCATCCATGGCCTCAGACTCCCGTCGACGGCACGGCCGACCCGCCTCGACTGCGGGGCTGGGCGGGGCGTGGCGGCTGGGGATCGGCGTTGATCGCTTTCACAAGTTCGCCGATGCCGCCGATAGAGCCCACCAGGGCGCTCATCTCGGCCGGTACGATGACCATCTTCTGGCTCGGGCTTTCGGCCAGCTTGCCAAACGCCTCTACATACTTCTGAGCCACGAAGTAGTTGATCGCATTGACGTCGCCCGCGGCGATGGCGTTAGAGACCAGCTCGGTCGCCTTTGCCTCGGCGGCGGCGGAGCGTTCGCGCGCCTCGGCGTCCCGGAAGGCCGCTTCCTTTCGGCCCTCCGCCTGCAGGATCGCGGACTGCTTCTGGCCCTCAGCGACCGTGATGGCCGCCTGCTTCTCGCCATCGGCTTCAGTGATCACAGCGCGCCGCTCCCGCTCAGCCTTCATCTGGCGCGCCATGGCGTTGGTGATGTCTGGAGGCGGTTGCAGATCCTTGATCTCGATCCGAGCCACCTTAACGCCCCACGGGCTGGTCGCCTGATCGATGACATCGAGGAGCCGGGTGTTGATCTGGTCCCGTTGCGACAACACCTCGTCCAACTCCATGTTGCCCACCACAGTCCGCAGGTTCGTCATGGTCAGCTGCGTGATGGCAAAGTCCAGGTTGGTCACCCGGTAGGCGGCCGCCGCCGCATCCATCACCTGAATGAAGACAATGGCGTCCACCTGGACCGAGACGTTGTCCTTGGTGATCACGTCCTGGCGCGGCACGTCCAGCACCTGCTCCATCATATTGATCTTGCGCCCGATGCCTTCGACAAAGGGGGTAAGGAAGCTGATCCCGGGCTTCAGGGTTCGCGTGTAGCGACCAAACTGCTCGACGGTGTATTCCCGTCCCTGGGGCACAATCTTGATGGCGCCGAGAGCGACAACCACCGCGAGGATGAGGAAAACGCTGGCGACAATCAAACCCATGGCCCGGTCTCCAAATTTCAGGGTTGTAGTCTACCGGGAAGCCGCGCCCGACGCTACGGAAACCGGACGTGGCGGGGCGGCGCCATGCTCGCGCCGTGATCCACAGTCTGATAGCCATCCGACATGATCCGACACGCCCTCCTGATCGCCCCCCTAGCCCTTCTCTGTATGGCCGCGGCGCCGGCCCCCAAGGCCCCGCCCGCAAAGCCCGTCGCCAAGCCGGTCGCGACCAAACCCGCATCACCAAAACCTGCAACGCCAAAACCCGCATCTGCGGTCACGGCAAAGGGCGCTTTCGACGTCCAGAATCCACAAGGTCTGATGGACATTCTGGGCCAGGCCGGCGCCAAGGTTCAGACCCGGGCACGCGACGGCGATTCCGTGTTCGTCGCCGTGACCTCGACCACCGCAAACTTCTCCATGCAGTTTGCAGGCTGCAATCCGCAGGGGCGGGCCTGTCGCGCCGTACTGCTCGACGCCGCCATGGATAGATCGTCGGTAACCGGCGCCCAGATCAACGCGTTCAACCAGACCTCGGTGATGTGTCGAATCTATCAGGACCGGGGGGCCACGCAGCACGTGGTCTATTCGGCGATGCTGTTCCAGACGATGAACCGCGACGACGCCGCAACTCACCTCCAGGCCTGGCAGGGTTGCCTGGTGGACGCTCATGACTTCCTGAAGGACCCGGTAGGTTACCTGGCCAACGCCGCGTAAGCGTCAGGCGGCCTTGCGTGCTGGAGACATTGGCTCGGGCTGGGGCCGCGAGAATGTGAACTCGGCGTCGGTAGAAAGCTCCGGCGCGAACCGGTACCCCGCAACGTCGAATGATCGAAGGTCTGCCACCCGCTCGATGCGGTTGTCGATGGCATAGCGCGCCATCAGCCCACGGGCCTTCTTGGCGTAGAAGGAGACGATGCGGGCCTCGCCGTCCTTCTCTTCAAGAAATTTACAGGACAGTACCGGAAGGGTCAGAGCCTGGCGGTCGACGGCGCCGAAGTACTCTCCGCTGGCGCAGTTCACCAGGGTGGGATCGCCATGGTCACGGGCGGCCGCGTTCAGGGCCTCGGACACTCTGGGGCCCCAGAAGTCGTAGAGGCTTTGTCCACGCCGGGTCTTGATCCGTACGCCCATCTCCAGACGATAGGGCTGGATGGCGTCGAGCGGACGCAGCACCCCATAGAGCCCCGACAGGATGCGCACATGATCCTGGGCCCAGGCCAGGCCCTTGCGGTCCAGCTCGCGCGCCTTCAGCCCGGCGTAGACATCACCGTTGAACGCGAAGGCCGCCTGAACGCCCTCATCCGACCCGGGGTCGAAGGCCTGGAATCGCTCACGGTTGAGTTCTGCAAGGCTATCGGAGAGCGACATCATCCGCTTGAGATCGGCGACGCGCAGCCTGCGGGTTACCTTCGCCAGCTCGGCGACCTGATCGGTCATCTGCGGTGAAGTCATCGCCACCGTGTGAGGCGCCGCGGTGAAATCGAGGGATTTGGCCGGTGACAGTACGAACAGCATCCCAGCGTCTTACGGCGGCGCGCCGGGGTCGCCAACCACCTAAAACAGTACCCTCGGATTGAGAATACGCTTGGGATCCAGCGCCAGCCGGATCGCGCGCTGGGCAGCCAGCTCGACATCGCTCTTGTAGCGGGCACCTTCCGCCGTTTTCATCGATCCGAGGCCATGCTCGGCGCTGATCGATCCGCCCAATCGGGCCACGATATCGTGAACGATCCGGGATCCCGCGTCGCGGCGCGCGACATGTTCGGCGTCCGACCCGCCGTTGGGCCGCAACACATCATAGTGGATGTTGCCATCCCCCACATGGCCGAAGGCGGCGATGCGGGCGCGAGGCGCAAAGGCTTCCATCGCCTGGTTCGTCTCGGCCAGAAAAGCGGGGACCTGGCTGACTGGCACCGCTACATCGTGCTTCCAGGTGGCGCCCTCCGGCTTCTGGGCCGGCGACTGGTTCTCGCGGATCTCCCATAGCGCCCGGGCCTGGCTATCGGATTGGGCGACCACCGCGTCGCCGATCAAGCCGGCCTCGAGTCCAGCCTCTAGAAACCGCGCCATCGCGCCTTCCGCCGATCCCGGCTCGCCGGACGCAAATTCGGCAAGCACATACCAGGAGTGCGGCGCCGCGAGTGGGTCACGCGTGCCAGGGATATTTCGGAGCGCGAACTCCACCCCGAGCCGACCCATGAGTTCGAACGCCTCCACGGCCCCGCCCGTCTCGTCCTTGGCGCGGGTCAGAAGTTCCAGCGCCGCTTCAGGGGTCGCGACACCTATCATCGCCACGGCGCGCGAGGCCATCACGGGGAACAGCTTCAACGCCGCGGCGGTGACGACGCCCAGCGTCCCTTCGGCCCCGATCAGGAGTTGCTTCAGATCATAGCCGGTGTTGTCCTTGCGCAACCGCTTCAGGCCGTTCCAGACCTCGCCATTGGGCAGCACGGCCTCAAGGCCCAGCACCAGATTGCGGGTCATGCCGTAGCGCAGCACCTGGGTGCCGCCGGCGTTCGTGGAGACGACGCCGCCCACCGTCGCAGAACCCTCCGAGGCCAGCCCGAGCGGAAATCTGCGGCGCACGTCCGCCGCCGCTGCATGCACCTGCGACAAGGTCACGCCCGCTTCGGCGACCAGCACGTCGTCATAAGGCTCAACCTCGCGGATGGTCCGCAGGCGCTCTGTGGATAGCAGCACCTCCCCCTGCGGGATCTGTCCGCCCACAAGCCCGGTGTTTCCGCCTTGGGTGGTGATCGGCTGGCCGGCTTCGAAACAAATGCCGACCACGGCGGCGACATCAGCGGTCGATTTCGGAAGGGCCAGAAACGGCGTGGTCCCGACCCAGCGGTCGCGCCACTCCACGAGTTTGGGCGCGATCCGGTCAGGATCCTCGCTCCACCCATCGGGCCCCAGCACGGCTTTCAGGCGTGAAATCACATCGGCGGGAACAGGCGCTGTCATTCCCCCAATCTAGGACATTAGCGCTAACCTACAAACCCCGCCGCACGGCGCAGGCGATCATTGATGGCCTCGCCCAGCCCCTCCTGCGGGATGGGCGCAATGGCGATCGCGAGGGGGTTGGTGCGGTCTGCTGCTCGGAGATAGGCGAAGAGATTGGCGGCGGCTTCGCGCAGGTCGCCGGTCGGACTCAGATTCCACGGACCACGCCCTGCTGGTCCGAAGGCCAGCCAGGCCTCGCCGGGGACCGGCTGGAGCACATCCAGTCGGACTGGCGCGTCAGGTGCGTAGTGACGCGTCAGTCGGCCAGGGGAGCGCCTGGCGTCGCCGCCGGCCTCCGCCAACGGGCCAATGATCGCCTCGATCTGGTCCCGGGTTATCGCGCCGGGACGTAGCAATCGCGCATCGTCCAGCAAGGCGACCACTGTCGATTCAAGACCGATTGTGCAGGAGCCTCCGTCCAGGGCCACCGTCGCGGCCTCACCGGTCTCCTCGACCGCGTCGGTACAGGTGGTCGGGCTGGGGCGACCTGAGCGATTGGCGGACGGTGCGACGAGGGGCCCACCAAAGGCTGCGACCAACCTCTGCGCCATTGGATGCCGGGGAAACCGCACCGCAACGGTTTCCAGTCCGGCGCGAGCCAGATCACAGACCGCCGCACCATCAGAGATCGGCAACACGAGTGTCAGCGGGCCTGGCCAGAAGGCGGCAGCCAATCGTTCAGCCCGGTCATCGAACCGTGCGACGCTTCGCGCCATCGCCAGATCACTGACATGGGCGATGAGAGGATTGAAGGCGGGCCGCCCCTTGGCCTCGTAGACCCGAGCCACCGCCAGCGGATCAGAAGCATCGGCCGCCAGGCCATAGACCGTTTCGGTCGGCATCAGCACCAGACCGCCAGCCCGAAGTGCGGCTACGGCGAGGGCGAGCTGCGTTGCGCCGCGAGTACGATCCGCACCGTCACCTTCGCCGGAATCTGATCGGTGCTCGCCCATTCGCCCTGCCCTACCCCAAAGGTCGTCCGGTCGAGGGTGGTTACACCGCTGACCTCGGCCCTGTCGCCGTCGATCTTCAACCGGAACGGCAGGGTAAGTGGCCGACTTACGCCACGCAGGCTCAGCTGGCCTCGCGCCACGAACCGCCCATCGCCCGTCCTCTCGAACCGCGTCGCGGTGAACGTAGCCTTCGGGTGGACGGCGGTGTCGAACCAGTCAGCGGACGGCAGGCTCGCGTCGCGCTGCTCATCGCCCGATACCGCCGAGGCCATGTCGATGGAAACCGACACCCGCGATCGGTCGAGCGCATCGGGATTGAACTGGATGTCAGCCGTCCAGCGGTCGAATCGGCCCTCGATCGCCTCGCCGCTCCAGGCAGTGGCGAAAGTCAGGCTCGAGCCCCGAGAAACTTTCCACGCAATCGGTCCCGCATCTGGTCTCGGCTCCACTACCGTAGTCGCCGCCGCAGGCTCCGGCGGAATCGGCGCCTCTGGCTCAGGCGTAGCTACGACCGGAGCGGGCGCACTATGCGGACGCGGAGGGTGATAGGTGCGACCGAACGCCACGACGGCAAGCAGCGCGACCGGGATGGCCAGCAGTCGCAGATCAAATCGTCGGTCAAACCGCACGCCTGGCGTCATGCGAGGAAGAACGGGCGGATCGCCCCTGAAGATCTGATGCTTCAATGCGCCCAGCACATGCAAGGCGAGCAAGCCATAGGCGGCCTTGATGATCAGCTCGTGACTGACCTCCCCCGCCTGATGCCAGATCGCTCGCGCAGCCGGGGTCAGGTCGGCAAGGCCCGGCACGTGCGGCCAGGGCACGGCGCCGAACAGCAGGGTCGGCAACGCATACCGGCTGGCCGACACCGCAATCCAGCCGGTGATCGGCATGCCGATCATCACGCCGTAGAGTGCCCAATGCACAAAGTGAGACAGCCTTCGCTCCCAAGGCGTCAGGGACGCGGGTTCCGGCGGCGGCGGATGCAGCATGCGCCACGCCAGCCGGATCAGGCTGAACAGCAGGATGCTTATACCCAAGGACTTGTGTAGCTGGACGATCGCAAACGCTTCAGGCGTTCGGCCCTCCATCCGACCTGCCAGCACCACCTGCAGAACGATCAGCGCTGCGATCGTCCAGTGGAGCAACATGGCTCCGGTGGAGTAGCGAGCCGTGGCGAGGGTTCTCAGGTCCGTCATCGGGCTATTTCCTCACGAACTCGACATCGAAAACCAGGTCGATCTGATCATCTGCAAACACACGCGCTGCGGTTACACCGAACTCGGATCGCCGGATCCGGCCAGTGCCCGAGAACGCCATCCGCGCGCCGGAGCCGGCCGGGTCAGCTCCGACGCCCTTGAACTCTACAGCCAGCGCCACCGGTCGCGTAACGCCGTGGAAGGTAAGGTCACCCGTCAACAGGCCTATCCCCTCCGCATCTGTCGCGAGCGATGTCGATCGGAAGAGGATGACCGGATACTTGTCCGGCTCAAAGTAACCCAACACCGCCCGACTGAACGCGCTGTTGCGGGCCACGATGGATCTGGGGTCGACCGTGATCTCGACCTCCGTGTTCCGCCAGTTGCCTGGATCGTAGGTAAAGTCGCCCGACAGAGTGTTGAAGCGCATGGCATAACGCGACAATCCACCCATGAGTGGAATCCTGATCAGGAGGCTTGAGCTCCCGGGCTCGAGCACGTAGTTGCCCGCCGGCGCCCGGGTCGGGTCGCGATTGGTGGGCTGAGCAGTGATCGGGCTTGTGGCCACAAGCCACAGACCCAGACTCAGGAACGCAAACGCGCAGCGCAGCATTCGGATCGCACCCCCCCCGACCAATCCAACTGATACGCATAGGTGCGACGAAGAGATGGCGGGAATCTCACGGGCCGCTTCCGAACTTCTCGCGCAGAGGTTAGGAGACGGCAACAGTCAGACGAGATCCACATGACGTTCCGAGCCCCTGCCCGCGACCTGGCGTTCGCGTTGAAGACCATCGGCCACAGCGACCTGCTGGCACGCGCCTATCCGGATCTCGATGAGGACACGGTCCAGGCCGTGCTGGAGGCCGCCGCCGCCTTCACCGACAACGAACTGGCGCCGCTGAACCGCAAGGGTGACACCGAGGGTGCACGGTATGAGAACGGTCGCGTCACGGCCGCACCGGGCTTTGCCGAGGCTTATCATCGCTTCGTCGAGCAGGGCTGGAACTCGCTGTCCGCCGATCCTGAGCATGGCGGCCAGGGGCTCTCAAAGGCGCTGGAGCTTGCCGTGTTCGAGATGGTGCACGCTGCCAACATGGCGTTCGGCCTTTGCCCGATGTTGACCCAGGGCGCCATCGAGGCCCTGGCTCTCCACGGCACGGAGAGGCAGAAACGGCTGGTGCTACCCAAGCTGGTGTCCGGCGAGTGGACAGGCACCATGAATCTGACGGAGCCGCAGGCGGGCTCGGATCTGGCAGCGCTCACCACCCGCGCCGAGCCGGACGGCCAAGGAGGCTATCGGCTGACAGGCCAGAAAATATACATTACCTGGGGTGACCACGACGCGGCGGAAAACATCTGCCATCTGGTCCTGGCGCGCACCCCCGACGCGCCTGCGGGTGTAAAGGGTATCAGCCTTTTCCTGACCACCAAGAAGATGGTCAAGGATGACGGAACACTCGGCAGCCTGAACGATCTGCGCGCCGGGTCCATCGAGAACAAGCTGGGTATCCACGGCTCGCCCACCTGCGTCATGCTATTTGAGGGCGCTCAGGCTGAACTGGTGGGCTCGCTTGGGCAAGGCTTGCCCCATATGTTCGTGATGATGAACGCCGCTCGCCTGCAGGTGGGTGTCCAGGGCGTGGCCATCGCCGAGCGGGCGTTCCAGCAGGCGCTGGACTACGCAACCGAGCGCAAGCAGGGCCGGACGACCTGGGAGGCAGACGGCACCATCTACGGCCATCCGGATGTACGACGCACACTTATGCTGATGAAGGCCAAGATCGAAGCTGCGCGTGGAATCTGTCTCGCCACGGGCGTTCTGGCTGACCTCGCGAGGCTGGCCGAAACGCCTGACGATCGCACGGCGGCGAAGGCGCGGCAGGAGTTGCTCACGCCAATCGCCAAGGCATGGTCGACCGACATCGGAGTCGAGGTCGCCTCGCAGGGGGTTCAGATCCACGGCGGCATGGGATTCATGGAAGATACAGGTGCCGCCCAACACTACCGGGACGCACGCATCGCCCCGATTTATGAGGGTACCAACGCGATCCAGGCCATCGACCTGATCGGGCGCAAGGTGCGGCTGAACGGCGGCGCCACGATGCGAGCGCTTTGCGGGGACATGGCGGCCACGGCGCAAATCCTGACCGACGATCCCGAGCTGGCCCGGGTGGGTGAGCGGCTGACAGCTGGGGTCGCGGCCCTCGAGCGCGCGACTGACTGGCTGGTCGCCGCCGACAACGCCGCCGCCCTGACCGCGGCCACGCCTTATCTGAAACTGGCCGGAGAAGTCGTGGGCGGCTGGATCCTGGGTCGACAGGCACTCGCAGCCTCCGGGTCGTCGGATCCCTGGATGCAGAGCAAGGGCGCGCTGGCCCGGCTCTACGCGGGTCAGATCCTGACCCAGGCCTCCGGGCAGGCCGACGCTGTGGTCGAAGCCGATCACGACCTGGAGCGGACGACGGCAGCGGCGCTGGCCGGCTGATCCCCCGCATCCAGCGCGGCGTTCGCTGGCGGTTCATCTTTGCACGCTAGACTCACGACATTGTGGAGACTGTCGGGGTGTCGAAGTCAGACAAGATGCCGCCAGGTTCAAATACAGATCAGGCCTTCGCTGACGTCAAACTGACGGCTCACCAGCTGACGCTTCGCGGTATGCGAGTGCCGGTCGCCGCGCACTATGTGTTCAACGGCTTGGCTGCGTTGGCCATGGTGATGCTGGGTCACCCGCTCATCGCCTCGGTCGCCCTGGTGTCGGCCTGCGGGATCGACACGCTCCAACAGCACTTACTCCGACGATGGATCCGGGAGGGCACCGCCGCCGACGAACGCGTTGGCGCGATCAAGCTCGCAATGCTCTGTGTCGCACGGGTGGTAGCGTACACCGGACCGAGTTTCGTGATGGCGACCGGTGGGGGTCTAGCCGAGTTGGCGGTCTTCGCTTTGCAGACGGCGACCTTGATTGTCGTTGCGATGGGGGTCAGTGCGACGTCCCGTTACGCGTTCTGGGGCCTGTGCGCACCCCTGATCCTTGAAAGCGCGGCGCTGATCCTATTCCTGTTTGATCCCGTTGCGGGCGGCGCGGTGATGCTCAGCCTGTTCACGCTTTCGTTCATCATGATCCTGGTCGCCGAGAACATGGGTCGCACCACCTCTACCTGGCACGCGGCGTTCCTGGCCAACAGCGACCTGGTCGATGATCTGGCCAAGGCGCGCGATCAGGCCGTCGCGGATCGAACCGCCGCCGATGCCGCGCGAGAGGTGGCGCGGCGCGCCAATGCCGCGAAGTCCAGCTTCCTGGCCACAATGAGTCACGAGATCCGCACACCCATGAATGGCGTGCTGGGAATGGCCGAGCTTCTCAGGCGCGATGAGACCAACCCTGCGCAGGCCGAGCGACTGGCGGTGCTGATCGACAGTGGCGAGTACTTGCTCTCGATCCTGAACGACATCCTGGACATTTCCAAGATCGACGCCGGCAAGATGGCGCTGATCACAGCGCCAGAAGATGTCCGTGCGATCCTGGGCGCCGTTGTAGGCTTCTGGCGTCCTCGCGCTGATGCCAAAGGCGTGACGCTGAGCCTCCACGTCAACGATGACGTCCCCGACCGATTGATGATCGATGCCCTACGCCTGCGGCAGGTCGTGTTCAATCTGGTGGGCAATGCCCT
>NZ_JBILRO010000340.1:0-2570 GCF_044372605.1 Phenylobacterium sp.
GGTGTTCCTCTAAGCCACTGACTTTAATGAGAACTTGGTGATACATAATCCGTGATTAGCGGAGCGCGAAGGTGCCATCATGGCAACGCCACACCATCCCTCGACTGCCGTTCGCCACAGCCTTCGCAAGCTAGGGGGCGACATCAAGGACGCACGCCGGCGTCGTGGCTTGCCGGCGGAGGTCGTCGCCGAGCGCGCCTTCACGTCACGTTCCACCCTGCGCCGGATAGAGGCTGGCGACAACGCCGTGGGCATCGGCATCTATGCAGCGGTGCTTCAGGCTTTGGGTCTGCTGGACCGGCTTGGAGACATGGCCGCGCCGGGCCAGGACGAGGTCGGCCTCTCGATGGCGTCCCAGGCCCTGCCCATGCGCGTGCGGCTCAAGCGGGTGAGAGCGGGCGACCATGGCTGACGTTGAGGTTCACATCGACTTCTCTGCCGGCCTGCGCCGGGTCGGCACGCTCCACCGTCAGCCGCGGCGCGGCGGGGAAGCCGTGGTCTTCGAATATCATCCCGCCTGGTTGGCGGACGCGGCCCGCTTTTCACTGGAGCCCGCATTGACCCTGGGCCAGGGCGCGTTCGCGCCGGCCGCGGGCCTGTCGATGTTCGGCTCGATTGGCGATTCCGCGCCCGACACCTGGGGCCGCCGGCTGATGCAGCGCGCCGAACGCCGCCAGGCCGAGCGTGACGGCCGCCCGCTGCGCGCGCTCTCGGACGCCGACTACCTCCTGGGCGTGGCCGACGTATCCCGGCTGGGCGCGTTGCGCTTCCGCGAGCCCGGCGAAGCCGATTTTCGGGCTCCGACCCAAACCGGTGTGCCGGGCCTCGTCGAGCTGGGTCGGTTGATGGGCGTCACCGAGCGCATCCTGCGCGATGAAGAGACCGACGAAGATCTCGCGATGATCTTCGCGCCCGGCTCCTCACTGGGCGGCGCGCGCCCCAAAACTTCGGTGATCGACCAGCATGGCAGCCTGTCGATCGCTAAGTTTCCCAAAGAGACCGACGACTACAGCATCGAGCTCTGGGAAGGGGTGGCGTTGAGGCTGGCCGAGCGCGCCGGCATCCGCACGCCGCGTCATGATCTGGTGAAGGTCGCGGACAAGTCCATTCTGCTGTCCCGACGTTTCGACCGAGATGGCGAGACGCGCATTCCCTTTCTGTCAGCCTTGTCGATGCTGGGGCTGCGCGACGGCGAACGCGGCAGCTATCCCGAGCTGGTCGATGTGCTCACCCGACATGGCGCCCAGGCCAAGCAGGACGCCGTCGAGCTCTATCGGCGAATGGTGTTCAACGTCCTGATCTCCAACGTCGATGACCATCTGCGAAACCACGGCTTCCTGTGGGCGGGACAAAGCGGCTGGACCCTTTCGCCCGCCTACGACCTCAACCCCACGCCGACCGACGTCCGGCCGCGCATCCTCACCACCAACATCGATCTGGATGAAGGCACCTGCGACCTGGGCCTGGTGGAATCGGTCGCTGAACTCTTCGGCCTTGGTCCAAAACCCGCACGCGAGATCATCGCGCAGGTCGGCCAGGCCACACGGGTCTGGCGCGATGTCGCCGCCGAGGCCGGCACCCGGCCCGCTGAGGTCCGGCGTATGCAAAGCGCCTTCGAGCACGCGGATCTGGAGCGGGCATTGGCCATCTGATTCTGCGCCAGCGGGCTCGACGGCTGGGCGGCGTCCGCAAGGGAGAGGTGGCCTTGGGTCCGGCCGCCCACGCCATGATCGCGATTTCCGACCGAAACCGCTGGCCGCTGGCCGTGAGCGCGCGAAGCGGGCCTTGGCCACGCCCAATTAAACTTGTTGGTAGGATTGCTGGTGCGATCCCGCGCCAGCAGGGCCACGCCGATGGGGGTATGGGTCCTGCAGCCTCCACCACGTAGGGCAAGCCGCAAACTGTTATTGGCGCCGCTGCTGGTATTTCGAGCGCCAGATTCGTCACGTCCAGCGGCCTGTGGGTTCTGCCAGCTCCACCAACGGAGACGAGTTGTTGCCCGACTCGTCGCTGGTGCTGTCAGCCCAACGGCAACTCGTCTCCAGTTTGGCGCAAATTCCCCAACCCCGGCCTGGCCTTAGCCCATGACGGCGCGCCACTCAGCCAAGGCGGCTGAGCGTCGCTCGCGATAGAGGTCTCGGCTGATGAGGTGGCGTTCCTGATTGAAGTGGTTGTGGACCGTGCCGTGGACGGCGGCGAATTTTTGGAGGGTCTTCATCCTCCGAAATCGCTCCATGATGCGCTCTCGTCGTCGGAACGGCTGGTGTGAGTTTTCCGTCCGGT
The DNA here is from genome assembly GCF_044372605.1 of Phenylobacterium sp. GTDB lineage: Bacteria > Pseudomonadota > Alphaproteobacteria > Caulobacterales > Caulobacteraceae > Phenylobacterium. Next base: position 2,284 of record NZ_JBILRO010000340.1, read on the forward strand.
TGTTGAGCCAGCTGCCCACCTCCTGACAGTCGGTGCTGCCGATCTCTTTCATGGCGGCTCTGTACGATCGCAGCCCGTCCGTCACCACAGCTTGCGGCCGGCCGTGACGCTTCAGCGCCCGCTTGATGAAGGCGAGAGCTGCGGCCTTGTCCCGGGTTTTGGTGACGTAGGATTCCAGCACCTCGCCCTCGTGGTCGACGGCCCGCCACAGATAGCGCATCTCGCCATTGATCTTCACGTAGACCTCGTCGAGATGCCATCGCCAGTGGGTGTGCGACCGCATCCTG
>NZ_JBILRO010000304.1:0-3496 GCF_044372605.1 Phenylobacterium sp.
CTCGTCGCCGACAAGATCGTAGCCGCTGTCCGCGAGACTGGCGCCGAGGCGGTTCACCCGGGTTTCGGATTTCTGTCTGAGAACGCGAGCTTCGCGCGACGGCTGGCGGCAGAGGGGATCACCTTCATCGGTCCGAACCCACACGCCATCGAGGCGATGGGCGACAAGATTGAGTCCAAGAAGTTCGCCGTGAAAGCCGGGATCTCGGTGGTGCCCGGCCATGTGGGCGAGATTGATGACACGGCGCACGCTGTCCGTATCTCCGAGGAGATCGGCTATCCGGTGATGCTGAAAGCCTCCGCCGGCGGGGGCGGCAAGGGCATCCGGGTCGCCTGGAACCGCCAGGACGTGGAGGAGGGCTTCCCGGCGGTGCGCTCCGAGGCCAAGTCCAGCTTCGGCGATGACCGCATCTTCATCGAGAAGTTCATCGAGAGCCCGAGACACATCGAGATCCAGGTGCTGGGCGACAAGCACGGCAATGTGGTTCACCTGTTCGAACGCGAGTGCTCGATCCAGCGCCGGAACCAGAAGGTCATCGAGGAGGCGCCAAGCCCCTTGCTGGACGAAGCCACCCGCAAGGCCATGGGCGATCAGGCCGTGGCTCTGGCCCGGGCGGTTCAATACGACAGCGCCGGCACCGTGGAATTTGTCGCCGGCCAGGACCGCAGCTTTTTCTTCCTGGAGATGAACACCCGCCTGCAGGTGGAGCATCCGGTCTCGGAGCTGATCACAGGCGTCGACCTGGTGGAGCAGATGATCCGGTCGGCCTACGGCGAGCGAATGTCGTTCGGCCAGCAGGATCTGAAGATCAATGGCTGGGCGATGGAGAGCCGGATCTACGCCGAGGACCCCTATCGCGGCTTCCTCCCCTCGATCGGTCGGCTGGTGCGCTATTCGCCGCCGCTGGAAGGCGACGTGGGCGACGGCGTGATCGTACGCAATGACGCCGGCGTTCGCGAGGGCGACGAAATCTCGATGTTCTATGATCCGATGATCTCCAAGCTGTCGACGTGGGCCCCGACCCGCGATGGGGCCATCGATGCCATGGGACGCGCCCTGGAGGACTTCCACATCGAGGGCCTGGGCCAGAACATCCCGTTCCTCGCGGCTGTGATGGACCAGCCCCGGTTCCGGTCGGGCAAGCTCAGCACCAACTACATCAAGGACGAATTCCCCGAGGGGTTCCAGGGCCTGGCGCCCACGGACGCCCAGTACGATCTGATGAGCGCGGTGGCGCTGGCCATGCAACGGGCCTTGCTGGCCCGGGCCGCGCCGGACCAGACACGGAGCGCGTGGGTGGTCGTTGCCGGCGCCCTGCACCAGACGATGAGCGTGACCGCCGTCGACGGCGGGCTGACCATCCTGACGGGGGATCGCAAGCTCAGGCTGGAGGATATCCAGTGGCGGCCGGGCCAGGCCGTGTTCCGGGCCAATCTGGACGGGCGCGACTTCACGGTGGCCGTAAAGCCTGCCGCCGAGGGTTTCGTTATCCGCCACCGCGCCACGACCCTTCGCGTGATGGTGCTGTCGCCCCGGTCCGCTGAGCTGCACCAGATGCTGCCGCCCAAGAAGGCCGCCGACACCTCGAAGATGGTGCTGTCGCCGATGCCGGGTCTGGTGGTCTCTATCGACGTCGCTCAGGGACAGTCCGTGAGGACCGGAGAGGTGGTGGCCGTTCTGGAGGCCATGAAGATGCAGAACATCCTGCGCGCCGAGCGCGATGGCGTGGTCAAGGTGGTCAGCGTCAAGTCCGGTGACAGTGTCGCGGCCGACGAAGTTCTGGTCGAGTTTGCCTGATACTGGAGCTCTGAAGCCCGCATGAGCGTCAGCGAACTCTTCCTTTCGGCTCAGGGCCGCGCCACGCGGACCCCCTCGGTGGTGGCGGCGGTCGTGCTGCTGGTGCTGGCGGCCCTGTTCGAGGCCCTGGTCGAGGACCCGCTGGCCAGAACGCTGACCGGGCTGATCGCCTATCCGGCGTTCTTCTATGGCGGCACGTGTGTGCTGGCCAAGCGCCTGCATGACCGGGGGCGGTCCGGCTGGTGGGCGGCGCTGATCCTGGTGTCCGTCGTAGCGGTATGGCCCCATCCGGCAGGCTTTCTGGATTTCGGGTTCTTCGTGGTGCTGGTCTGGGCGTTCGTCGAGCTGGCGGTGATGCCGGGCGAGCGAGGGGCAAACCGGTACGGCGCCAATCCGCAGGTGCTGACGGTGGCGTAGGGATGGGCGCAGCGGGAAGGGTCTGTGGCGGTTAGGCCTACCCCGAAGGGCGCGGCGGCGGGCGACCGGGGATGACCGGGGCGGCGCGGGCGGAGTTCAGCAGCTGGGAACGGACCTGAGGGGCCGCAACCGGGCGGGCCAGAACCGCCAGCGCCGGGCCGGGGTGGCGAGGTTCGGGCTCCGGCTGCGGGGCGGCTTGCGCCAGCAGAGCCTTCAGGGTCGGAAGCGTGGTCTCGCGGATGCGGGCCGGATACTGATCGCGGACCTGTTCGGCCCTTGCCGAGACGATACCGAGCGTCTTCAGGAACTGCGGCAAGCTGACAGGCTCGGCATCACGGTCGCGCTCCCGTTCCGGCTCGGAGCGGTGGGGGATGCCCAGGCGTTCCTCGTAATCCGAGGACTCAAGGCGTTCGCGCTCAAGCGGTTCCAGAGCGGGGCGGGCCGGGCCACGCGGAGCCGAAACCCCGAATACCTTCAGCCGAATGCCCATCCGTACGGCGAAGAAGCAGTGCCGGAACTCGGCGGTGAAGGCGAGGAAGCGGTCGAGATTATCGCCGGCAGTCTTCGCAATCTCCACCGCCGCCGTGCCCAGCTCAAAGGCCGACACCGTCATCGCCTCGATCATCCGAAGCGTGGTCGCATCATGGGAGGGCTGAGCGGCCTGCATGAGAACAAAGATAGAACAAATTGGCCTACTGTCAAGCCGCGTGTCGTCGACGCCGGAAGGATTTGTCCTCGAACCACACGAACGGGGAGGCTACTGCGGCGGGGGCCAGGGAACGCCGGGCAACAGGGGAAGAGAACCGCAGAAGACGCAGAGGGGCGCAGAGAGGGCCGTGACGCTCTGAGCGTCACCGCAACGCTATAGGGTGCGCCGGATATGACAACCCGTGCGTGCCGCGCCACTGTTACGTTGACATCTTACTTGACCTCCACCTGGTGCATCGGAGAACGCGCCCCGCCCCCAATTGGGGGTTAAGTAAAGTGTCACCGTAACCCAGGACGACCTAAACGAAATCGCCGAACGCCTGAACGACAGGCCCCGAAAAATCCTCGACTTCATGACCCCGAACGAAGTCTTCCAACAGCTCATCAACAGCACCAACACCCACGAAAAGCCCGTCGCACTTCAACATTGACACCGCCCGGCCTGCGGCCTACGAGTTCGGTCCTGCGCCGTTGTGAGGCCTGTCCGTGTACCGCGCTGTCGTCGGAATCGTCTGCCTCGGTGTGGCCCTTCCGTCCGAGGCCCACGCGGCGGGAGCCTTCTGCTGTGGCCGCA
>NZ_JBILRO010000223.1:0-5880 GCF_044372605.1 Phenylobacterium sp.
AAGATGGCCATGACGTTCGCGAACGCCTCGCTCGACGTGAAGCTCGTGACCCTGGCGCTGTGGCTGATAACATTGGCCAGCGTGGTCGTGTGGGTCCTGGCTCTCCGGCGGGTGGCGCGAATCTCCAGTTTCCGGGCGCCCCGGACCGTCGCTTTCCTCTCAGCTTGGCGGGCAGCTGGTCCCCTCGCCGGTGCGGCCGCCGCGTGCAAGGTCCAGTCGGAGTTCTGGGTGGGGGTTTACGCCTACCCGCCGGTCGAAGACTACATGCGCGAGGTGATGGGACCGGGACTCGCGGAATTCTGGATGTTGCTCTGGGCCGGTTTCATGGCCGGCGCCGTCGCAACACTCGCCCGGAGCCACCTCCTGGGACGGATCGAGGCGGCGCGGGCGCCGAGCGCGTAGTGCGGCGACAAGGCCCGGCGGGTCATCCCTTTAGCCGGGCCTGGGCAGGGTGACGCCTGTGTGGATCCGGCCGTCGAATGCGATCCAGGCCCCTTCGAACCCAGCCGGGGCTAGCCTGGCGCGCGCGGGGTTCAGGATCTTGGCCGTGAAGCGCCCCTGATCGAAGTGCGCATCCGGACGGTAAGTGGGGACACGCAAGACTTAAGTATTTCGAGGTTACTGTGACACGTTAACTAATCCCAAAAGGGCGACCCAGGCCTCCGCATACGGATTGACGGTTGAGTAAACCGCAACTGCAACCGAACCGCAATGTTTGGAAATACAACGCCCGGCGACCATCCGTCGGCGCGCTATCAGGAAAGCGGCGGCGGCGTCGTCGTCACGGGACCGAATACGGCCTGGAAGCTCGTCCTCAATGCCGCGTCCGCCTCCTCAATGGTCACCGCCGCGCCGAGATCCGCCAGGCTGGTGACACCGTGTGCGGTTACGCCGCAGGGCACGATGCCGCCGAAATGGGAGAGGTCGGGTTCGACGTTCAGCGAAACGCCGTGAAACGACACCCACTTGCGCAGCTTGACCCCGATGGCGGCGATCTTGTCCTCGCGCGGCGGGTCGGTCCGGGCCACCCAGACGCCCACGCGACCGGGTCTGACATCGGCGCGGACGTCGAGGGTCGCCAGGGCGTCGATCAGCCAGGCCTCCAGGGCGGCCACGAAGGCGCGCACATCGCGGCGGCGGCTTGTGAGGTCGAGCATGACGTAGGCCACCCGCTGGCCCGGGCCGTGATAGGTGTACTGGCCACCGCGCCCGCTCTGGAACACCGGGAAACGGGTGGCGTCCAACAGGTCCGCAGGTCGCGCCGAGACGCCGGCTGTATAGAGCGGCGGATGTTCGAGCAGCCAGACCAGTTCGCCCGCCCGGCCTTCGGCGATAGCGGCGGCGCGGGCCTCCATGGCGGCCACGGCGTCCGGGTAGGCCACAGGCGTGCGCGACACCGCCCAGCCGGCCGCCGCGCCGTCGTGACGCGCAAATTGCGCCGAAGCTTCGGAGATTAACGCCCGATCAAGCATGTCAGCGCCAATGTGCGCTGCGGCTCGGCGTCATGCAAAGCCCAACGGCGTGTTTCGGGGTTTTTCGGTGGGTCAGGTCAAGTCGGTCAACGTCGAGATCCAGGTGGTGCTGGGACGCGCCGCGCTGCCGATGGCGCAATTGCTGCGGATGGGCCGGGGGGCGGTGATTCCCCTCGACGCGACGGTGAATGATGAGGTCTGGATCCTGGCCAACAATCACCCGGTGGCGCGCGGAGAAATCCAGATCAACGACGAACGCATCTCCATCTGCGTGACGGGAGAGGCCGATGTTTATGACTACATGGCCGGATCAATCTGAGCCCGCTCTTCCCAAAGCGTTCTGCGTTTGCTACCTGCCGCGCCTCACCACGAGCGGTCGTGGCGGAATTGGTAGACGCGCAGCGTTGAGGTCGCTGTGGGGCAACCCGTGGAAGTTCGAGTCTTCTCGACCGCACCAGTGATTGAGACACGTCAACAGGGATCGAGAAACGTCGTCCGTACATAGCTGAGGGAGGTCCGAATGAGCCGTGACACGGACAGCCTCGCCGATATGGCGGACGACATTCAGCCCCACGAAGTTGACGAGGATCTGGAAGACCTCGCGCTTGACGAGGACTACGCGCTGAATCCCGATTTTGTGTCGAACGTCGCCGACGCGCTGGATCGCGGCGACGCCGAGCGTCTTCGCGAACTGCTGAGCGCGCTGCATCCCGCGGACATTGCCGACCTGATGGGCTTCCTGTCGGCGGACGCCCGCGAGGAGCTGGTCCCGCACCTCGACCCGGAAACCCTGTCCGAGATCCTCTCGGAGCTGGACAGCGAGATTCGCGAGGACGTGCTGGAGCACGTGCCGTCCGCCACCCTGGCCAAGGCCATCGGTGAAATGGACTCCGACGACGCCGCCGACGTGGTCGACGATCTGGAGGATGACAAACGCGCCCAGGTGCTGGCGGCCATGCCGGAGATGGAGCGGGCGGCCATTGAGTCGACGCTCTCCTATGGCGAAGAGACCGCCGGTCGTCTGATGCAGCGCGAGGTGGTGGCGGCGCCCCAGTTCTGGACCGTGGGCCAGGCCATCGACCACTTCCGCAGCGGCGGCGAGGAGCTGCCTGAACTGTTCTTCGATATCTATGTGGTCGACCCGGCCTACAAGCCCGTCGGCGCCGTGCCGGTCAGCCACCTGTTGCGGTCCGGTCGGCAGGTTCCTCTGGCCCAGATCATGGAGCCGGTGAACGAGATCGCCATCGATCTGGATCAGGAAGAAGTCGCCTATATCTTCGACAAGTATCACCTGATCTCCGCCCCGGTGGTGGACGTGGGCGGGCGGCTGGTGGGTCAGATCACCGTCGACGACATCGTGGGCGTCATCCAGGAGGAGGGCGAGGAGGATATCCTGGCGCTCGCCGGTGTTTCTGACGCCGGTCGCGACGCCGGGGTCGTCGGCATTGTGCGTTCGCGCATACCCTGGCTGATGATCAACATGGTGACCGCCGCGGTCGCGGCCAGTGTGATCGGCGCGTTCCAGGACGAGATTGCCAAGCTGGTCGTGCTGGCGGCTCTCTATCCGATCGTGGCCTCCCTAGGCGGCAATGCTGGCACCCAGACGTTGGCCGTGGCTGTGCGGGCTCTGGCCAATCGGGAACTGTCGTCCTTCAATGCGGTTCGGACGGTCTTGCGCGAGATGGCGGTGGGCCTGATCAACGGCGCGGCGCTGGCTGCGATCACCGGGACCGTGATTTTCCTGATGTTCCATGACTTGCGCCTCACCTTGGTGTTCGGCCTGGCGCTGATCATCAATCTGTTCATGGCGTCATTGGCGGGCGCTGTCGTGCCGCTGGTGCTGGAACGGAGCGGTCGCGATCCCGCAGTCTCGTCGTCGATTTTTGTGACTTTCGTAACGGACTTCACGGGCTTCTTTGCATTTTTGGGGCTCGCGAGCCTGATCCTGCTGTAAGTGGCGTCAAGCTTGCGTGAAGGGTCACCAGGCGTCTGCCGCCTATGCCGAATTGGGACAATCCGGGGCCATGTTCTCGCGCCACCGCGTCTCTCGTGGAGCCATCGACCTGCTCAAGCGGTTCGAGGGCTACCGCCAGACCGCCGTCCAGCTGCCCGATGGCCGCTGGATGATCGGCTATGGGCATACCCTGACGGCCCGCGAGGGCGCGGCGGTGTCCCAATCTGATGCAGAAGCGCTCCTGCTCTACGACCTGATCACTGTGGCTCACGTGGTCAATGAGGGCGTCTTCGCGCCGCTCAGCCAAAACCAGTTCGACGCGCTGTGCAGTTTCGCCTTCAACATCGGGGTCGATAACTTCCGCCGCAGCCAGATGCTGAAGCGGCTGAACGCCGGCGATCTGGTGCAGGCGGCCTGCGCCATGGAACTGTGGCGGAAGGCTGATTTCGAGGGCGAGCGGATCGTGATCGACGCCCTGGTCCGCCGCCGTGCGGCCGAGAAGGCGCTGTTCCTCACACCGGCGGGCGAAGGCTGGGTGCCCGCGCCAAGCCCATTGCTCCGTCCCCTGCTTGACGTCGACGCGCTCAGTCTGGTCCCCAGCGTCCGGCCAACAGAGCTTTCCACAGCAATTGAGGGCGCTCGGATCGTCGTCAGCCGCGAGGATGGATCTGATGCCGCGCCTCAGCCATCAGCGCCCGAGGCGCCCCTGGCGCCGGCCCTGGCCGCAGCGACCGAGGCCATGACGTCGCGACTGTCTACTCTCTTTGCCGACCCCGGTGAGGAACCTGAACTGACGATGCCCGCTCTGGGCGCCTCTACCGCCGACGCGCCGTCGATCGGCGAGTTCAAGTTTCTCGACGAGCCTGAGCTCGAGCTGGTTCCTGACAAGCTTTCGCCGGGGCCCGACCGGTTGGACGCCGAGCTGGAAATTCCCAAAACCCCGTTCCCGGAATTCCGGCGAGAGGCGATGAGTTCGAGCGTCAACGTCGAGATGGCGCCCTTCGAGTTCATTCCGGCCCGTAACCGGCCGGCGGCACGTCGCAAGGAGCCATCGCTGGTATGGGACCTCTTGCTGGCGCTGCTGGGTCTCTCACTGTTCGGCTTTGCCGCATTGTGGGGCGCCTATGCGGATGGCTCGGCGATGGGCGGACTTGTGACGCCTCTGCGCGTTGCCTGGCTGGTGGGATTGTCCGGGATCGCCTTCCTGGTGATTGCAGCATTCCGCTTTCTGCAGCGGTTGGAACGGCAGGCGGAACGGGACTAGCTGATCTCGCGCCGTCCGGTGAGCCGTGATAACCGTGCGCCATGATCCCGAACCATGGACCCAATCTCGAATTCAACCTCGGCGAAGCCGCCGATGCGATCCGGGAAACAACCGCGCGCTTTGCGGCAGATTGCATTGCGCCGCGCGCTGCCCGGATCGACGCCGACAATGAGTTCCCGCGCGATCTCTGGCCGCAGATGGGCGAGCTGGGCCTGCATGGCATCACCGTGGAAGAGGAGTTCGGCGGGCTGGGCCTGGGCTATCTTGAGCACGTCGTGGCGATGGAGGAGGTGTCCCGCGCCTCGGCTTCTGTAGGGCTGAGCTATGGGGCGCATTCCAACCTGTGCGTGAACCAGCTTCGTCGCTGGGGCAGCCCGGATCAGAAGCAGCGCTATCTCGGCAAACTGATCAGCGGCGCGCATGTCGGCGCCCTTGCGATGAGCGAGGCGGGCTCCGGATCGGATGTGGTCTCCATGCGCCTCAAGGCCGAGAAACGCGGCGACCGATATGTGCTCAACGGGACCAAATTCTGGATCACCAACGCGCCCCACGCGGACACCCTGATTGTCTATGCCAAGACCGCGCCGGAGGCCTCATCGAAGGGAATCACCGCCTTCATCATCGAGAAGGGCTTCAAGGGTTTCCACGTCTCCCAGAAGCTCGACAAGATGGGCATGCGCGGCTCCGACACCGGCGAACTGGTGTTCGAGGATTGCGAAGTGCCGGAAGAAAACATCATGGGCCCGGAGAATGGCGGTGTCGGCGTCCTGATGAGTGGGCTCGACTACGAGCGCGCCGTGCTGGCTGCGGGCCCATTGGGGATCATGCAGGCCTGTCTCGATGTGACGCTGCCCTATGTGCGTGAGCGCAGGCAGTTCGGTCAGGCCATCGGCTCGTTCCAGCTGATGCAGGGCAAGATCGCCGACATGTACGTGGCCCTGAATTCCGCCCGGGCCTACGTCTATGCCGTGGCCAGGGCCTGTGATGCCGGGATGACCACCCGGTTCGATGCGGCGGGGGCGATCCTGATGGCCAGCGAGAACGCCGTGAAGGTGTCGCTGGAGGCGATCCAGGCGCTGGGCGGGGCCGGGTACACCAAGGACTATCCGGTGGAGCGCCTGCTGCGCGACGCCAAGCTGTATGACATCGGCGCGGGCACCAACGAGATCCGCCGTTTCCTGATCGGGCGG
>NZ_JBILRO010000341.1:0-2555 GCF_044372605.1 Phenylobacterium sp.
ATCCCGGAACGAAGCGCTACTACGGAACCAGCGGCAACAGCTTCGTGGCCGTGGTCGAGTTCGGACCAAAGGTGCGCGCGCTGGCGATCACCGCCGGTGGAGCCAGCGGCCATCCGGACAGCGCCCACTTCATGGACCAGGCGGCGCGATATGCGGCTGGCGACCTGCGGGAGGTCTACTTCTATCCGGAGCAACTGGTCGGGCGCACGGCGCGAACCTACCGTCCGGGCCCTAGCCGTTAGGCGCGCGCTTCTTGAAGGGTTTTTTTGGCGGACCGCCAGGGCGGGGTCCACGATCTGGACGCGGGCCGCCTTGCGGACGCGGCGCATAGGGAGGCCGTGCGCCCTCGGGACGCGGGCCGCGTTCGGGTCTCGGACCCGCTGCACGCGGCGGCGGCGCTCCGGGAGCACCCGCCGGATTGATCCGGATGTCGCCCGCGTCGGCCGCCGTCTTGATCGCCTCGCGGAAACGGGGCTCGGCCTCGCGGGTGATCTCGAACTTGGTCTCGTTGTCGAAGATCTTGATCAGGCCGATGTCCTTTTTGGTGACATGCCCAAGGCGACAGATCAGCGGCACCAGCCACTTGGGGTCAGCATTCTTGGAGCGGCCCACCGGCAGTCGGAACCAGGTTGAGTCCCCGTTGGGCGTGTGTTCCGCACGCGATCCGTGATCCAGGCGAGGGCCACGCTCGGGACCGCGATCCGGCCGTGGACCACGCGCATCGGGGGCACTTCGATCATTGCCACGATCGTCGAACATTTCTTCCGGAGCCGGCAGACGCGAGCGGTGCAGGCGGATCAGGGCGGCGGCCACAGCTTCCGGCGAACGGTCGGCCAGCAGCTTGGCGGCCAGCTCCAGTTCCTCGGGAGAGGGGGGCTCGTTCAGGAGCGGGTCTTCGAACAGCCGGATCTGGTCCTTGGCGCGGATTTCCTCAGCCAGCGGCGGGCCCGACCATTCGACATTCAGGTTGGCCACGGCAAACAGACGCTCCGCCGGGCGGCGCTTTGTGTGGGGCACCACCACAACAGAGACGCCCTTCTTGCCCGCGCGACCGGTACGGCCGCTGCGGTGAAGCAGCCCCGCCGTATTGCTCGGCAGATCGGCATGGATCACGAGGCCCAGGTCAGGCAGGTCAAGGCCGCGCGCGGCCACGTCTGTCGCGACGCAGGCCCGTGCATGCCCGTCGCGGAGAGATTGAAGCGCGTCGGCGCGCTCCTTCTGGGAGAGTTCGCCGGAGAGTTGCACGGCGGAAAAGCCGCGCTCGCGCAGGGCGCCGTAGAGATGGCGGACCCGTTCGCGTGTGGCGCAGAAAATCAGGGCGCCGGGGCTTTCGAAATAGCGCAGCAGATTGACCACGGCGTTCTCGATCTCGTTCGGCGCCACGCGGACGGCGCGGTATTCGATATCGCCGTGGGCCTCGTCCCTGCGGATGGTGTCGATACGCTGGGCGTCGCGCTGATAGCGCTTGGCCAGAGAGGCGATCTCCTTGGCGATGGTGGCCGAGAACATGAAGGTGCGGCGATCCGCCGGCGTCGAGTCGAGGATTTCCTCAAGGTCTTCGCGGAAACCCATATCGAGCATCTCGTCGGCCTCATCCAGCACCACCACCTTGAGCGAACCCAGGTCGAGATTGCCGCGTTCGATGTGGTCGCGCAGTCGGCCGGGCGTACCGACCACAATGTGGCACCCGCCGCTGAGCGCGCGCTGTTCCTGCCGCGCGTCCATCCCCCCCACGCAGGTGACCACCCGCGCCCCGGCGGCCGCGTAGAGCCAGGTCAGCTCGCGGCTGACCTGCAGCGCCAGCTCACGGGTGGGGGCGATCGCCAGGAACAGCGGAGCTCCGCCACGCTCGAACCGTTCGGCGTCGCCCAGCAAGGGAATGGCGGCAGCCAGGCCAAACGCGACGGTCTTGCCGGACCCTGTCTGGGCGGACACCAGCAGATCGATATTCGGTGGCGCAGCCAGAACCGCGGACTGAACGGGGGTCGGTTCGCGATAGCCCTGCGCGTCAAGCGCGCGGGCCAGCGCGGGGTGCGTGGCGGGAAATGGCATGGGCAATGCTCCGGGGCGCGGCGAACAGCGCCTGGTCGCAGGAATCTGTACGGGGTACGAATGATCTACGCCACGGAAATGGCGCGAGTGACGGGACTCGAACCCGCGACCTCCGGCGTGACAGGCCGGCGCTCTAACCAACTGAGCTACACCCGCGCAGGACCTTCCGGTCATGCGAAGGCGGCTCTGATAGGGGCGGTGCGGAATCGTGTCAATGTTTGTGTGTAGTCTTGCCTCCCATGCGAAGCGGGGGAGGGGGACCGCGCCCCGCAGAGGGCGTGGTGGAAGGGGCGAATTCAAGCGCCGAGCCCGGTCCCGCCCCTTCCACCGTCGACTTGCAGCCGACGGTCCCCCTTCCCCGTGAACGGGGAAGGCAAGATCGCACAAGGTGGGTTTGAAACGGGCGTATGATCGGTCTAGAAGACCCCCGACTCCCGCCGGAGACTCATGTGAACGCCTTTCTGCTCGAGTACCTGCCCATCGTGATTTTCCTGGGGATCGCG
>NZ_JBILRO010000342.1:0-2536 GCF_044372605.1 Phenylobacterium sp.
TGGAATTCGCCCCTGCCGCCCTGGCGCGCGTCCATGCCGCCCATCAGCGTGAAGCCGAACAGCGCCACCTGATCGAGGAAACGGCGCGGGCCAACTTCGCGGCCCAGGCCCAGACCCACGGGGCCGGGGTGGATCTGCTGGAGGCGCGTAACAATTCCGACCTGGCCCGGCGCGTGAATGAACTGGCGCGGCAGCGGTTCGGACTGGCGGCCGGGGTGATCGCCCTGGAGAACGAGGGAAAGCCGCCGGCCGGCTGGAAGCATCTGGTCGAGGGCCAGGTCGATCTCATCCTCGGCGGACCCGAACAGATCGCCCGTATGGGTTTTGCGCCGACGGCCCTGGGTCTGTTCGGCGCCGACGCCGGTGAGGTCCGTTCCATGGCCATGGTCCGCATGGCGATCTGGGAGTCCTCCAGGCAGGGGCTGCTGGCGTTCGGGTCGGCGGACCCGGAGGGCTTCACGCCGGATATGGGCGCCGAACTGGTGGCCTTCCTGGCGCGGGTGGTCGAGAGGACGGCGGAGCGTTGGCCCCACCTTTGAACGCGTTGGCGGCCCGGGCGCTATGGCTCGAGCATCTGGCCCACGAACGCCGCGCCTCTCCACGCACCCTCGAGGCCTATGGCTTCGCCGCCCAGCGCTACATCGCCTTTCTTGAGGGGCACCTTGGCGAGACGGTGACGGTCACATCCCTGTCGAAACTGTCGGCGGGGGATGTGCGGGCCTGGCTGGCGTACCTGAGGTCCGGCGATCATCCGCTGTCGCCGCGCTCCCTGAGCCAGGCCTTGTCGGCGATCCGTACGTTTCACAAGTTCCTCGACCGACGCCTCGACGCACCGAATCCAGCCATCGCCCTGGTTCGCGGTCCCCGCGTGCGGCCCGGAGCGCCTCGCCCGATTTCCGAGGATCAGGCGTCGGGACTTCTGGCTGAGCCGGGCCTCGACCCCGACCGGGAGGTCTGGGAGTCGGCGCGCGATCAGGCCGTGCTGACGCTGCTTTATGGCTGTGGCCTGCGGATCTCCGAGGGACTTTCGCTCAAACGCGCGGATGCGCCCCTTGGTGATCTGTTGAGGATCACGGGCAAGGGGTCAAAGACGCGGCTCGTTCCCGTTCTGCCCGCCGTGCGGGAGGCGGTGGACGCCTATCTGGCGGAGGTTCCGTTCGCCCTCGAGCCGAATAGTCCGCTATTCCGGGCCAAGCGCGGCGGGGCGCTCAGCCCGCGCCACGTCCAGGCGATGGTGCAGCTTTTGCGCAGCCGGCTCGGCCTGCCCGCCAGCGCCACGCCGCACGCGCTGCGGCATTCCTTTGCGACCCACCTGCTGGGGGCCGGCGCTGATCTGAGGTCGATCCAGGAACTGCTGGGCCACGCCTCGCTCTCGACGACCCAGCGCTACACCGAGGTGGACGCCGCCGCCCTGCTCAGCGCCTATTCGGCGGCGCACCCGCACGCGTAAGCTACCGCTTCAGCCGCGCACAAACCGCAGCCAGGCGATGCCGCCATCCTCGCCGGCCTCCACGCAGCGAAACCCCTCCCGGTCGTAGAAGGCCTGGGCGCCCGTATTGGCCGTCTGGCATTTCAGCGAGAGGCGACCGCCCGCCGCCGCCAGCACATGATGCAGCAGGATCCGGCCGATGCCCCGTCCGCGCTCGGTCACATAGAGGGAGTGCAGGAAGGTCTGGGGCCGGTAGAGCGCCGCCACGCCGACGATCCGCCCGCGTTCCAGCGCGACGTAGATCTCCTCATCCCGCGCGGCGTTGAGGAAATCGGCCTCGCTGTGCCGGTCGGAGGGCAGCCAGGTGAAGGTGTCGGTGAGCACGCGGACGTAGACCCGCGCACATTCGGCCAGCTCGTCCGGCCGTGCGCGGCGGACACTCAGGCCTGCATCGTCCAACCTTCGACCCCCATGGCCGCCTGGCGCAACGCCTCCGACCGGGTCGGATGGGGGTGGCAGACGCGAGCGATATCTTCGGAGGCGGCGCGGAAGGTCATGGCCACGCAGTACTCACCGATCATCTCGCCCGCCTGGGGACCAATCATATGGACGCCCAGAACCTCATCGGTAGCAGCGTCGGCCAGCACCTTCACGAAGCCGTCCGTCTCGTGGTTGATCTTGGCGCGGCTGTTGGCGGTGAACGGGAATTTTCCGGTCTTGTAGGCGCGGCCCTCGGCCTTCAGCTGTTCCTCGGTCTTGCCCACCCAGGCGACTTCGGGGGCGGTATAGACCACGCTGGGCACCAGATTGTAGTCCACATGGGCGTACTTGCCGGCGATCAGCTCAATGCAGGCGACGGCGTCTTCCTCGGCCTTGTGCGCCAGCATGGGACCCAGGATCACGTCGCCGGTGGCCCAGACGCCGGGCGCCGAGGTCTTGAAGTGGTCGGTCGGGATGAAGCCGCGCTTGTCGGTCTCGATGCCCACGCTGTCCAGCCCCAGGCCCTCGGTGTAGGGTTTGCGCCCGATGGCCAGCAGCACATAGTCGGCGTCTATCGTCTCGGCGGCGCCCCCGGCCACAGGCTCGCAGGTCAGGCTGACGCCCTTC
>NZ_JBILRO010000123.1:0-9844 GCF_044372605.1 Phenylobacterium sp.
CGACATGAGGTAGGTCGCGAGAAGCCACTTGTTGAGCGGAACCTTGGAGCGCTCAAAAACGGTGCCAACGGTCACGGTGAACTGTTCGCGGCAAGCGTTGCACTGATAGCAGCCTTTGCGAGCGGACTTGCCGCCGACGTTGGTCGCCTCGTTCACCACGCCGCAATGCGGGCAGCTCGGACCTTGCGGCCAACGGGTCGCTTCCAGATGGGCGCGGGCCTTGTCAGCGTCGGTGAAGATGGGGGCGGTCAAATTCATGCGCCCAACCTACGCCTTGGGGCTGCTTTGTCAAGTATATAACTGCCTGGGGGAGGTGAGAACAATACATGAACATCAATCTCAGCTGTGGTCAACTTCTGGCGCCCCCACCCCCGCCAGCGTATGAACCTCCCACCGGGGGCAGAACACACACATGGCGTCAGACATCCTCCTCCAGCTCCAGGGCCTCACCGGCCTCGCCCTGATCGTCCTCGTCGCCTGGGGTCTGTCCGAAGATCGCCGCAACCGGCCCGGCGCCCTCTGGATCCTCGGCGCCATCGCCCTGCAGATCGGCATCGCTCTCGTGGTCGTGCGCGTGCCGTTTGTCTGGTCGGTGATCGGCCTGGCCAACCACGCCGTGGCCGCCATCGAGCAGGCCTCCCTGGTCGGCTCCAGCTACATGTTCGGCTACACCGGCGGCGGGCCGCTGCCGTTTGAGCTTAAGGAGGGCGTCGCGCCGCCCCTGATCATCGCCTTCCAGATCCTGCCGCTGATCATCGTCTATTCGGCGCTGGCGGCGTTGATGTGGCACTGGGGGATTCTGTCTCGGATCGTTCAGGGCCTGTCCTGGGCGCTGCGCCGCACGCTTGGCGTCAGCGGCGTGGTGGGCCTCAGCGCAGGCGCGAACATCTTCCTGGGCGTCGTGGAATCGCCGCTGGTGGTGCGGGCCTATTTCGAGCGGATGAGCCGCTCGGAGCTGTTCGCCGTCATGGTGCTGGCCATGTCCAACATCTCCGGCGTGCTGCTGGTGCTCTACGCCCAGACCCTGTCGAAGAGCGTGCCGGACGCGGTCGGCCACATGATCTCGGCCTCGCTGATCTCGCTGCCCGCGTCGATCCTGATCGCTCGGCTGATGGTGCCCGGGCAGGGGGCAACCGACGCGTCCACCGATGAGGCGGGCCTCGCCTACGACAGCAGTATCGACGCCATCGTGCGCGGGACCATGGACGGCGTGCAGCTGTTTCTGGCGGTGATCGGGGTGATCATCGTGATCTTCGCCCTGGTCGCCCTGGTGGATCAGGCCCTGACGCTGGCGCCCCTCTTCGACGGCCAGCCCCTGACGCTCAGGCGGATCTTCGGCTGGCTGTTCTCGCCCCTGATGTGGACGCTCGGCGTGCCCTGGGACCAGGCGCCCCAGGCCGGGGCGCTGATGGGCACCAAGACCATCCTCAACGAATATGTCGCCTACCTGGACCTGGCCGCCCTGCCGGCGGGCGCCTTCGATCCGCGCAGCCAGTTGATCGTCACCTATGCCCTGTGCGGCGTGGCGAACCTGGCCAGCGTCGGCCTGCTGGTCTCCACCATCGGCACGCTCGCCCCCGGCCGCCGCGCCGAGGTGGCCGCACTCGGCATGAAGTCCTGGCTGGCCGGCAACATGGCCTCCGCCATGACCGGCGCGGTCATCGGCCTGGTGACCTGGGCGGGGTGAGGGGCTGAGCTTTCACCATCGGACGACCACGGTCGCCCCTTCTCCCCTTGTGGGAGAAGGTGGCAGGCGAAGCCTGACGGATGAGGGGTCGATGACAATCTCAAGCAAATCCCGGACGTCCTGTCGGCCCGGCCGCGCGACCCCTCATCCGACCACCTGCGGCGGCCACCTTCTCCCGCAAGGGGAGAAGGGCACCCGGCGTCTATCGCTTGCGCAATGATCGGGCAGGGGCAAACCTCAGCCAAAGAAAGGTCCCTAACCCTCATGTTCGACGCCCGGCTGCGGCCCTTGATCGACCCGGCCCTGAACCGCATGGGCGCCGCCCTGGCGCGCGCGGGGATCACGGCCAATCAGGTAACCGTGGCCGGCGCGCTCTGCGGGGCCCTGGCCGGCGTCGCCATCGGGCTGGGACATCCTCGCCAGCCGGCTGCTGGACGGGCTGGACGGCGCCATCGCCCGCGCCAGCCGGCCCACCGACTTCGGCGGCTACCTCGATATCGTCTGCGACTATGTCTTCTACCTGGCCGTGCCGCTGGGCTTCGGGTTCGCGGCGGCGGAGAATCTGCCCTATGCCCTGGCCCTGGTCGCCGCCTTCACCCTCACCGCCGTCAGCTTCCTGGCCTACGCGACGCTGGCGGCCAAGCGGGGTGTGGAGACCGCCGCGCATGGGCCCAAGAGCTTTTTCTACAGCACCGGCCTGGCCGAAGGCGCCGAGACGATCCTGGCCTTCGCCCTGATGTGCCTGGCGCCGGGCCTTTTCCCGGCTATCGCCGCCGTCTTCACCGCCCTTTGTGTCCTGACCGTGATCCAGCGTAGCGTGATCGCCCGACGTGTGTTTCGATAGCGGGCGCCACTGATAAAGGTCTTCCGATGAAACTGCTGATCGCCCGCGTCTCGCTGATCCTGTCCCTGCTGTTGCCGGCCTACTTCATGGTGGCGGCCCTTGGGGTGAAGTTCGGACTGTGGCCCTGGCAGTTCGGCCTGATGACGCTGATCGTTCAGTTCGGCCTGCCGCTGATCGGCATCACCCTGCTGCTGGGTCTTGTGGCGCTGGTGTGGACCCTGGTCCGCAAGCCGCGCACCGGCTGGGCCATGGCGCTGGTGGGCCTGCTGATCCCGGTGCTGGCCCTTGGCTATCTGGCCTCGGTGCGGGCGAAGTCGGCTGACATTCCGCCGATCCACGACATCTCCACCGACATCGTCGATGCGCCGGTCTTCTCCGCGAAGGTGATGGCGGCGCGTCAGGCCATGAGCGCCAATCCGGTGAACCCCATGACGGCGCCCATGGGCAGCCTGGACGCCTACAAGGCGCCGGACTTCTCGAAGATCGCCGCCTTGACCTTGGGTCAGGTTGGCCACAAAGCCTATCCGGCCGTCCGCACCCTGACCGTCGCCGCCGACCCGGCCAGGACCGCCGCCGCCGCCCAGGCGGAGGCCGCGGCCCAGGGCTGGACGGGCGTCACCACCGATCCTGCCACCGGCGTCGTCGAGGCCACGGCCGAGACCTTCTGGTTCGGCTTCAAGGATGACGTGGTCGTACGGGTCCGTCCGGGTGCGGCCGGTGGGTCCATCGTCGACGTCCGCTCCACCTCCCGCGTGGGCCTCAGCGACATCGGCGCCAACGCCGCCCGCATCCAGAAATTCCTGACCGGCCTGAAGACGCGTCTGGCCGCGGCCTAGGGTCCGTGGCGCCGGCCCGACCTCGCGTCGTCCTGGTCGGCGCCGGCCACGCCCACCTGCATGTCCTGCGAAACGCCGCCGTCCTGCGTGCGGCGGGCGTCGAGCCGGTGCTGGTGGCGCCATCGACGTTTCACTACTCGGGCCTGGCGACAGGCGTTCTGTCCGGCGCCCTGACCGCCGACCGCGCGCAGATCGACGTGGCCGCGCTCGCGTCGCACTTCGGCGTCCGCCACATCGCCGCCGAGGCGACAGCGATAGACCGCGCTGCCCGGCGCCTGCGCCTCTCCGACGGCCAGGACATGATCTACGACGCCCTCTCCCTCAACGTCGGCAGCGTCACCCCGGACCCCTACCACCTCACCGGGCAGGCCGATGTCTGGTCAACAAAGCCACTAAACAGCCTTGCTTGTCTGAAGACGCGTCTAGAAAACTCTATCTGTAGTTCCCGCCCGGACCCCGCCATCGTCATCGCCGGAGGCGGTCCCTCGGGCTTCGAGATCGCGGCCGCCCTGGCTGGACTTCTGGAGCGGAATGCACGGCGTCCACGCCTACATCTTGTGTGGAAGCGGGAGGCAGGCTGGGGCCCCCGCCGCGCGACCTCCCGGCTCACAACGGCCCTCCAGCGACGCGGCGTGGTCCTCGTCCACGGCGAGGTCGTCGAACGCGAGACCGGGGCCTGCCGCCTGTCCGATGGCCGCAGCCTCGCCTGCGACATGCTGGTGCTGGCGGCCGGCCTCTCGGCGGCGCCTATTGTCACGGCGACGGGATTGCCCGTCTCCAGCGAAGGGCGGCTGCAGGTCGGGCCGACCCTGCAATCGGTCGCGGATCCGACCGTCTTCGCGGTCGGCGACTGTTCGGTGATGGAGGGCTCCCCCCGCCCTGCCGCCGGCGTCTTCGGCGTGCGCGCCGCGCCGATCCTGCTCCACAACCTCGCCGCCCTGGGTGGAGGGGGCATGCGCCGCTATCGCCCCCAGCGCCAATGGCTCTCGATCATGGACCTCGGCGATGGAACGGGTCTGGCGATGCGAGGGCGGTTCTGGTGGATGGGCCGCAGCGCGCTGGCTCTGAAACGCCGCCTCGACCTCGACTTCATCGCCGCGATGCGCGCACCGTCAGGCGAAGTGCTTCAGGATTGAGACCACTTTTCGGGTCCGGTCCGAAAACAGCGCCGGCGTGTAGAAGGCGCTCGCCAGCCGCTTGCTGATCTCGCCACGGGTAGGGTACGGCGCGATCATCCCGGTCAACTGGCTCAGCTTCAGCCCCGCCGTCAGCGCCAGCGACCAGAGCTGAATGTGATCCCCGGCGTGCCTGCCCACCAGGGTCACCCCCAGCACCTTGCCCCTGGCCGTCGTGATCAGCTTGCCGAACCCGCGGGTGTCGCCCTCGGCCTGGGCCCGGTCGTTCTCGGCGAACTCGAAAGTCTGGACGCGGATATCGGCGCCGTGCTGTTTGCGGGCCTCCGCCTCGCCCAGACCGATGGCCCCTACCTCCGGATCACAATAGGTCACCCGAGGAACCTGCACCGCGTTGGCGTTGACCGGCAATGCGAACAGGGCGCGCCGCACCACCAGCGAGGCATGCGTTCCGGCGAGATGGGTAAACTGGCCCCGGCCCGCTGCATCACCTACCGCGAACACACGCCGGTTCGAGCTCAGCAGCGATTTGTCCGTGACGATCCCGTTTCGATCACGGGCGATCCCGGCCGCCTCCAGGTTCAGGTCATCTATAGACGGCGTGCGCCCCAAGGCGACCAGCAGGTGCGAGCCCGAGACCCGGACCTCCCTGTCTCCGGACTGAAGCACGACTGTCGGCCCCGCCTCTACGCGGATCGCCTTGTGGCCCGCCATCAGTTCTACGCCGTCGGCTTCAAGCTGTTCCGCAACGACCTTCGCCGCCTCGGGGTCCTCGCGGCCCAGGATCGCCTCGGCCTCGATGATGACCACCTCCGACCCCAGACGCCGGAACGCCTGGCCCAGCTCCGCGCCGATCGGCCCGCCGCCCAGCACAATCAGTCGCTCGGGCAGGGACTTGAGCTCGAAGATCGTCTCGTTGGTGAGATGCGGCGTGGCATCCAGTCCCGGGATCGGCGGTATCATTGCCCGCGACCCGGTCGCGATGACGAACTTGCGGGCCTCCACCCGGACGCTGTCGCTGGCCACCGTCCGTGCGTCGACGAAGCGGGCCGCCTCGCGGACCACCTGGCAGCCGAGCCCTTCGAAGCGCTCCTGGCTGTCGACCGGCGCAATCGTCGCGATGGTGGCGTGGACGTGGGCCATGACTTTCGCAAAGTCGACGCTAACCGCTTTGGCGCTGATGCCCAGATGGCCGCTATGCCGGGCTTCGTGCGCCGCGCTGGCCGCGGCGATCAGGGCCTTGGACGGCACACAGCCATAGTTCAGGCAATCCCCGCCCATCTCGCCCTTTTCAAAGAGCACCACCTTCAGATCCAGCTGGGCAGCGCCGGCGGCGACGGACAGGCCCCCGGATCCCGCGCCTATGACGGCGATGTCGGCCTTGATCGTCTGGCTCACAGGGTCTTCCCGGATCTGGCGCGAATGCGCTGGTAAATCGTCGTGGCGAGCGTCAGCAGACCCAGCGCCACCAGCGGGCCCAGCACGGTTGGTGAGAAGATGACCCCCAGGTCCGGCGTTTCGCCCCGCGCCAGCAGCTCGCCGATCCCGGCGCCGATGCCGCTGTAGATGAAGGTCGCCGGCATGATCCCGATGAAGGTCGCCGCCGCATAGGCGCGCAGCGGGGCATGGGCCAGAGCTGCGGCCACATTGACCAGCCAGAACGGCGCCAGCGGGATCAGTCGCAGCGTCAGGATATAGCCAAAGGCGCCCGCCTGGACGCCGTCGATCACCGACTTCAGCCTGCCGCCTGACGCCTCGGCCTTGTCGCGCAGGACCTGGCCAAATGAGGTTTTCACCGCGTAGAACACCAGCACCGCGCCGATTGTGGCGCCCGCAACTGTGGCTGCGCCGCCGATCCAGGTCCCGAACAGGTACCCTCCCGCCAGGGTGAGGATAGTGGCTCCCGGCAGACTGACCGCCGTGGCCAGCGCGTAAACGACGACGAAGGTCAGCAGGGCCAGCGGCAGTTGCTGGTCCACGAATGCCCGTAGCGCGGCCTCATTGGCCTGCAGCGCCTCGAGATTGAGATATCGCGTAGCCCCGCTGGCGAACACGGCCACAACCGCCAGAAGCAGGATCAGTAATGGGACGAAACGTCTGAAGCGGGCCATCAGGCCTCCGATGTGGCGTTGATGGACCAGTCATAGGCGCCTCTGGCGATCCGATCCACCGCTTGCAGTCGGGTGCGCAACGCAGGGGCGGCATATTGCGCCAGGTGCGCGATCACCTTGCCGTCGTTGCCGCCAAAGTCACCCCCGTACCAGCGGTAGATCGAAGAGACGATCAGCTTCTGCCCCTCGAACCGCACCCCGCGTGAATGGTTCACATAGGCGCGCGCGGCCGCATCCAGGACTTCCCCCAGCCCGACCCCGCGAAGCGCCGTCTGTGGCAGGTTCGGGCAACTGAAGGACGCGCAATTGACCGCATAGTGCACCCGCGGATCGCGCCAACCCTTGCGCAGAATATCATGCTCGATGTTGTTCAGGGACAGGTCCACGCCGGCCACCCGCGTGATCGGCTTCCACCAGGGCCCCGGCAACAGACCCGAGGTGCGGATGTTGCGGATCGAGGCGACAGGCCAGGCATCCAGCACCACCTGCAGGGTCAGGGCGTTGTAGAGATTGGCCCAGTAGGCGAACTGCTCCTGTCGGGTCAGTGTCAGCGGGTCAAGCCCCGTCAATCCGTCCAGGTAGCGCTTGAGCGCCTGCCGATCTGCCGCCGACCGGCTCCAGCCCGTATAGTCGACCCGGACCACCCCGTCCTGCGACAGCCTGGCCCATCGCGCCAGCAGGGTGTCAAACGCCGAAGGGTCGGCCGCGCCGGTTCCAGCCGCACCCCCGGTGAACCTTGCGAGCCCCTGCGCCGTCGCCGATCCCGCGCCGATACTGGCGGCCAGGCCGAAGCCCGCGCCGATCAACGTACGTCTGGGCACTCTGTCCATAGACATTTCCGCAAGTCCTCTTGGTCCCGTCGGGATCAACGGTATAGTCACACCAAAGAATGGGCGAGGGCACGATGGTCTATATTCTGGGTGGCTGGCAGAGCGACTTCTCGAAGAACTGGGCGCGCCAGCAGATGGACTTTGCCGACGCCTTCGCCGAGGTGGTGGGCGAGGGTCTGGCGGCCGTTGACCTGGAACCCAAAGACATCGACACGGGCCACGTGGGCAACTTCGTAGGTGAACTGTTCGCGGGTCAGGGCCTGCTGGGCGGATTCTTTGGCCTGGTGCATCCCGGCTTTGATGGCATGCCGACGTCGCGGCACGAGGCGGCCTGCGCCTCGGGCAGCGTGGCGATCCTGGCTGCCACCGCCGAGATCGAGGCCGGACGCTATGACACGGCCTGTGTCGTCGGCCTCGAAATGATGCGGAACGTGTCTGGCCAGCAGGCCGCGCAAAATCTCGGCGCGGCGGCCTGGACCGGCCATGAATTTGAGGACGCCACCTTTCTGTGGCCCCGCGCCTTTTCCGACCTCGGCGAGGAGTACGATCGCCGCTTTGGTCTGAAGTATGAGCACCTGATGCGGATCGCGGAGATCAACTTCGCCAACGGCCGCAAAAACCCCAACGCCCAGACGCGGCAGTGGGCCTTCAATGACAAGAGCTTCACCGAAGACGATGAAGCCAACCCGGTCGTCGAGGGCATGATCCGCAAGAACGACTGCGGCCAGGTGACCGACGGCTCGGCAGTGATCTTCCTGGCCTCTGAAAAGGCGGCGACCGAGTATGCCGCCAAGCGGGGCATCCCTCTGGAGAGTCTGCCGCAGATCAAGGGCTGGGGGCATCGCTCTGCGCCGATCAGCTATGACCGCAAGGTGCGCGCGAGCGCCGGCGAGCCCTATGTGTTTCCCCAGGTGAAGCGCGCCATCGACGACGCCCGCGCCCGCGCCGGGATCACGGATGTGTCCCAGCTGGACGCCGTTGAGACCCACGACTGCTTCACGACCACCGAGTACATGGCCATCGAGCACCTGGGCCTGACAGCGCCCGGCGAGGCCTGGAAGGCTATCGAGGACGGCTCCATCGAAATCGGCGGCCGGCTCCCGGTCAATCCGTCCGGCGGCCTGATCGGCGGCGGCCATCCCGTGGGCGCCACGGGCGTGCGGATGGCGCTGGACGCCTTCAAGCAAGTGACGGACCGCGCCGGCGACTATCAGGTCGAGGGCGCCAAAACCGTGCAGACGCTCAACATCGGCGGCTCGACCACGACGACGGTCAGCCTCGTCGTCGGCCTCTGAAGGACAGCCAATGCAGGACATAGCCATCGTTCTGGCGGTCAACGCCGGGGTCATTCTGGCGCTGTTTGTGCTGGCCTGGGCCGCCTGCGTGGCGATGCGCGACTGCACCCCCGTCGACAGCCTCTGGGGCGCAGGCATGGGTGTGGTGGCGATCTCCACCTTCCTGCAAACTGGCGGCGGTACAGAGCGTCGGTTGGTGCTGACCGTGATCTGCGTGGCTTGGGCGCTCAGGCTGGCGGGCTATCTGCTCTGGCGCTGGCGCGATCATGGCCCCGACCGCCGCTACGTCCGGATGATGGACAAGGCCAAGGTCGAGCGTGGCTGGGGTTATGGCTATGCGGCCTTCCGACTGGTGTTCCTGCTGCAGATGCCCTTGCTCTGGCTGGTCTGCCTGCCGGTGCAGCTAGGCCAGATCGCGGCTGAGCCGGCCCAACTGGGCTGGATCGGTTGGGCCGGGGCGGGCCTTGCGGTGTTCGGCCTGATCTTCGAAAGCCTGGGCGACTGGCAGCTGGTTCGGTTCCGCAAGGATCCGGCCAACGCGGGCCTGATCCTGGATCGCGGGCTGTGGCGCTATACCCGGCATCCCAACTACTTCGGCGACGCCTGCGTCTGGTTTGGCCTCTGGCTGGTGGCGGCGGAAACGACGCCCGGCCTGTTCGCCATCGTGGGGCCCGCCTACCTGGTCTTCACGCTCACCCGCTGGAGCGGAATGCCCACCGTCGAGGGTCGCATGCAGCGGCGCAAGCCGGGGTATGAGGACTACAAGCGCCGCACCTCGCCCTTCATTCCATGGCCGCCAAAGCCGGCCGAACCGGTCTGAGCCGAGCCTTACGGCCTGCGGTGCGCGTCCAGCAGGGTCTTGAACTGGGCGGAGTCTACATACTCATCCAGCCGTGTGATCACGCCGTCCTTCACGCGAACCACAGCGCAGGCGTCCATGGTCCAGAGGGTGCCGTCGGGAAGTGACGTCTCAAGCACATGCTGTTGCACAAACCCGTCTGACAGCGCCTCGCGTCGCAGGATCCGGTAGTGTCTGTCGGGCATCCTGCGGACCATCCAGCCCAGCAGTTTCATGTTCTCCTCGACGGTCTGCTCGATGCCGTCGGTG
>NZ_JBILRO010000008.1:0-34001 GCF_044372605.1 Phenylobacterium sp.
CGACAATGCGCCTGAGGTGGCTGCGATCACCACGGCGGAGTATCCCGTCCCGGCTGCGCGGCCGTTGCGGGCCACGATGGACACGACGCGACTTCAGCAGGTCTTCGGGATCACACCGCGGCCCTGGCAGGCGGCCCTTTCGGATATCCTGACAGAGTTGAAGGGTTAGGCTCCGGCCAGCACGCGGCAGCAGACCGTCCCGCGACATGGCGAAGAACACCCGGCTCTGGCCAAACATGAAGGCCATGATCACGGTAGGTAGCGCGATCACCGCCGCCACCGCGATCAGGACGGCTACCAGAGGATAGCCCTCTTCCCGCAGGATGAAGGCCAGCGGCTCGGGGCTCCTGGCGAAAATCTCGAAGGGCATCGCGCCC
Source organism: Phenylobacterium sp. (assembly GCF_044372605.1). Lineage (GTDB taxonomy): Bacteria > Pseudomonadota > Alphaproteobacteria > Caulobacterales > Caulobacteraceae > Phenylobacterium. The sequence goes on from NZ_JBILRO010000008.1 coordinate 378, forward strand.
AGGACCGCAGCGGCCAACAGCATGTAGATCACCGCGGCCGCCGCCATCACGCCGATCTTGGTCTGCTCGCCGTCGACCGCATGGGCGATCAGGCATCGGACACAGGAAGGAGCCTGATCCATGTCGCCGGACAGGTCCGACCTCGCGGCCTCTGGCGTCCATTGAAATTCCGCCGCAACATGTGCGCCTGAGTTTTCATCCCAGAACGCGCAACGCCCGAGGAAATCCCCATGTGTGACGACGACATCCATGTAGGTCTGGTTGAAGAGCCCAAGCCATCGCGTCGTACTTTCGGTCTGATGACCGTGGCCGGAGCCGCCATGGCCTCCAACGCCTATGCTGGCGCAGTCGTCGAGAAGGACGTCGAGGTGAAGACCGCCGACGGGACCTGCGACGCGGTGCTCTACTATCCCACCGGTAAGGGGACCTGGCCTGCGGTGCTGATCTGGACCGACATCATGGGCCTGCGCCCGGTGTTCCGTGAGATGGGTAAGCGGCTGGCGGCCCAGGGCCACGTCGTGCTGGTGCCGAACCCCTTCTATCGTTCGAAGCGCGCGCCCGTGGTGGATGCGACCTTCGATTTTTCCAAGCCGGAGGAACGCGCCAAGGTGTTCGCCCTGCGCAGCGCCATGACCAACGACGGAATCGACCGCGACGCCGCCACCTTCGTGGCCTTCCTCGACGCCCAGCCGCAGACCAACACGAAAAAGAAGGTGGGCGTTCAGGGTTACTGCATGGGCGGCCCCCTGTCGTTCCGGACCGCTGCGGCGGTTCCGGGCCGGATCGCAGCTGTGGGAAGTTTCCACGGCGGCGGCCTGACCACCAAGAACCCCGACAGCCCCCACCTGCTGATTCCGAAGACCAACGCCGCCTATCTGGTGGCTGTGGCGCAGAACGACGACAAACAGCAGCCGGAGTCCAAGGACATCCTCAAGGCCGCGTTTGCTGAGGCCAGGAAGTCGGCGACGGTAGAGGTTTATCCGGCGGCCCACGGCTGGTGTGTGCGCGGCAGCGCCGTCTACGACGAGGCGGCGGCCGAAAGGGCCTGGGCCGAACTCACCAAGTTGTACAAGGCGCGGCTCGTTTAGGACCAGACCGGGACCCGACGCATCGTTCTGCGACGTGTCGGGACTCGCCTTACAGGGGCGCCGGTTTGCTCCCGGCCTGCTTCTTGCCTAGAAAGCTCGTTAATCCTCCGTCCTGTACCGGGCCGGAACAACCGAAGCATGGGACGAGGCCGAGGGCTCCGATCCTGAAAAATGCGCGGTGATGGTGGAGCTTGATGGCGTTGGTGAAGACAGGACCGGGATCAAAAGCGCGTGCGCGCCGGGTTGTGGCCGAGGCTGTGATCGTCGGCATTGCGGGCCTCAGCGCGGTGGCGGTGGCCCATGCCTCACTGCTGGCGCCTGGCCTGATCGCGGGCAGGACTGCGCCGCCGCCGGCGACCGCCTTGGCCGTGACGGCTGTCGCGGCCCCGGCGGAAGATGACGTCCTCATCGCCTTTCAGGAGCCGGTGCCCGGGTATGCGGTCGTCTCGCCTTTTGGCCTTCGCCAGTTGCCTTGGGAAGGCTCGGGCCGCCTGCATGAGGGTGTGGACATCTCGGCCGATGCCGGGGCCGCCGTGCGTGCAGCGGCGGACGGGGTGGTGATCGCTGCAGGCGAAAAGGGCGGCTACGGCCGCTATGTGGCCGTGCGCCACACCGAGGGTTTGACCACATTCTACGCTCACCTGGGCGGGATCGCCGCCGGGATGAAGCCCGGTCTGGCGGTGACGGCGGGGGAGACCGTGGGCCAGGTGGGCTCGACGGGAACCTCGACAGGGCCTCATCTTCACTTCGAGATACGCGATGAGCAGGATCGTCCGCTAAATCCGGCGATGTTCCTGGGCAAGGCGTTCGCCGAGGCCGGCGATCTGCCCCTCGACCTGGCCAAGCGCTATTCGGGACGGGTGCGGATGGCCCAGGTCTCGCGCATTCCGGCCAGCAAACAGGCGCTGATGGATGCCCGTGCAGGCAAACCCATCGTGGTGCGTCGCACCACCGAGGCGGAGGACCTGGCCCAGGCCGAGCGCAATCTGCAGGGCCAGGCCCGGGAAGCCGCCAGCAGCGAGCGGATCGACGGTCTCAAAGGTTTGGCGATCGGACCCGACGGCCGCCCGCGCGCCCAGCTCAGCCTCTAGGCCTGCCGGGACCCGTGGCCGCATCCCGCTATCAGGGCGAACGAGTCGATATCGGTGGGCGCCATCTGCGGGTGGCGCGCGCCGGGCCCGTGTCTGGCGGTCCCCTGATCGTCTGCGAACACGGCGCCTATGGTTCGGCGACCGACTGGGCGGTGGTGCAGGCGATGCTGGCAGCCAAGGGGCGTCGCAGCCTGGCCTATGATCGGGCAGGCCTCGGCTACTCCGATCCCGGCCCGGAACCCCGGGATGGCCGCGCCATCAACGATGATCTTGAGGCGTTGCTGGAGGCCCTGGGCGAGACGTCCCCAATCCTGCTGGTAGGCCATTCCATGGGCGGACTGATGGTCCGGTTGTTTGCGCTTGAGCGGACGCGGGCTCTGGTCGGGCTGGTGTTGGTGGATGCGGTGACGCCGGATGTGCTGGGCCTGCCAGGGGTGGTGCCGGGAGTACAGGTGTTCGGGCGGCTGCTGCAGATGGTGAGCCAGGGCGCAAAGGCAGGCCTGATGCACCCCGTCTCTTGGGTGGCGGGAAATCCTATCGAACTGCCGGGTGAAGCCGGGGCGGAGAAGCGCCGTATCCATGCCTCCGCCTCCCATGCCCAAGGCGCGGCGGCTGAAGTGCTCTGCTGGCCCGAGACATCGCGGATGGCCGGCGCCGCCGACCTTCCGCTGGATCTTCCGGTGGCGGTGGTGACGGCGGGCCCGTCGCGCGGTGGCGGCGCGCTCAAGCGGGTGCAGGAGGCTCCGGCGAAACGGGCCAGGGCCGGCCATGTGGAGCATGTGACCGCCGCCAATCACGCCAACCTGCTGGGCCCGCGCTTTGCGGCCGCCATTGTACGTGGCGTTGATCACGCCCTTGGCAAGGACGCCTGACGCAGCTCCCGATCGACAAGGCCGGCGGCCGCCGCCAACCGGTCGGGGATGAGATTTGCCGCCGTCCCGTCCAGGGTCGGGCAGGTGATCAGGCCGTCCTCGCAGATCATGGCCGGAAGCCCTCTGCGGGCGGCGGGCGGCAGTGCCTGCAGGGCGGCCTGCTGGTCGCGGGGCAGGCGCCGGGCCAGCCCTGCAAGGCGGGTGAGCCGGCCACCGCGATCCGGCGTAGCGATCTCGAACCGCCCATCCCAGACAACCGTCTGGCCCATGGTTACGTGCAAGGCGGGCCCGCCGGTTCGCGCGATCTCGCCAGCCTCGCGGTAGAAGCGAACCTGCGCCACATCAGCCTCAATCCGGGACCCGGCAAGGGTTGCGACGACGGCCCCCGGGCCGCGCAGCGCTTCAGCGACGCGTTCAATCCTGGCGGTGGCCGGCCGGCGGGCGCCACCGCCGGCGCACACGCAGGCCATGGCGACAAGCCGTTGAAGGTCCGACGCCGAGGCGTTCCGTAGTTCCTGGCGGGGGATCGTGATCATACCGGCCTGATGGGTGGCCCGGCTGGCCAGGACCAGCGGCGCGTCTGTGATACGACCCGAAGGGTCGCCGACCAGGATCTCCCGCCGGGCGCGGGGGCGGGCGTAGCGCAGGTCAGCGTTCGCCGGATCGTCGATCCAGGGCTGCCCCCGTGCAGTCAGCCAAGCGCGCAGATCCGCGCGGCGTACATCCAGCAGGGGGCGCAGCAGGAACAGCCCTCGTCCCTCAGGCCAGGCGGGCGACGGCGCCCATTCGCGAGGATCAGGCGTGGTGGATCCGGCGCGCCGCATGGCGTCAGCTTCCAGCCGGTCATCCCCGGTATGGCCCAGCAACAGCACGGAGGCTCCGGCTTCTCGTGCAGCCTCGGCCAGCAGGCGGTGGCGCGCCGCCCGCGCGGCGGCGGGCAGGCCGGTGGCAGGCTTGTCGCCGGTCCAGGTCAGCGCGCGAAATCCGTGGCCGAGGGTCGCGGCGAGCTCCGCGCAGGCGGCGGTCCAGCCCGCGGCCTCGGGCTGCAACCCGTGATCCACCGACAGAACAACCACGGGCCGCGCCGCCTCTCGCGCCCAGTCATGGATCATCAGGGTGAGCGCGACAGAATCGCCGCCGCCTGACAGGCCAACGGCGATGGGTTGGGTGGCGTCCCTCAGCAGCCGCCGGCCCAGGACCGTGCGGACGACCGCCTCTAGGCCGCGCACTTCGCCTGGGTGCGTGTGGCGGCTGCGCGGCTGGCGACGTTCGCCGGAGGCTTGGGGTAACGACGCGTGAATTCCGCCAGGGTCTGACAGGCATCCGCCGGCTTCTTGAGCGCGACGAGGGATCTGGACAGTTCAACCACTGCGTCGGGCGCCCAGGGGGTCTGCGGCCAGCCGCGGATAGCGCCGATATAGGCCTTGGCCGCGTCGGCGTGGGCGGCGCGGACAGTCAGGGTCTTGCCCAGCCAGTAGCGGGCCTCGGGCGTGCGCGAGGCGTCGGGCCAGGTTTCCACAAACCCGGCGAAGGCGGCCTCGGCGGCGTCGTAGTCGCCGGCCAGCATCAGTTGGCGGGCCTGAGCGAAATCCCTGGCCGGATCACCGGGCGCAGCCGCCTGAGGCGGGGCGTCGGGTTCGGGCGGCGGCGCGTTGATCTCGGCGAGCTTCTGCTCCAGCGCGGCCAGACGCTCGGTGAGCGACTGCACGTCGCGCTTCAAGGCGATGTTTTCCCGGCGCGCCTGATCGGCGTCGCGGGTGACGCTTTCGAATGATCCGTTGAGACTGCGCAGGGTCTGCTCGAGATCAATCAGCCGGACAGCCATTTCGCCCATCCGGGCGTCGGTGTCCGCCGGCTGCACGACCACCGGCTTGCCGGTGTCGCGCAGCTGGAAGACGATGGACCGGAGTTCGCGCACCACCTTTTCCATCCGCTCCACCCGCTTGGCGTCGCGGGCGTCGAGAGGATCCTCCATCGGCGTCTGCGACCAGACCGGCCCGGCGCTTGCCAGGACAGTCATGGCTAGCAGGGCCAAAAGGGAGCGGTGCGCGCGCACGTCCTACCGGGCGCCGGAGACGACGGCCGTGCGGGCGTTGCGGTTCTTGTCCCAGGACGCCTCGCCGGATCCAGCGTCGATGGGCTGTTCCTTGCCGAACGAGATGGTCGAGATCCGGTCCGCCGTCACACCTTTTTCGACCAGATAGTCGCGGACCGAATTGGCGCGGCGGGCGCCAAGCGCCAGATTGTATTCCCGGGTGCCGCGCTCATCGGCGTTACCCTCGATCCGCACCTTGACCGCGCCATAGCGGCGAAGCCAGGCCGACTGGGCGTCCAGCAACGGCGTGGCGTCGGCGCGGACATCGTGGCTGTCGGTGTCGAAATAGACGCGGTCGCCGACATTGACGACAAAGTCTTCGGTCGATCCGGGCAGCGCGCCGGTCGGCGTCTGGGTGACCGGCGCAGCAGGCGGAAGCTCTGTGCGCGGCGGCGCCTGGGGCTGGGCCGGGGGCGGCGCCTGGGTGGGGGTCGGCTTTGGTTTGGTCTGACAGGCCGCCAGGGACGCAGCGGCGGCGCCCACAAGCGCCAGCCTGAGTAGGGTGCTGCCGTTTACACTTCGCATCATCTGCATCTCCTCGGGTTCGGGTTGTATATAGGGATCAGAATCCATGGTGCCGGTTCTGGCGCAAGACTAGTTGAGCAATGGTGACCACGCGGGGTCTGACCCTGCCCCCGGATAGGGCATCGGCTGCAGAACCCGACCCGTCACGTCGACCGTCCAGAGCTTGGGCGGCCCGCCTGGCGTTTCACGCGAGAACATCAGCACCCGGCCATTCGGCGCCCAGGTGGGGCCTTCATCGAGATAGCTGGAGGTGAGCAGGCGCTCATCTGATCCATCCGGGCGCATCACTCCGATATGGAACTCGCCGCCGGTCTGTTTGGTGAAGGCTATGAACTCCCCGGTCGGACTCCAGACCGGAGTCGTATAGTGCCCGCCGCCGCCCGAGATCCGCCGTTGGCCCGAGCCGTCCGCGCCCATCAGATAGAGCTGAGGCGAGCCCCCGCGATCCGAATTGAACACGATCCGCGCGCCATCCGGTGAGAAAGAGGCCGAGGTGTCGATCGAGGGGTCGGAGGTGAGGCGGGTGGAGGTGCGGCTGGAAAGGTTCATCACGAAGATGTCGCTATTGCCCCCCCGTTCGACCGAGAACGCGACCTTGCCGCCGTCGGGCGAGAACCGGGGCGCGAACACCATGCCGGGAAAGGCGCCCAGGCTTTCACGCCGGGCCGTTTCCAGATTGAACAGGAAGATCGAAGAGCTGTCCGGGCGCAGCGACATAAAGGTGATCTCCTGGCTGTTGCTGGAGAACCTGGGGGTCATGACGATGCTGTCGCCGCTGGTGAGGTAACTGGGATTGGCGCCGTCCTGATCCATGATCGCCAGGCGCTTGATCACCTTGGCCCGTCCGCCGCTCTCGGCCACGAACACCACGCGGGTGTCGAAGTAGCCCTTCTCGCCGGTCAGCCGCTCATAGACCGCATCGGAAATCTTGTGCGCCACGCGCCGCCAGTTCTCCGGGCTGGAAGTGAACTGCAGGCCCAGCATCTGTTGTTCGGCGAAAACGTCCCACATGCGGAAGTCCACGCGCAGCTTGCCACCCTCGACGGTCACCTGTCCGTTGACCAGGGCCTGGGCGTTGATGGTTTTCCAGTCGCCGAAGCGGGGCTGGACTGCAGCGGTCAGGTTTTTTTCAACGAAGCTGGCGGGGTCGAGTGGCCGGAACAGGCCCGAGCGCTGCAGGTTGGCTGCGATCACCTGAGCGATATCGGCGCCCTGGGTCCCGCCGAACGCTGGAACCGCCACCGGCAAGGGCTGGACATCGCCGCGGTTGACGTTGACCTCGATTTCGGCGCGGGCGGGTGCGGCCAGGAACACGGCGAGCAATCCCAGCAGAACCATGGCCATGACGGGCGCTGAAAAGCTGCGAAGGGAGCGGGTCATCGGCAGGCCTCTCGGGCGTTGAAATTGACAGCGACCCTGTCGCCATAGAACTCGCGCGGCAGGCCCCGGAAGGGCGCGGCCGCATAGACCGCGCGGACGGCGCGTTCGGCGCCGGCGGTTGCCACGGGGGAGCGGGCGCCCTGGATCTGGGGGACCACCTCGCCTACCACCTGCCCGGTCGCTCCCAGCTGGAAGGTGACCCGAACGACGACATCACGCCCGCCCTCGACGTCGCAGTTGGGGTTCCAGCGGCGCTGGAGTTCCTCGGTCATGCCGGCAACGGCGGCGCCGGCGGCCAGCCCGGACCCCACAGTCTGGCGGGCGATGGGGGCGGTTTCGGGTCTGGCAGGTCCCTTGGCGGCGGAGGAGGGACGCTGTGGCGTATTGCGGGCGGGCCGGGTCAGGCTGGCTTCCAGCGAGTCCAGATCGAAGGCCTTCTCGGCGGGTCGGGTGGCGGGCTTCGTCGTTGGCGTGGGCGCTTTCTCGGCCGGTTTTGCCGCCTTGGTCGGCGGCATCGACGGCGCGGGCAGAGGCGGCGGTGGAACCGGTTCGGGCGGCGCGTCGGCCACCGGATCGGCGGTCATCGCCGACAGGGTTTCGGGGCCCTGTTCCGCCGGTCGGGTGTCCACATCGGGCGCGTTCGAGACGATGGTCACCGGAACAATGGCGCCCACCTTCAAGTCGCGATTGCCCCACGAGATCATGAAGGCTGCGGCCACGCCGACGTGCAGAGCCAGCGACCCGACGGCTGCGGGGCTGATCTCGATACGTCGGGCGGCCTGCGCGGTCACGGGATCGCCTCATCCCGGTCGCCACCGGAGGACGGCCCGCCGGTCTCGGTGATCAGGTTGATGGCGCTGAAGCCCGAGGTGGACAGGGAGGCCATCACCTGGGCCACGGTTCCGTAGGAGGCCGAGGCGTCGGCGCGCACATAGATCGGCCGGGTAGTGTCGTCGGCCATGGCCTTCAGTCGGGGCGAGAGGTTGGCGAAGGGCACTTCCGCCTCGGCGATATAGATCCGTCCGTCCGCGCGGATCGAGACCGTGATCGGGTCCGGCACGTCCTGCATGGCGCCGGCCTCGGTCTTGGGCAGCTCCACGGGAACGCCTGCGGTCAGCAGCGGCGCGGAGATCATGAAGATGATCAGCAGCACCAGCATAACGTCGACCAGCGGCGTGACATTGATCTCGCTGAGCGCGCCGCGCCGGGCGCGACCCCGGCGGCGGCGGCGTCCGCCGCCCGCAGCAAACGCGTCATGTGCCGACAGCGCCATGGGTCAGGCCCGTTCCGACAGGCGACGCTGGATTGCGGTGGAGAGATCGTCGGCAAAGCCTTCGAGACGTCCGGCGTACTTGGCTGCGCTTGTCGAGAAGGCGTTGTAGAAGATGTAGGCCGGGATGGCGGCGACCAGCCCGATGGCGGTGGCGAACAGAGCTTCGGCGATCGAGGGCGCGACGATCGCCAGCGACGTGTTCTTCTGGATGGCGATCGCCTGGAAGGACTGCATGATCCCCCAGACGGTGCCGAACAGCCCGACGAAGGGCGAAGCCGTGGCGACGATGGCCAGGCCCCCCAGGCCGGTTTCCACCCGCGCACTCTCACGGGCGATGATGGTGTCGAGCGTGCGGTCGATCCTCTGGACCAGAAAGGCAAGCTGACCCTCGGTGGCGCCGCCGCGCCCACGGCCATCGCGCCACTCCTTCAGCGCCGCCTGAAGCATGCGCGGCAGGGCCTGGACCGGCTGGTCGCCGGCGTCGGCGGCGACATCCTCGAGACTGCGACCGGAGGCTACGGCATCCTCGAAGGCGTTGGCGTCGCGATTGAGCGCGTGAAACCGGAACAGCTTTTCCAGAATGATGGTCCACGACCAGAGGGAGGCGGCCGCCAGGCCGATCATCACCAGCTTCACCACCCAGTCGGCGCGGACGAACAGGCTGATGAGGTCGAAGCTCTCGGGGGTGAGGGCGGCGGCCGGGGTCATGGCGTCTCCTGCGAATCGAGCGTTGAGATTGAAGCGTGTCAGTGGCGAACTTAAGGCGCGAGCCAGGGGCTCATGGCCTCGATCAGCGCTGCGGGCGGGCGGCGTGCGCGTCCGGCCGGATCGATACAGGCGGCGTGGAGCTGGGCCTGTGCAATCAGATCGTCGCCCCGCAGGATACGCTGCGCGAACAGCATCCGGGGGCCCTTGAGCACGTCGATGGTTGTCCGAACGATCAGCGCATCATCCACCCTCGCGGCGCGCTTATAGTCGACCTCCACCCGCGTGAGCGTGAAGGCGGCCGGGGGGTCCAGCGCCAGCAGCGACTGGTGACTGACGCCGACCAGCCTCAGGAAATCGCTCCGCCCGCGTTCGAAATAGCGCAGGTAGTTGGCGTGATAGACCACGCCGGTGAAATCGGTGTCCTCGTAGTAGATGCGTACTGGCAGGACGTGTTCGCGCCCTTCCATCCAGCCTGATGAGGGGTCGCTCATTCGAACAGGTCCGTGGCAGGTGGGGCGGCGGAGGCCGGAGGCGCGGCCAGGCCCAGGTGGGCGTAGGCGCGGGCGGTGGCCATGCGGCCACGCGGGGTGCGCTGCAGGAAGCCCTGTTGCAGCAGGAAGGGCTCGATCACATCCTCCACCGCATCCTTCGCCTCGGCGATGGCGTAGGCCAGGGTCTCGACCCCAGCTGGGCCGCCGGCATAGTTTTCGATCAGCGCGCGCAGGTAACGGCGGTCCAGGGCGTCCAGGCCATGCTCGTCCACGTCCAGCCGGGCCAGGGCCGAGGCGGCGGCGGCGCGTCCGATGACCGCCACGCCGTCCGAGGCGGCGAAGTCGCGCACCCGGCGCAGCAGGCGACCGGCGACCCGCGGCGTTCCCCGGGCGCGGGTGGCGATCTCGGCGGCGCCGTCTGCGGCTAGCGCCGTTCCCATCTTCACGGCAGCGCTCATCAACACCTGTTGCAGCTCGTCGTGGGTATAGAACTCCAGCCGGATCGGAATGCCGAAGCGGTCCCTGAGGGGGGTCGCCAGGAGCCCGGCCCGCGTCGTAGCCGCGACAAGCGTGAAGGGCGCCAGATCGATGCGGATCGACCGCGCCGAGGGCCCCTCGCCGATCACCAGATCCAGCACGTGATCTTCCATTGCCGGATAGAGGATTTCCTCGACGTTGGCCGGGAGGCGGTGGATCTCGTCGATGAACAGCACGTCGCGAGGTTCGAGGTTGGTGAGGATCGCGGCGAGATCCCCCGCCTTGGCCAGCACGGGCCCCGACGTGGCGCGAAAGTTCACCCCCAGTTCCCGGGCGACGATCTGGGCCAGGGTGGTCTTGCCAAGGCCGGGCGGTCCGAACAGCAGCACGTGATCCAGCGCTTCGCCACGGTTTTTCGCCGCCTCGATGAAGACAGAGAGATTGCCCTTGGCCTGCTTCTGCCCAACGAACTCGGCCATGGTCTGGGGCCGGAGCGCCTTGTCAGCGGGCTCGAAGGCGGCGGGCTCGCCCGAGACCAGGCGGGTCATCGCCCCAGTTCCTGAAGGGCGGCCTTGATCAGGGCCGGCGCCTCGACGCCGTCGCCCAGGCGTATGGCGGCGGTCTCGACTACGCGGCGTGCGGCGGCCTCGGCCACGCCCAGGCCCAGCAGGGCGGCCACAGCTTCGCCCACCGCCGTGGGTTTCGGCGGCGCTGGCGCTGTGATCTGTCCGTGGAAGGCGGCCACCGGACCATCTGTAATCGGCTTATCCTTGAGTTCCGTGACAATGCGCTGCGCCAGCTTGGGACCAACGCCCTGTGCGCGCGCCACCAGCGCCTTGTCGTCCCGAGCCACGGCCTGGGCCAGTTCGGCCGGCGGAAGCACATCCAGCACCGCCAGCGCCGCCTTGGGGCCTACCCCCTGGATGGTGCGCAACAGCACGAAGGCGCGACGGTCCTCCCGCGCAAGAAATCCGTAGAGGGTCAGGCCGGTCTGTTCGCCGAACTGGCTCTCCACATGCAGCAGCGCCTCGTCGCCCACCGGCGGCAGACGGCCCAGGGTGCGGCTGCCGCAGCGGACCACATAGCCCACGCCCATGACGTCGATCAGGGCGTCTTCCTCCGACACCTCGGCCACGATCCCGCGCAGGCGCCCGATCATGCAGGGCGCTCCGGGGTGCGGATGGGGCGAATCACGTTCGGCATGTGTTCACCAGAGGTACCGCAGCCGGGAGTCCGGGGAAACGTCCGAGCCGTGGCTCTACTCGGCCGCCCGCGTGCGGGCCAGGGTGCGAAGGTTCTCCTCGTGGCCTTCCCGCGTGATCCGATAGCCGCTCATGATGGCGATCATCGTCATCCAGAGCGCCAGGATCGTCGGCACATAGTAGGCGCCCATCCGCCAGATCGTATCTTCAGAGACCTGTGTGGGGTCGGCGCCCGCCTGGACGCCGGCCACAGTGAGCACAAAGGTCGCAGTGATCAGTCCCAGGCCATTGACCATCTGCCGGATGAAGGCGATGGCGGCGAAGAACACGCCCTCTGAACGACGCCCGGTCTTGATCTCCGACTGCTCCACAAGATCAGCCATCATCGAGGCCGAAAGGATCTGGAAGCAGATGATCAGGCCGACGTCGATCAGGGTCGCGGTGAAGACGAACCAGAAGACGAAGGGATCGCCGTTGTCAGGCAGGATACCCAGCAGACGCAGGACGATGGGCATAGGCGAGCCCAGGAAAGCGATCAGGCCGATGATGATCGCGCCCCGCTTCTTGCCGATGGTGCGGCTGACGATGGGCGCCAGGACGGCGCCAATGATTGCAGAACCGAATACGCCCGTCGTGATCAGGCCGCTCTGCTGGGAGCTGAACTGCCAGAAATAGTTGAAAAAGTAGAAGCTGAGCGCAGCGGACAGGCCTGCAGCCACCGAGCCGAAGGCGGCGGCGGCGAAGAGCGCGATAAAGGAACGGTTCGACAGGGTCTCGAAGATCTCCTTGAAGATCTTCGCGAGGCTCAGGTCTCGCTTGGGCGGCGGCGCTTTCAGGTGCGGGATGCGCGAATGGGTGCCCAGCGCCGAGCCCATGATGCCCACAAACATGATCACCGATCCGATGATCCCGTAGACCTGATAGGCCTCGCGGTTGAATTGGCCGTTCTTGATGTCGGCGGTGACGAACATCGGGAACAGGACGGCGAACATCAGCACCGACATGGTGTTGCCGACTGTCCAGCCGAAGAACGAGCGGAAGGAAAGCAGCGAGCTGCGCTGGTCGTAGTCCGGGGTGAGTTCCGGGGCGAGCGCGGTGCTGGGGATCTCGTAGATGGAAACGGTCATGCGGATCACCACGGCCAGTCCCAGCAGGTACCAGAATGTAGCCAGATCGGACCACCCTACGGGCGGGCTCCAGAGCAGGAAGTAGATGCTGCTGAGCGGAAGGGCGGCGAAGTACATGAAAGGGTGCCGTCGCCCCCAGCGTGAGCGGAAATTGTCGGACCAGTAGCCCACCACCGGGTCGATGATGGCGTCCATCATCAGGGCGATGGTCAGGGCGAGACCTACGAGGCGGGCGTCAAGCCCGACGACCTGACTGTAGAAGAGCAGAAGGAAATAGGCGAAGCCGTTGTCCTTGACGCCGCTCACGCCGGCGCCAAAGCCGTAGGCCAGTTTTGTCCAGAGCGAGGGCGGCGGCGGGCCTGGGACGGACGAGGGGTTTTGAGCGTCCGGGCTTTCAGCCATGAGAATGTCATCCTGCGGCTACGCCGCGTTCACGATTCCACATCCCCCGGCAGCACTGGATCATGTGGCGTGGCCTAGCGCTAGGGGTATTATCCAACTCCGGATACCGTGAAATCGAAAAATGGACCCGCCTCTACCGTCTGGTCATACGGCTTTGGGGGACCTAGCATCCGCGTCGAAACCGGAGACCACCCCATGCGCGTCGTTCTGGCACTGTTGTTGTTGATGTTGGCGCAACCCGCCTGGGCCGAATCGGCCCGTGACCGGCTGGTCGTAAGCCCGGCCTGGGTGGCGAAGCGGTTGAGCGACCCGGACCTGGTGATCCTGCAGGTGGGCGACAGGCCGGGGTATCAGGCCGGGCATATACCCGGCGCCCGGCTGTTGATGCTGTCTGACATCGCGGCGCCGTCCACCGGTCCGGAGCCCCTGATCCTGCAGATGCCGGAGCCGGAGGCGTTGCGGGCGCGGCTCGCGGCGTTTGGCGTCTCGGACACGTCGAAGATCGTGGTCTATCCCACGCGAGAGGGCATTCAGTCGGCCACGCGGGTGGTTTTTACCCTGGATGCCGCGGGCCTTGGCCAGCGCACCTTCCTGCTGGAGGGCGGCATGAGCGCCTGGACGGCCAGCGGCGGCAAGGCCTCGACCGAGGCGTCGGTCATCACACCCGGCAAGCTCTCGGCGTTGAAGATGCGCCCGCTGGTGGTCGATGCGGCCTTCGTACGTGAGCACACCGGCAAGCCCGGCTATGTTGTCGTCGATGCGCGAGCCCCCGACTTCTATTCCGGGGCGCGGGCCGGCGGCATGCCTTCGAAACCGCACAAGTCGGGTCATATTGCAGGCGCTGCGAGCGTACCCTTCACCGCGGTGACCACGCCTGACTTCAAGCTCGCGGCGGCCGATGAGATCGCCGCAAAGTTCAAGGCGGCAGGCGTGAAATCCGGCGATACGGTGGTGGCCTACTGCCATGTGGGTCAGCAGGCGACGGCGACGATCTTCGCGGCCAGGACGCTTGGCCTGAAGGTCTTGCTCTACGATGGCTCCTTTGAAGAGTGGTCACGGCTCGACGGTGCCGTCGAGACGTCGAAGTAGCCGCCAGATCGTCGACCACGACTAGCGATTGGGCATCGGCGCGTAGATACGTCGCGCGCTTGGGCATCTGACCGGTCGCGATGTCTTCGGCAGGGTTCCCGGTGGCCCGATGCGCCCGGGCGCGACAGGCTGATGTCGAATTGATGACAGACATCGGGGGCTCCATGAACCATGCACGTCGACTCTTGCGCACGCACCGCGTCCTGAAACTCGTGTTGTTGGGCGGAGCCATGTTGGCGAACCCCGCACTATCCGCCGAAGTTCCCGTACCGGCCGAGGTTGAAGAACTGGTGGTGACCGGCTCGCGGGTGTCTGAGGCGACGGTGGCCATTGGAACGGACAGGGTGACGGCGACGGTTTCCATCACCAGCGAAGCGCTGCTGTCGGCGCCGGCCGGGATCACCGGCCTGAAGATGCTGGAGAGCCTGCCGGGCTTCAACGTCCAGGCCAATGACGCGCTGGGCATGTACGAGTTCGGCAATTCGGTCTCGGTGCGCGCCTTCACCTTCCGCCAGATCGGATTCCTGCTGGACAACATCCCCATGGGCCGGTCCGACCAGTTCGGCGGCAGCCCGATCTATCGTTATGTGGACAACGAGAACCTGGCGCGGGTGACTGCATCGGCCGGATCGGGCGACGTTTCGCTGTCCAGCTACGCCTCGCTGGGGCCGATCGTCAGCTACATCACCCGAGGGCCGGCGGAGGAATTCGGCGGCAAGGTCAGCTATAGCCGCGGCAGCGATGAACTGCTGCGCGGCTTCGTCCGCGTCGACACGGGCGAGCATGCGGGCTTCTCCGCCTTTGGTAGCTACTCCACCACCTCGGGCGAACTGTGGCGCGGCCCGGGCACCATCGACCGCGATCACTACGAAGGGCAGATACGCTACCGCTTTGCCAACGAGGCCTCGCTGACCTTCCAGACCACGCACAACAAGTACTTCGACTACGACAGCCCCTCGATCACCAAGGCGCAATACCTGGGTAAGGCGGGCGACATCTTCGGCCGTAGCGGGCGCAGCTTCGCCTACATTGGCTATGTGCCCACTCCGGGCCCGCTGGGCTCGGCCGCCACGGCCACTTCGCTGCCGATAACCGCAGCGGGAGTCCCCTACTCCAACACCAACTACAACCAGTACTACAAGTTCGCCGTGAACAGCCGCCAGGACCACCTGTACGGCCTGACACTGGCAACCCCGATCGGCGACGCTGTCGCTGTCACGGTCACCGGCTACTATGAGGACAAGAAGGGCTACGGCGTCTCGCCGGAGGCCTACGCTACCTCGCTTGCCAACTACAACGCCGAGCGGCTGATCGTGGCTGGTCTAACTGCGCCCAAGGGTATCCAGTACGGCCTGTCCACTGTCGATGGCACGCGCAAGGGCGTCAACGGCCGCGCCGACTGGACCTTCGGAGTGCACGCCGTGCAGGCCGGCGCCTGGTACGAGGACGACAGCTATCACCGCACCCAGCAACGCTACAATGTCGAGAACGGCAACCCCGACGGCCGGCCGCTGCTGAACGAGCCTGTCCACCTGCAGCGCAACTTCAACTCTACCCGCAAGACGGTGCAGATCTTCATCAAGGACACCATCAGCCTGCTGGATGACCGCCTGAAAGTGGATGTCGGCTTCAAGGGCCTCGACATCAACTACGAGATCGCGGGCTTCCGGAACCCGGCCGACTTCATCAATCGCCGCACGCCGACCATCAAGGACAACTGGAAGGACTGGTTCCTGCCGCAGGTGGGCGCAGTGTGGTCGGTCACCGACCGCGACCAGATCTTTGCGTCCTATTCCGAGAACATGGCTCTGCCGCAGGGCGCCGACGACATCTTCGCGCTTGCCAGCCCACTGGCGCCCGGACCTGATGCGGAAAGGGCCAAGAACTACGAGATCGGCGTACGCACCAACCGGCCGACCTTCAACGCCGCCCTGGTGGGCTATTTCACCAAGTTCGACAACCGCCTGCAGTCGTTCGCGTCACCCGTGCCCGGCAGCACCACCACCGAGACGTTCTTCCAGAACGTCGGTGCGGTGGAGGCCCACGGAGCGGAGTTCAGCGGCCAGTGGAAGCCGGCGATCCTGGACGGGAAGGTCTATTTCAATACCAACCTGTCGTACAATTCGGTAGAGTTCAAAGATGGCTTCGCCACCTTCGCCCTGACGGGCAAGGTCGTGCCTGACTTTCCCAAATGGCTGGTCCAGGGCGGGGTGACGCTCGAGCCGGTCCCGGGTGCGGTGATCAACGTCTCAGCTCGTCACGTGGCCAAGCGCTTCACCAACTTCGTCAATTCGGAGAGTACCGACGGCTACACCATCATCAACGCCTATCTGGACCTGGGCGACGGTTTCGCCGTGGGCCCGCTCAAGCAGGTGAAGGCGCGGGTCAACATCGATAACCTGTTCGACAAGGACTATCTGGGCACCATCACCACGACGACCAACACGCCGGCCACCTTCCGGCCCGGGCCCCGACGGACAGTGCAGTTCACGCTGTCGACCGACTTCTAGGCTACGCGCCGCGCCGTGCGCGCGTGGGCGTGGGCGATGGCGACGGCCAGGGCGTCGGCGGCGTCGCTGGCGGTCTTGCCGGCGGTGGGCAGAAGGCGGGCGATCATCCAGCCCACCTGGGCCTTGTCGGCGCCGCCGGTGCCGACGACGGCCTTCTTGACCACGGTGGCGGCGTATTCTGCCACCGGCAGTCCCGCGCGGGCCGGCACGATCATGGCCATGGCGCGGGCGTGGCCCAGTTTCAGCGCTGACTGGGCGTTGGAGTTCATGAAGGTCTCCTCCACCGCTGCCTCGTGGGGCGCCCAGGTGGTCAGCACCGCCTCGATCTCCGTGAACAGGCACAGCAGGCGCTCGGCGAAGGGCAGGGTGTCCTTCGGCGCGATCACCCCGTGGGCCACGTGGCTGATCCGCGCGCCGGCGCAGTCGATCACGCCCCAGCCGGTGCGGCGCAGGCCCGGGTCCAGTCCAAGGATGCGAATCGGTGTGTTCATCGTCTGTTCCCGACAAGATGCCGGATGACGCCATGAAATGCTTTCGGAAAAGTGAGCCTAATGCGCCGCGTGGGCGCCGCGCGCGTCGCGGACGGCCTTCATCGCCTGTGTCATGTCCGGCGTGCTGCATTCAGGATCACTGCGGGGCGGGGCGCTGACCCCGCCCAGGCAGTAGGCGGCGGCGACCTGGCGAGGGATCAGATCCAGCGGTTCAGGCGAGCGGTCGCCCCGGGCGATGGCGCGGGCCAGCCCGTCGAGAAACGTCCCCCACTGCGGGGCGGCAGGATCACTGGCCAGCGTGTCTCCAGGCAGGGCGGCCAGGGCGACCCTGGCCTCCTCGAACCGGCCCAGCTCGCGCAGCGCATTGGCGGCGCGGACCCTGAGGGCGAAGGCTTCGATCGGCGCCGCCTCGCCGCCCAGCACCTGCACGGCGTCAACAAACTCGTCCTGATAGCGCGCCTTGCGCAGGGAGCCGTCCTGCGCCTCCCAGGTGGCGTTCAGCAGCAGCCAGGCCGTCACCGGCGAACGCGGCTGCAGAGCGTGTTCGAGATAGGCGGCGCGGTACCAGGTTCCCTGACCTTCGCGGAGCGCGACGAAACCGGGGTCAGCCAGGATCGCCGGCAGTCGCCCGCGCTCATCCCGGCTGAAGTCTCGATACATCACCAGGCCATTGTCCGGACATTCCGGCAGCGGCGCCGGAAATACCCACGACCCATAGGGCTTGCCATCCGGCCGCTGGCCCCAGGTCGCGTAGGCGGACAAGGAGGTGAATGGAAAGCGCTCGCCGCCGACCGGGCAGGTCAGGGTCTGGGTGACGGGCGCGGGGGGCGCGGCGGCATGGGCCGCGAAGGGCAGGAGCGCCGCGACCGTCAGGGCTTTCAGGCGGGCTTGTAGGGTCAAGCGCGCCCCAGAATCTTGGCCTTCATTTCCTGAAACTCGCTGTCGCTGATGGCGCCGCTGTCCAGCAGGGCCTTGGCGCGCTGGATGTCATCGACGATGCGCTCTGCGCCGCCGCTGCCGTCAACAGAAGCCCCTACGGTGATGCCGCCGGCCTGGGCGCGCATCTCCTCCAGCCCCCGGATGCGGCGTTTTTCCTCCCAGGCCTGTTCCTCGGACTGGGCGCGAGCGTACATCGCCGTCGCAGTTTCCAGGGGCACGCCATCAACGGCGACGCCCATCGCGGGCTGGACGAGATGATCGAAGCTCAGGTTGGCGCCGCAGAGCTGTTCCAGGACGTTCTGCTCCAGGCGTACGTCTTTCAGGTCCTTCCACTGCATATCGATCATCCTGAATCCGCCGATCAGCCCGCGCTGGACCATCAGGACCCGGCTGGAGGTGATCGCCAGCACGGCGCGGCGCTTGAACAGGGCGAAGACCCGGTGCTGCGGCGTGGCGGCGACCAGAGTTTCGCCCGCCATCAGGGTGCGCTCCATTTGCGCTACCGCCCGGCTCGCACGGCCCTCTGACCCCAGAAAAACCAAAAGGATCCAGATCGCCAGCGGGATCAGGCCAAATCCGATCGACAGCACACAGATCGCCAACCAGATGCCGACGGCCGTAGCCAGATGGACAATACCTTTCATGCGGTATCCGGTTCCTGATCAGAGTATGAGGCTACCGGGCCCGTCGCCCGTGCTCAAGATCATATGCCTTTGCGCGCTGGCCTTCGGAACTCGCCGGGCTCCCGCCGTAGCGCTCTCCAGAGGCGACTCTTCGCTCCAGGCCACGAAGGGTTCAGGCGCGCCTCACCCCTTCCAGAAGTGAAACGCATCCCAGCCGGCGCCGATGGCGCTGCGGGGCACCCCGAGCGCAGAGGTCAGGTCCGCCGTGGCGCCAAACAGCAGGTTTCCGATCACCGGCACGAAGAACAGCGCCCCC
The DNA here is from genome assembly GCF_044372605.1 of Phenylobacterium sp. Taxonomy (GTDB): domain Bacteria; phylum Pseudomonadota; class Alphaproteobacteria; order Caulobacterales; family Caulobacteraceae; genus Phenylobacterium. The sequence goes on from NZ_JBILRO010000008.1 coordinate 19,077, forward strand.
AGCAGGATCAGCATCGCCACGCCCTCGAGCTTGCTGATCACGGGCGTCCACGCCGCCGGCAGAAACGGCCTCAGGGCGTTGAAGCCGTCGAGGCCTGGAACCGGCAGCAGGTTGAGCACCAGGGCCATGGCCTGCAGGAAGGCCAGCATGGCCAGCGCCTCGAACAGCGGGCCTCGCGTCGCACCCGGCCAGAGCGCCAGCATCGTCGCCAGCGCCAGCAGGACGATCAGCGTCGCCGCCGGTCCCGCAAGCGAAGCCGCCGCGCGCCAGGTCCGGCTGCGCATCAGATCGTTACGCAGATAGACCGCCCCGCCCGGAAAGCCGATGCCGCCCAGCGCCAGCGCCAGCAGCGGGATCACCAGACTGGTGCCCAGGTCGCCATATCGCCGGGGATCAAAAGCCAGGTAGCCCTTGGCCTTTACGGTGGTGTCGCCGGCCATATAGGCCACAAAGGCGTGGGCGAATTCGTGCGCCATCACGGCCAGAACCCAGCCGACAAGGACGAAGCCGAACGTGAGCGGGCCGCCCGGGCCCGGGCTCATGGCCAGCGCAGCGCCTTGGCCGAGAAAGGCCACAAGCAGGGCCACACCCACCAGATTGTTCGGCGGCTTCCCCGGGATCGCCGTCCCGCGTGTGATCGTCATGACCGATGGATCGGATCAATCCAGGCGACGCCCTCGGGCGCCTCGGCGGGCTCGATATCCAGATTCACCACCACCGCATCGGAATCACTGCGGACCAGCACGCAGGACAGCACCTCATCCGTCGAGGCGTTGATTTCCTGATGCGGCACATAGGGCGGCACATAGATAAAGTCACCGGGCCCCGCCTCGGCGGTGAACTCCAGGCTTTCGCCCCAGCGCATGCGCGCGCGGCCCGAAACCACATAGATCACGCTTTCCAGCGGGCCATGATGGTGCGCGCCGGTCTTGGCGTTGGCGTGGATGTGGACGGTCCCGGCCCACAGTTTCTGGGCGCCCATGCGGGCCCGATCTATAGCCACCGCGCGATCCATGCCGGGTGTGGCAGCCGCGGCGGGATCGAGTTGATCGCCGGGGACGACGCGGACGCCGGTATGCTTCCAGCCGTCTTCCGGGGTTGCGACGGGGTCGGTCATGCGGGCGCGCTCGCAGCTGGAGGGGCGGGAGCCGTGGATGGTACCCGGCTGACTTTGAGGATGCGGACCGGCTGTTTCAGCATTTCGCCCTTCATGGCGCCTTCGCCCCGGTTGGGATCGACCGGCAGGGCGATGATCTTGCGGACCACATCCAGACCTTCGACCACCGTCCCGAAGGCGGCGAACCCGGGGTTCTTCGGGTTCTTCGGATCAGCGTCCAGATAGCTCATGTCGCCCAGGCAAATGAACCAGTCGGACTGGGCGGTGCCCGGCGCGTGGCGGCCCATGGAGATCGTGCCCTCGCCATGCTTCAGTCCGGTCTTGAGGGTGGACTCGTGGGCAATCGGCGGCAGCACTTTCTTCGGGTCGTTCTGCAAGCCGCCCTGAATGCTGCCATAGTCGGTGGCCGTGTAGCCCGGCGGTCGTGACGCCCGATAGAAGGTCGCCCCGTTGAACAGCCCGCGATCAACATACCTCAGATAGTTGGCCGAAGTGATCGGGGCCTTGTCGGGGTAGAGCTCGATCACGATCACGCCTTGCGCGGTTTCCAGCTTGACCCTTGGGTAGGGTTTCTTGACCGGGGCGGCGGGCGTGGGTTCAGGCGCAGGTGAGAGCTCAGGCGTCTGGGCCCGGGCTGCGGTGAAAGCGAAGGCGGCGGTCAAGCCCAGTAATGTGCGACGTAACATGGGCCCAGCCTAAACCGTGGGTGTGCGATCGCGCCAGCCCGCGTCGCGATCGGTGGTGATCCCGAACAGTTGCAGGAAGCTGACGGCGGGGAGCGGCTGGCCAGTGATCTGCCGCGTGGCCTTCACATAGAGCGGCACGACGACCCAGGACGGCGGAAAGGCTTTCAGGTCCCGATCCGCCATCCCGCCCAGGTGCGGGCAGCGCTGGAGGGAGGCCAGCGCACAGCGCATATGCAAGGGCGCGATGGCCCCGGCGTCCAGCACGATGCGGTCATCCTCCAGATCAGCAGGCAAAGCCGGACCGAAACCCCGCGCCCGCAGGTCGCCTACCGCGACAAATCGCCCGGTCTGGGTCCATCGATCACCAGCCTCCGTCGGCTCGCCGCACATGGGGCAGAGCATGGCGCGGACGCTGTCGCGCTGGCGACGAAGGTGATTGCGCGAATAGAGCGGCTTGCCAATGCCGGGCTTCCAGACCTGCAGCGCCGCCGGTCGGCCATCCACCGTGGGGCATGGCCCGACACCGCCCTGGATTTCCTGAGACCAGCTGGTCACCCAGGGCACATCGAGGCCGACTTTCAGACGGGTGGGAACGGTGGGCGGCTTCATGTCACACCTTCAACGCGCGCAGGCGATATCCGTTCACCGCCGTCGCACCCAGTTTCTCGAGCAACCGCCAGTTTACAAACGCGCCGATGGGTGCGCCGACCACCGGGATCAGCTGTGCCAGTTTAGCCAGGTCGATGTAGTCGCGGTATTCCTGCTGAAATGTACGCCAGTCGAAGTGGTCGAAATCGGCAGGGTGCTCACGCCCGTCCCAGCCTTCGACCCCGGCAAACACCTGCGGGCGATGCTGCGCACTGGAAAAGGCCAGCTGGAACAGCTGCAGGATGAAAAGCCGCTCGCTGAAGCGGTCCGCCTCGTGACCATAGATGGCCGAAAGGTCGAACAGCAGTTTCATCTTGAGCACCAGAAGGGCGGGAAAATCAGCCAGCGCCAGCCAGAAACCCCCCGCGCCGGCAACCCCGCCCTCGACGGCGGCGGTCTTTCGATAGCCGTCTATGCAGGCGATGGCCCTGCGATCCCGCTCAGCCAGGGGGACGCCGATCAACGGCTGGCCTGTGGTGATGTCTGCGCCGGTGAGGATCGTCCGGGTAAGCCCCTCCACCACGGTGGTCAGGGTGGCGTGGACCGGCTCCGGGATCAGTTTTGTGAGGCGCACCTGAACGCCCTTTGTGGCGCGGTCGAAGGCGCCCGCGGGTTTCAGCATCGCCGTGCGCCAGTGGGCCACCTCGGCTCTGGCCCAGTCTTCGTAGGCGGCGTCGTTTGCACCTGGGGGCGGGGCCGCGCGCGCTATTGCGCCAGCACCATCTGCAGAATCCAGGCACCCAGCGCTGTCAGGCCCGAACCTGTTACGAAGCCGCGCACAAACGACCCGTTACGCTCCCACCAGATGCGACGGGCGCGCATGCGTTGGGCGCGATCGACTTTGCGGCGCTGCATGATGGCGTGGTTCCCCCGGGGTCTGTTTTGTCTTCTAGCCTGCCCGGCGCGCGGACGAAACCTCAGCCTCGCTGGCGACCGACGATTGCGCGCTTGCCGAACCGGGCGGAAGGGTACCCAGAATGGAATCAATCCGGAGTGTGACCATGCGGCGTCTGGCGATTGCGTTTCTGTGCCTTCTGGGCGTAGCGGGCCTGAGTGCGTGCGCCAGCCCGGAACTGCCATGGGCGCAACTGGAAAGCCGCTATGGCAACACCGCCTCGCGCTATCTGGAGCTTCCGGATGGCGTGCGGGTTCACTATCGCGATCAGGGCGCGCGGAGCGGTCGGACAATCGTGCTGGTGCACGGCTTTGCAGCCTCCCTGCACGCCTGGGAGCCGTGGGTCGAACGCCTGTCACCAGAGTATCGGATCATCACGCTGGACCTGGCAGGCCACGGCCTGACGCGCACGCCCGACGGATATCGGATCAGCACGGAGGGCCAGGTCGCGATCATTGACGCCCTGACCCGGCGGCTGGGTGTCGAGCGCTTCGTGCTCGGCGGCAATTCCATGGGCGGAGCGGTGGCCTGGAACTATGCGCTGGTCCATCCGGATCGGTTGCAGGGGCTGGTGCTGGTCGATGCGGCCGGTTGGCCGGTGGAAGGCAAGCGCGAAGGCTCTCCGCTGGCGTTCAAGTTGCTCGCCAACCCCGTCGGGCGCGCCGTGTTGAAGAGCGTCGATCTGAGCGGGATCGCCGAACGGGGCCTGAAGTCGGCCTATGCAGACGAGGCCCTCGTCACCGATGCGCTGGTCAGTCGCTACGTAGATCTCGCGATGGCGCCCGGCCGCAGGGAGCTGATCCTGAACGGTCAATCCCAGCCCCGGCAGCCCGTCACGAAGGCGACATTTGCGAGGATCACCACGCCGACCCTTGTGATCACCGGCGAGGCCGACAAGGTGATCCCGGCCGAAGCCAGCCGGGGTCTGGCGAGCGCCATCCCCGGGGCGCAACTGATCACCTACCCCGGAGTTGGCCACGTCCCGATGGAACAGATTCCCGAGCGATCAGCCCAGGACCTGAAGGCGTTTCTGGCGGGCTTGCCACCCGCCTGAGCGGCCTACTTCGTCTCGGCGATGGTCTTCATGGTGGCCATTATGCCGGCGAACATCTTCTGGCGGCGATCCTTGTTGGCCGCGCGCTGTTCGGCGGGGATGGACGCTTCGTCGAAGAACAGGCTGTAGACGAGTTTCGAGGTTTTCTTGTCCACCGGGCGGATCTCGACCGTGCCATGATAGAGGATAGCCGGGTTGATGTCGGCGTAGGTATAGGACATCGGCGTCACGGCCACGATGACCTCTTCGACCCGGCCCGCGATCTTGCGCAGCGCGCCCAGTTCACCGTCCTTGCCGGAGGTGATCTCGCAGGGGGCCTTCAACCAGGCGCCGATGTCGCAATAGCCCTTGACCTTGGCCCAGGCTGTTTCTGCCGGAACGTTGATGGTGGTCTCCTGAACGATGGAGACGTAGACGCCGGGGGCCGCCTGACCGGCTCCCGCGAGGCTTAAGGCGGCGGCGCAGGCGGCGAGGCCTGCGAACAGACGGATGGTCATATGGTGTCCCCTTGATGCTCGAATCGACTTTGCACGGGTTCCCCCGGGAACCGCAAGGCGGCGCGTGATAGCCTTCTACGCAGCGGCGGCGCGGCGCTTCACCGGGACTGCGGCCACCGACAACAGCGATTCCACACAATCGCGGATGGACTCGTCCAACGGACGGAAGGTCACACCCGTCACCGCGCGGACCCGGTCGTTGCGCAGGTCGGCCATGGCCCAGATGCCCCGGAACTCGGCCTCCCGCGCCTTGATGCGATCGGGGAAGGGGTCGACCACTGTCGGCGTATCGTGCGCCAGTTCCGGCAGCAGACGGTCGATATCCGCGCAGATGTCCTCGACGTTGCGCGCGTCGGTGGACCAGGCGATGAAGCGCTCGCCGTTCTTGACCTCTGTGCTCTCCAGAAGCGCAATGTGGCAGGCCGCGTCATCACGCACGTCGACGGTCATCCAGGGCCGATAGGCGCCCGTCTGGACCAACTCGCCCTTCAGCATGCCCTCGATCAGGTGTTGCCAGGGTCCCATGTCCTTCTGGTGGGCGGACTGGATCGGCCCGACATTGTCGCCGGGGCAGCAGGTGATGGCGTCCCAGGTCCCGCTCAGTCCGGCGGCCTCGGCAAAGGCGCGTTCGGCGACAAGCTTGGCCATGGAATAACCCTGGCCACGTTCCGGTGTCCGTTTGGGATTCATCTCGTCAGGATAGCGGCCCTCGAAAAACACCGGTCGGCGTGCGATCTCCGCCAGATCAGCCTCGGAAATCACCGCGGCGATGCTGGAAGTGACCACCGCGCGGGTGACTGATCCCGAGCCGTTGATGCTGGCGATCACATGGTCACAGACCCGGCTGATATAGGCCTGATCCTCATATCCGCTGACGTGGGAGATGTGGGCGACGCCGTGGCAGCCCTTGAAGATGTCGTCGAAACAGCCGTCCTGATCCAGATCAGCGCTGTGCAGCGTCAGTCGCCCGGATGCATAGCCCGGCATGGCGCGCAGGAAACCGGTGCGCGCAGCATCGTCGGCATTGCGAACGCACGCCCGCACGCGATAGCCCTTGTCCAGCAACTGCCGAACCACCCACCCACCGAGAAAACCGGCCGCGCCGGTGACCGCGACCAGGCCGCGCTTGGGGATGGGTGACATGGAAGCGCCTCCGACTGACGAGATTCTGTTGGCCTCGTTTTTTCAGCTTAGGCCGCATCACGCCGCAGTGGAAACCGGTTCGCTGTCGCGTCGTCCTCAGAAAAACAGCGGAACCACATAGAGCGCCGCCAGAACGACGGCCACGATCGCCAGGATCAGCGGTGCGCGGGGGTTGGAGCCCATGAGGCCGCCGCCGGGGCGGGGCTTGGGCGCCGCCTTGCGCTCCGCCTGCTGGCGCGACTTCTTGTACTGGTTCAGGTTGGTGACCCGCCGGTCCAGATCGTCGGGGTTGATACGCGGACGCTTCGCCATCAGCCGACCAGTTTTTCCAGGTCCTCGGCCGAGATATCGGCGTTGGAGTAGACATGCTGGACGTCGTCGTCGTCTTCCAGGGTCTCGATCAGTTTCATCAGTGTGGCGACCGCATCGCCCGTCACCGGGGTGAGCACCCTGGGCCGCCAGACGATGTTGGTGGAGCGTGCCGGGCCCAGCGCGGCTTCCAGCGCCGACGCCACGTCGGACAGCAGTTCGAACGCGGCAAACACCGTGTGACCGTCCTCGTCGGACTCGACATCGTCGGCGCCGGCCTCGATGGCGGCCTCCATCACCGTCTCCTCGCTGCCTGCCGTGGGCGCATAGACGATCTGGCCGATCCGATCCCACATGAACGAGACCGAGCCCGTCTCTCCCAGATTGCCGCCGTTCTTGGAGAAGGTGGAGCGAACGGTCGCGGCCGCGCGGTTGCGATTATCGGTCAGCGCCTCGACGATCACCCCCACGCCGCCGGGGCCGAAACCCTCATAGCGGATCTCGTCATAGCTTTCGGCGTCGCCGCCCGAGGCCTTCTTGATCGCGCGGTCGATGACGTCCTTGGGCAGCGACTCGCTCTTGGCGTTGTTCACGGCCAGTCGCAGGCGGGCGTTCATGGCGGGGTCGGGCAGGCCCATCTTGGCCGCCACGGTGATCTCGCGCGAGAGCTTGGAAAACAGCTTGGAGCGCACCGAGTCGGCGCGGCCCTTGCGGTGCATGATGTTCTTGAATTTGGAATGTCCGGCCATGGTCCGTTCGGGCAGGTGACGAATTTGCGTCGCGTTCTAACCCGAGCGGTGGCCTGCGCGGAACCCCCGGCGCAGAATGAGGCCTAAAGCCCCGCGATGTTTCGGGTGCAGGCGGCGTTCGCGGCATCCGAAAGGCCAACGGCCATCTGGAGTTTGCGGGTTTCCACATCCACATCGCCGTAGGGCCAGTAGCGAACCTTCCGGGGCTTGGCACGCTTGTTCGCGGGCCGGATATTGAGCTCGATCTCGCGGTTCATGTCGCCCGCGTTGAACGTCCAGTTCTCCAGCTTCATCCCGTTGCGCAGGCCGCTGTTCCAGGCTGGCCCGCCCCGCCGCACGCCGCGCACCGTCCGGGCCGCGAAGGAGCCCGCCGCGTCGAACCCGGCGTCGAACCCCGGCGAGACCGTCACGCGGGCGTCCAGACACCCGCCAAACATCGTCTCGGGCAGGGGGATGGTGGCGGAACCCTGGACGTAACGCGCAAGATCCGGGCGCAGGTCAATCTCGGCTGTCACCCAGGCGGCAGAGATCAACCCTGTGATCACATCCGGTCCCTGTCCGGGCGGGAATCGGCGGTAGTGGTCGGCCATGCGCAGGACCACGTCGTCCAGGTCCCGCTTGCCGGCGGACTTTCGACGGATGTCCTCGTCCCACTTCAGCGCCAGGATCAGGCCGCGCGAGCCGGCGTCGCGACGTGTGTCGGCCATGGCCAGGGTGCTTACCGCCGCGCTGTAGGGCAGCAGGCCGTCGCGCAGCCGGATGCGGTCGGCGTAGAAAGCGGCCAGGCCGTCCATCAGCCCGGCGGCGTCCGACGCTGGCCCACCGAGGCGTTGCGGAATCCATGATCGGGTCAGCGCTTGCGCGATCTCGTCCGATGGATCGGATCGCGTCAGGATACCGGAGGGAAGGATCAGGCTGCCGCGGCCGCCCGAAGCGGCTTCGAAGCCGGCGGCGACCAGAAACGATCCCGCACCGTCACCCGTGAAAGCCCGTTGGGCGCCGAGCAATGGCGCCGTGAGGTCCGCCAGCCGTGCCGCTCCCGCAGCATCGCCGAACACCGCAGCCCGCAAGACGCCGCCTGGAACTCCGCGCTCTGAGATCCGCAGGTCCGGACCGGCCAGCAGCACTGCTTCATCCAGATCAGCCACCCTCGGCGCCCAGGCTGTCAGGCCCGGGTCGAGGTCGGAGAGGCTGCGCCAGCCCCTTGGGAGTCGATTCCAGCGCAGGGTGGCCGCCTGATCCGCGCGCCCGTCGGGGATCGCAAAGACCGCGTTCCCGGTGATCGCCAGCACGGTCGGACCGGCGCCCGGTGCGCGCAGCCGATAGCGAACCGTGAGCCGTGCGCCCGGCCTGTGTTGCAACAGGCGATGTCCGGTGTCCGGCGCGGTCATCGCGGCGCCCGAAACGGTAGGCCCGGAAGCTGCTCCCTTCGGTAGCGCGATCCGCGTCTCGCCGTCGGCGTCGCCCCTCAGGCGCATCTCGACCGACAGCACCGGCGCCCCGCCCGCCTCCGTCGCCACGCTCAGCCGGTAGTCGACGCTCGACGGCCGATCCGCGCCCATCGTCATCAGGGCGGCGGCGGCGATGAGGAACGCGCGGATCATGACCGTCCTTATGGCGGACTATTCCACCGGCGCGCAGTCGAACCGGTCGATCTGGCCGTTTTGAAGGCGGTAGATGGCGTCCTGCGGGGTGGGCAGCACCACTGTGGCGGGTCGATCAAGTTCAGCGTAGGCGCCGCGCAACAGTCGTCCCCAGACTCCATGGCTGACCGCGATTACCCTGCGGCCCGGCTCCGGCGGCAGGCTGCCCAGCCAGTCAGACGCGCGACCCATCACGTCGTCATAGGTCTCTCCGCCCGGCGCCAGGAAGAACTGGTCACCCGTGCCCGCAGCGTCGGGATACCGCCGCGAAATATCGGCCCACAACTGCCCCTCCCATTCGCCACAGCAGATTTCGGAGAGGCGGTGGTCGACGTCGGGCTCGAGTCCGGTCGCATCGGCGACGAAGTCGGCAGTCTGGCGCGCTCGACCGATGGGGCTGGTGATCAGCGTCCAATCCCCCGGCTCGACCTTGATCAGGTCAGCGACCAGCCGCGCCATGGCCGCCGCTTGTCGCTCGCCCTGCGGCGTGAGCGCCGACTCTGTATGGCCCTGGATGCGGCGCTCGCGGTTCCAGAAGGTCTCACCATGGCGCAGCAACAGGATCATTTCTTGCGGCGCACCACCGGGTGCGAGGTCGACAGACCGCCATCCACCGCGATCGTCTGGCCGTTGACGTAGGAGGCGTCATCGGAAGCCAGGAACAGGGCGGCTGCGGCGATCTCCTCCGGCTCGCCGTAGCGGCGCCGTCGAAGATCGGTTTGGTCATACCGGTCTCGATCAGGCCGGGCGCGATCGCATTGATCCGCACGCCCGTTCCGTAAAGCTCGTTGCAGGCGGTCTGCACCAGACTGATCACCCCGGCCTTCGACGCCGAATAGGCCGGCCCGCCGGCGCCCGAGCGGATGCCCGCCACCGAAGCCGTGCAGATGATCGAGCCCTTGCCCTTGGGGATCATCACCGCCGAGGCGTGTTTCACGGCCAGGAACGGCCCGATCAGGTTCACACGCAGGATCTCGGCCCAGTAGTCGGCGGTTTGCTCGTGCAGGGGTGCAAACCCGCCTGAAATGCCGGCGTTGGCCCAGAACACGTCAAGACCGCCGTATTCGGACACGGCACGGTCCACGAGCGATTTTACGAAGGCGTCGTCCCCGGCGTCGCCGATCAGGGCCACGGCCTTGCCGCCGGCGGTCCGGATCGCATCGGCCGTCTCGTTCACGGCTTCGGCGCGGTCAGCGATGACCATGCTGGCGCCCTCCGACGCGAACAGCCTGGCGGCGGCGCGGCCGATGCCGCTGGCGGCCCCGGTGATGACGGCGGTGCGGCCGGAAAGTCGTCCCATGGTGGTTCCTTTGATCAAGTCGTGGGCTCTGCGCGCCCGACGGCGCTGAGGATGGCGTCGAGGAAGATATCGTAGAGCCCCGGCGGCATGTCGTGGCCCATGCCCGGGATCATCCGCAGTTCGGCGCCCGGAATGGCGGCGGCGGTGGTCTCGCCACCGATGGGCTGGACCAGCGGGTCATCGGCGCCATGCAAAACTACGGTCGGAACCTTCAACTTTTGAAGCTCGGCGGTCCGGTCGCCATCGGCGCCGATGGCGGCGCGCTGGCGGCCGACGCCGGCCGGGTTGAAGGCGCGGGCGTGCTCGGCGATGACCCGCGCGCGCAGCTCGGCCTCGGTCCAGGGATAGCCGGGGCTGCCAATGGTGCGGGCGTTTGCAATGCCATGGGCGACGAAGGTCTCGTAGTCAGCCTCCGGGCTGGGGGGCGGCTGGCTGATCACCGCCATCGCCTCCGGCGTGGCGACCACATTGCCCGAGGGCGCAGACATGATGGATGTCATCGAGAGCACGCGGTCTGGATGATCGATGGCGATGCGCTGCACGATCATGCCGCCCATCGATACCCCGGCGATGTGGGCCCGCCGAATGCCCGCCGCATCGAGCACGGCCATGGAGTCCCGCGCCATATCGGCCAGTGTGTAGCGTTCCGTCGGCCAACTCGACAGGCCGGTATCGCGGTTGTCCATGCGCACCGCCTGAAACCCCTTGGCCGTCAGCAGATCGCAGAAGGCTTCGGGCCAGCGGGTCATCTGCGACCCCAGGCCATTGATCAGCAGGACGGCCTCGGCCTTGGTGTCGCCAAAGGTCTGGAACTCCAGTTCCACCTCGCCATTGCGCGCTCTGGGCATTGCAGATCTCCCGTTATCACAACCTCAGGGTTGAATTTGACTTCCCTAACCCGTCCTCACGCGTGAATCGGCTGGTAATCGATCAACTCGGACGCTTAACATGTTCTCAAGAGTCGCCTGAGGGGAGGGGCCGACCAAACCGATGCGCGTAATCGTTCCCTTGTTGCTGTCCCTCGCGATGTGGGGGTTCATCATCCTCGGCCTGATCGGTCTGTGGCTGAAGATCTTCGGCTGACCTTTCGGAACCCCTCAGGGGATCAGGAGAACGCGCCCGACCGCCTGGCGACTTTCGATGTAACGATGCGCCTCGGCCGCCTCTGACAGCGGGAACGTCCGGTCGATCATCACCTTGAGCTCACCGCTGGCCACGTCGGCGATCAGCTTGGCGATATTCTTCTGCACCCGGTCCGTGGCGATTTCTGCGCCGAGGAACACGCCCGAAAGCGTGCGGTTGCCGCCCATCATCGAACCTACATCCACCCGCATCGGCTCACGACCTGCGGCGCCGACCATCGACACCCGCCCGCGATAGGCCAATGATCCGATGGACGATTGCAGTGTGGGTCCGCCCACCGAGTCGACGATGACATTGACGCCCTTCTTGTCGGTCAGGCGCATCACTTCCTGAACCACGTCATGGGTCTTGTAGTTGATTCCGTGCGTCAGCCCGATGGCCTTCAGCTTCTCCAGACGTTCATCCGAAGAGGCGGTCGCCAGGATCATGGAGGCGCCGGCGCGAGCCGCCAGCTGGATCGCCGCGACACCCACGCCCGAGGCCCCGGCCTGGACCAGAACGGTCTCGCCCTTCTGCAGGCGGCCAAATTCGAACAGGCAATCGTCAGCCGTGCCGAACGTCACCGGGATGACGGCGGCGTGGCGCACGTCCATGCCGTCCGGGATCAGCCAGGCGGTCTTGGCCGACACGGCGCGAAGTTCGGCGTGGCTGCCCCAGCCGCCGGTCGTGGCGACCTTCTGGCCGACCTGCAGATGAGTGACCTCTGCGCCGACCTCGATGATCGTGCCGGCGGCCTGGTAGCCCACCACGTGGGGGTTGGTCATCAGCGGCCCGCCATGGCGGTTCAGCGTGTCACCACCCTCGATGGAGACCGCCTCGACCCGGATCACGATGCCCTTGGGATGGCACTGCGGGTCCGGTACGTCCTCATAGCGCAGGACCTCGGGCGGACCATTCTCGTAGTAGACGGCGGCTTTCATCGGTCGTTTCCTCAAACGCTTGTTTGACGGAACACATTCCACGGGCAGGGTGAGGGTGCAAGTGAGGAACCAGCGATGCGGGTTCCCCGGAAGGATGACCGAGGGGTTCAGCGGATTGGAACCCCGGAGCCTGTTCGCTTCAGCCCGGATCATTCAAGCCGGGCAAGCGTTTGTGCCTTTGGATGGGTAGAGCATGACCGGCGCCTGAACCGGCAGCTGGTCGAAGCTGTTTCGCCCTAGGCGCTTGTCCTGTCGTTGGGCGCCGCGCAGGCGCCCGGCGCCGCGACCGCAGTCCGCCCGAATATGAACCTGTCGAGAAACGTCCACAGCTCGGCCACCTCTCGACCGGCCTCGATCGACGGGTCGGCCTCCTCGACGGATCGCCCCGTCTCGAAGGCCGATTGATAGCTGGTGCGGGCCCGCAGGATCGTGGGCACTACCTGGATCCGCATCAGACCGAGGGCTTCCTTGGCCCTCTTGACCGCAGGAGCCTCGACGCCGGCCCGGGGTGATGGCGCCTGGTTCAGTACGGCCAGGGCGGGTTTGCGGAGCCGGCGGACAATCTCGGCGGTCTGGATCGCGGCGATCAGGTCAAGGAAGGTAGGCCTGATCACCATCAGGCAGAGGTCGGCCGCGACGATGGCATGGCTGATCTCCTCCTCCACCACGGCCGGGGTATCGATGATCATCAGCTCGGCCCCGGCGCGCTGGCAGCTGATCTGCAGCGCGAAGAGCTTGGGGCCAGCCGTCTCGGCCAGGTGCGGGCCCGGCGACTTTCGACCCTTTAGAACCTGAGAGGCGGAACGTTGGGCGTCAGTATCCGCCACCCATACCCTGCGTCCGCGAAGGAAGGCGGCCAGCGCCATATGGACCGCAACCGTGCTCTTGCCCGATCCGCCCTTACGCGCAATTACGGCGACCGTTCGCATGAAGACGCAGGCTTTTTCCGAGGACAACAGCAGAAAACCCTAGTCGCAAGGTGTGACACCCGTACGACCAGTTATGTGATCAGTCGTTACGCTTCACGTAATTGCGGATCGCCGCGATGATCTGGTCCTGAACGTCGGGCGCCAGATAGGCGTGCATCGGCAGGCTGATCACCCGGGCCGCCGCCGCCTCGGTAACCGGCAGTCCGCCGGGCTGGGGATAGTGGGCGTAGGGTGCCTGCCGATGCAGGGGTAGCGGGTAATAGACAGCCGTGGGGATATCCTGACCCCGCAGGTGGGCGGCCAGGCCGTCCCGGTTATCCGCTTCGATGGTATACTGCGCCCAAACCGAGACTCCGTCCGCGATCACCGCCGGCGTGCGGACCACGTCGCCAAGCCTTTCGGCATAGCGCGCTGCAACGCGGTTCCGCGCCATGATCTCGTCCGCGAAGATGTCGAGCTTCTGTAGCAGCACAGCGGCCTGGATCGTGTCCATGCGGGCGTTCATGCCCACCCGCATGTTCATGTACTTGGGGTCGTGATCGAAGGTCCGCCCCTGAAGGTCGGACTTCACCGCCTGGCCGTGCACCCGGAGCGACACCATAATGTCGTGCAGGCGCGCATCATTGCAGAGCACCGCGCCGCCGTCGCCGTAGCAGCCCAGCGGCTTGGCCGGGAAGAACGAGGTTGTGGTCACATCAGCCCAGCTCAGCGGATGATGGCCGCCCAGAGTACAGCCGAACCCCTGCGCGCTGTCGGCGATTAACTTCAGACCATGGCGGCGGGCGACGGCGGCCAGCGCGGGATAGTCGGCCGGTTGTCCGAACAGGTCGACTGCGATGATCGCTCGTGGCGTGAGTTTGCCTTCGGCCTTAACGGCCTCGATGGCCGCCTCCAGCTTCACCGGGTCCAGATTGTAGCTATCGGGCAGCACGTCCACGAACACCGGGCTGGCGCCGACCAGCGGCATCACTTCGGCGGTGGCGGCGAAGGTGAAGGAAGGGCAGAACACCGCATCGCCCGGGCCAATCTCCCAGGCCATCAGCGGCAGGATCAGCGCCTCGGTGCCCGAGCCGCAGGTCAATGCATGGGCAGCTTTGCCGAACGTGCAGAGCTCAGCCTCGAGCTGGGCGATCTCCGGCCCCATGATGTAGGCGCCGGACCGAACGACCTTGAGGATCGCATCTTCGAGCGGTTGGCCCAGCCGCGCGCGTTGGGCCTGCAGATCAATAAACGGAATCATGGCCGTGGCTTATGCCCTGCGTCGGGCTCTGGCGCCAAAACACGCTTGATGTCGGGGTGTTGCGCTTCAGGCGCGGGTCATGATCGCCGGGCCGAACATGGCCGGGTCCGAAACGCTGTCGCGGCCATTTTCAAGCCGGCCGGCGAGGAGCCGCAGCCAGTCCGGATGATCAACCAGCGTCCAGGTGCTTGATATCGTCGCGCCCGGGGACGTCGTAACAAACCAGGCCTTGTGCCCATAGGCGTTTGCGCGTGCCTGCACTGACAAAGGCGGTGCAGGTTACGCCCGCTTTAATGACGAAACCAACCTCTGCAGTCGTCGCCTAGATCTGTCGCGCGCGGCCTTCCCAGTAGGGTACGCGGACCTTGCCGCGCTGGATCTTCCCGGCCTCGGAGCGGGGCAATTCCGTCACGAAATCCAGACTGCGGGGTACCTTGAAAGCCGGCAGGCTGTCGCGGGCGAAACCCAGGATCTCCTGGGCCAGCAGGTCCGAGGGCTGGTAGCCGGGCTTCAGCAGGATCACCGCCTTGACCTGTTCACCCCACTCGTCGTGCGGCACGCCGACCGTGGCGCTGTCGGCGACGGCGTCATGCTTGATCAGCTCGTTATCGATTTCCTGCGGATAGATGTTCACCCCGCCGGAGATGATCAT
>NZ_JBILRO010000284.1:0-3954 GCF_044372605.1 Phenylobacterium sp.
GGTGAGGCCCACTGAGGCGATCTGCGGGTTTGTGTAGGTGCAGCCGGGGATCGGGGATGTCAGGTTCGACGGCTTCAGGCCAGCGATATGCTCGATGCAGTGAACACCCTCGTGACTGGCCTTGTGCGCCAGCCAGGGCGGCCCCGCGACGTCGCCGATGGCGTAAAGTCCCGGCACGCCCGTGCCGCCGTGGCCGTCTGTGACGATGTGGGTGCGGTCGATCTTCACGCCCAGAGCCTCAAGGCCCATGCCTTCGACATTGCCTACAATGCCGACCGCGACGATGCAGACGTCGGCCTCAAGCGTCTCACCCTTGCCGCCCGTCTCGATCTCGAGCGCGACGCCTGTTTTGGTCCTGACCAGCTTTTTCACCGCCGCGCCGACCCGGAACTTGATCCCGCGCTTTTCAAAAGCCTTGTGCGCCGCCCTGGAGACCTCTTCGTCTTCCACGGGCAGGATGCGCGGCAGCATTTCAATGACCGTAACTTCCGAGCCCAACGCCCTGTAGAAACTGGCGAATTCCATGCCGATGGCCCCGGACCCGATGACAACCATGGTCCTCGGCGCGGCCATGGGCACCAGGGCCTCGCGATAGGTCCAGATGCGTTCGCCGTCCGGCTCCAGCCCGATGGCCGGAATGGTCCTGGCCCGCGCGCCGGTCGCCACGATCACATGCTTGGCGGTCAGCTTGCGCGCGCCGACCACGACTGTGGGCGCGCCCTGCCCTTGTTCGAGCCTGGCCGTGCCGACGACCACCTCGATCTTGTGTTTCTTCATCAGGAAGGTGACGCCGGCGTTCAGTTGGGCCGCCACCTTGCGTGAGCGCCCGATCACCGCGCTGAAATCGAACGATCGCTTCTCCACCGACAGGCCATAGTCGCCCAGGTGACCCAGTGCCTCGTACATCTCGCCGGATTTGAGCAGCGCCTTGGTGGGAATGCAGCCCCAGTTCAGGCAAATTCCACCCAGTTCGGTGCGCTCCACAATGGCGACCTTCATGCCCAGCTGCGAGGCGCGGATCGCCGTCACATAGCCGCCCGGGCCGGACCCGATGACGATAACATCGAAGGCGTCAGCCATCAGAGCAGCCTTTCAATCGCGCCCTCGAGCGCCTTCGGTTCCACAGTCGGCGCGAAGCGATCCACGACCTTGCCGCTGCGGTCGATCAGGAATTTGGTGAAGTTCCACTTGATGCCGGACGTGCCGAGCACGCCTTTCTTCTTCGTCTTCAGCCATGCATAGAGCGGATGGGCGGCCGGCCCGTTCACGTCGATCTTTCGCATCATGGGAAAATCGACCTCATAGGTCAGTGAGCAGAAGCTGGCGATCTCGGCAGCGTCTCCCGGTTCCTGGGCGCCGAACTGGTTGCAGGGGAAGCCCAGCACCACGAGGCCACGATCCCGATACTTCGACCACAACAGCTCCAGGCCGTCGTACTGGGGCGTGAAACCGCACTTGCTGGCCGTGTTGACGATCAGGACCACCTTGTCCCGATAGTCGCTGAGCGGCACCGGCTTGCCATCCAGGGTCTCGGCGCTGAAGTCGTAGAACTTGCTCATGGTCTCACTCACACGATCAGGGTGATGGGATCTTCCAGCAGCGGTTTGAAGGCCGCCAGCCAGCGCGCCCCGGTCGCGCCATCCACGACGCGGTGATCGCAAGTGAGGGTCACCGTCATCACCGTGGCGATGGCCAGCTCGTTGCCCCGTACCACAGGCCGCTTCTCGCCGGTGCCCACGGACAGGATCGCGCCCTGCGGCTCATTGATGATCGAAGCGAAACTCTTGATCCCGAACATGCCCAGGTTGGAGACAGAGAAGGTGCCGCCCTGAAACTCGTCAGGCTTCAGCTTCTTGGTTCGCGCCCGCTCGGCCAGGTCCTTGGCCTCGGTGGCGATCTGCGCCAGGCCCTTGGTTTCGGCGCTGCGAATGATCGGGGTGATCAGGCCGCCCGGCACCGCCACAGCCATGGCGATGTCGGCGTGGTGGTGCATGGCGATACCTTCGGGCGTGTAGGAGGCGTTGGCCTCCGGCACCCGCATGAGCGCGACCGCGGCGGCCTTGATGATCATGTCATTGACGCTGACCTTGACGCCCTGCTTCTCCAGCATGGCGTTGATCTTGCTCCGGGCGGCCAGTAGCTCGTCCAGCTCGATGTCGATGCTGAGCGGGAAGTGCGGCACGTCACGGAAGCTGTCGGTCATCCGCCGTGCGACCGTCTTGCGCATGCCGTCCAGCGGGATCAAGTCATAGCTTCCGGGCGCTATGCCCATTTGCTCGAGGCTCTGGACCTGACGCGGGGCGGCAGCTGTCGGCGCAGCGGCTGGGGCGGCTGAAGGCGTTGCCGCCTTTGTCTGGCCGGGTTTTGCGGCCTCGACATCGACCCTGATAATCCGGCCATGCGGGCCAGACCCGCTCACCGACCCCAGGTCCACGCCCTTCTGTTCGGCGATCCGACGCGCCAGCGGCGAGGCGAAGATGCGCGCTGTTCCTCCCCCGTTAACCGGGGAGGGGGACTGCGAAGCGGTGGAGGGGGCGGTAGGGGCTGGTGCGGCGACTTGTTTTTCAGGCGCAGGTGCGGCGGCAGCGCCCCCTCCACCCTTCGGGTCCCCCTCCCCCGCTGTCGCAGGGGAGGTATTGGCAGCGCCTGCCTCACCGGCCAGTCGGGCGATGGTCGCATTGACCTTCACGCCCTCGGTGCCTTCGGCCACCAGCAGCGCCTCGACCACGCCCTCATCGACCGCCTCGACCTCCATGGTGGCCTTGTCGGTCTCGATCTCGGCGATCACGTCGCCGGACGAGACCTTGTCGCCGACCTTCACGTGCCATTTCGCCAGCGTGCCCTCTTCCATGGTGGGCGACAGGGCGGGCATGAGGATGTCCGTCATGCGGGCTCCTTGGAGAGATGGGAAAGGGACGCCGCATTGGCCTCCCAGTTCTGGCCGTCGAAGGCCTCGATGATCAGCTCAAGGTCGTCGACACCGTCGAGGCAGCGGCCGTTGACGCTCCAGCCGTCCGGATTTGATCGGGGCCGGTAGAAACTCTTGATGCCGCATTCGGCGCAGAACAGGTGCTTCGCCACGCGCGTGTTGAAGGTGTACTCGACCAGCCGCTCGGCGCCCTTGGTCAGCCGGAACCGGCTCTCCGGCACGATCAGGTGCACATAGCCGGTCCTGGCGCACATCGAGCAGTTGCAGCTCTGCGCCTCGACCTGCGCCGGGAGGGCCACCTCAAAACGGACCCCGCCGCAATGGCAGCCGCCAGCGCGCCAGGCGAAGGGTTCACTCACCGGTAACTCACCGCTTTCGCCGCCGCGACGATTTTCTCGACCGACGGCATGGACAGCAGTTCCAGGTTGGCCGCGTAGGGGAGCGGCACGTCTTCCTGGCAGACCCGGGCCGGCGGGGCGTCCAGGTAGTCGAAGGCGTCCTCGACCACTTTGGCGCAGATGTAGGAGCCGACGCCCATGGGGCCCCAGCCTTCCTCCACCGTGACCAGACGGTTGGTTTTTTTCACGGAGTTGACGATGGTCTCGGTGTCCATGGGGCGCAGCGTCCGAAGGTCTATGACCTCGGCGTCGATCCCCTCCTCGACCAGCTTCTCCGCGGCCTGCAGGCAAAAGCCCACCATGCGCGAATAGGCCACCAGGGTGACACCGGTCCCCTCGCGGCGGACCTTGGCCTTGCCGATGGGCACGACCCAGTCGATCCCCTCGGGCACGTCGAACTCCTGGCCGTAGAGCATCTCGTGCTCCAGGAAGACCACGGGGTTCGGGTCCCGGATGGCGGCCTTCATCAGCCCCTTGGCGTCGGCGCTGTCGTAGGGCGCCACGACCTTCAGGCCGGGTACATGGGCGTACCAGGCGCCGTAGTCCTGGCTGTGCTGCGCGCCCACCCGGGCCGCCGCCCCGTTCGGCCCACGGAAGACGATCGATGTCTTGATCTGGCCGCCGGAC
>NZ_JBILRO010000226.1:0-5808 GCF_044372605.1 Phenylobacterium sp.
GCTGCAGAATTAATAATATGATCAATGGCTTGCTTGGCGATATTGATCGTCATGAACTCGACGATCGGCTTTAGCCCGGCCATGGCTGCGCCGACGCCAAGACCGGCGAAGCCGTGCTCGGTGATTGGGGTGTCGATCACCCGCCTGGAGCCAAACTCGTCCAGCAGCCCGCGCGAGACCTTGTAAGCGCCCTGGTACTGGGCGACTTCCTCGCCCATCAGGAACACGTCCGGATCGCGGCGCATCTCCTCGGCCATGGCGTCGCGCAGGGCGTCGCGGACCGTCACCTTCACCAGCGACACGCCTTCGGGAAGTTCCGGATCACGCAGCATGACCGCCGGCGCTGCTGATGATGCGGCAGCGGCTCGCACGGGATCGCCCTTGGCTTCTGCGCGCGACGCCGGCTGCGGATTGGGGTCTGCCGCCTGAGGCTCCGGTAGCGGTTCCGGTTGCGGCGCGGAGGCCTGGGCCGCCCCGCCCTCGCCGGCCAGCCGCGCGATCACCGTGTTGACCTTCACCTCCTCGGTCCCTTCAGCCACGAGAAGCGCCTCGATCACGCCCTCGTCGACCGCCTCGACCTCCATGGTGGCCTTGTCAGTCTCGATCTCGGCGATCACGTCTCCGGAAGAGACCTTGTCCCCCACCTTCACGTGCCATTTCGCCAGAGTGCCCTCTTCCATCGTGGGCGAGAGGGCCGGCATCAGGATGTCGGTCACGCCTCAGGCCTCCGTGTAGACGTCGGTGTAAAGCTCGGATGGGTCCGGCTCGGGCGAGGTGCGCGCGAACTCGGCGGCGTCGGCGACGATACGCTTGACCTCGGCGTCGATCGCCTTCAGCGCAGCTTCATCGGCCCAGCCGTGCTTCTCCAGCAGATCTTCCACGTGTTCAATGGGATCGCGGGTCTTGCGCACCTCTTCGACCTCCTCCCGTGTCCGGTATTTGGCCGGATCGCTCATGGAGTGGCCGCGATAGCGGTAGGTCTTCATTTCCAGCAGATATGGGCCCTTGCCTGTCCGGCAGTGCTCGGCGGCTCGCAGGGCGGCCGTCTTCACAGCGGTCACATCCATGCCGTCGACTTCCTCGCCCGGGATATTGAACGAGACGCCGCGCTTGTGCAGCCTGGTCTCGGACGAGGACCGGTCGATGGCCGTGCCCATGGCGTATTCGTTGTTCTCGATCACATAGACGATGGGCAGCTTCCAGACCTGGGCCATGTTGAAGCTCTCATAGACCTGGCCCTGGTTGGCGGCGCCGTCGCCGTAGAAGGCCCAGCTCACCTTTCCGTCGCCGCGATAGGCGTTGGCCAGGGCCAGGCCGGTGCCCAGGCTGACCTGCGCACCCACGATGCCATGGCCGCCGTAGAATGCCGCCTCGGTCGAGAACATGTGCATCGAGCCGCCCTTGCCACGGGACGACCCGCCGGAGCGCCCGGTAAGCTCGGCCATGACCTCCCTGGGGTCCATGCCGCAGACCAGCATGTGGCCGTGGTCGCGATAGCCGGTGATCATCTGGTCGCCCGGCCGCTTGGCCGCCTGTACGCCGACCGCGATGGCTTCCTGCCCGATGTAGAGATGACAGAAGCCGCCGATCAGACCCATGCCATAAAGTTGTCCGGCCCGCTCCTCGAAGCGTCGGATCAGGAGCATGTCACGGTAGTAGGCGAGCAGTTCGTCCCGGGTGGGCCCGGCCGGCGCCACTGTTCCGGCGGGCTTAGCGCCGGACTTGGGCCGTGCTGGCCCCTTGTGAGCCGCCATCGTCTGCCCGCGCGCCATGCCTCACCCCGTGTTCAGTGTCACCTATGGGACCGGCGAACCGATCTCAAGGCAGCATACGGATTACATAGTCCCTTGGATCAGCGAAGCCTAGGATTGAGCTGGCTCTCTCCTCCAGTAGATCGGCGGAAAGGCTGGTGTCGCGGAGAAGTTGGGCACGTACCTCCAGGTCGTGGCGTTCGACCGCCAGCCTTGCGAGTTCCTGATTCTTCGCCACCAGGGTCGCATCGCGCAGATTGGAACGCAGCAGCCCGCCCTCACCCGTGAACGCGTGCACGCCGAAGTAGAAGATCAGCAGCGCCAGGGCGGCGGTGGAAATGTAGGGGCGGAGGCGAGCTAACACGGCGATTCCTGAAACGATATGTCATGTTCGCGCTGTTTTGGTTAAGGCCTCAATAATCTTTATGCTTCGGGTGTTTAGTCATCCCACGCCAAACAAGCCGCTCAACCCGCCGGAAGCCAATCCTTGAGGATGGCATTGACCTTCTCGGGCGCTTCCTGCTGCACCCAATGCGAAACCCCCGGCAAGCGCTTGATGGTCAGATCCCGGACATAGGCGTCAGTTCCGTCCAGCAACTCGATTCCCAGCGCCGCGTCTTCCTCACCCCATACGATCAGGGTCGGTGTTTCGATCACCGGCCAGGGCCCTGCCATTTTGCCGGGCACGCGCATGGCGGCGCGATACCAGTTGATCATTCCGGTCATGGCACCCGGTCGCTGCGCGTCACGGGCGTATCGATCCAGAACGTCGGGGCCAAAGTGGGTCTTGTCGACGGCCATGCCATGGAACGCCTGGCGCACCGCGCGGGCGTCCTTCGCCGTCGTAAGCCATTCCGGCAGACCGGGGATCTGGAAGAAGACCATGTACCAGCTCTTCTTGAGCTGGGACCATGACCGCCCGAGATGGGCCCGCATGACCCCTGGGTGGGGCACATTCATGATCACCAGGCGCTCCAGCGGACGAACCTTGTTGGTCGCGAAGGTCCAGGCGAGGCCGGCGCCCCAGTCATGGCCAATCAGGGTGACCTTCTTCGCGCCGCTGGCGTCGATCAGGGCTGCAACATCTTCCATCAGCCGGTCGACGCAGTAGGCCGCCACCGCTCTGGGCTTGGGTTCGGTTTCGCCATAGCCCCGCAGGTCCGGCGCCCAGACGCGATAGCCCAACGCTGCGAGCACTGGCATTTGATGACGCCAGGAAAACCGACTCTCCGGGAAGCCGTGCAGGCAGAGCGCGAGGTGATCACCGTCGCCAGCTTCATCGACCGCGAAGCGGAAGCCGTTGGTTTCGATGGTCAGGGTTCGCATCAGGTTCGCGTTCCTCGTTGTGATGGATGAAATGCGTGCTCTCGCCAACATGTCCAGGCAATTGGATCATGCCCTGGTAAACGAAGCCGATCTTCCGGAGAACCGCCATCGAAGCTTCATTCTCCGGCGTCGTGATCGCCGCCACTGTCGGAATGCCGAGGGTCGTCCGCGCAAGGCCGAGCACACCTGCGGCGGCCTCCTGTGCAAAGCCCTGCCCCCACGCATGGGGAAGGAACGCGTAACCCACGTCGGGCACATCCAGCCCGTCACGTTTGACCAGTCCAGCCAGACCCATAGCCGCGCCGTCCTCCAGAGGCTCGACGACCCACATTCCGAACCCATGCTCGCGATAGCTGCCGTGAATCCGTTCGGCGATATAGGTTCTTGCTTCCGCCTCCGTTCGCACCCCGCGATCGCCGATGTTGGCGATGAACCCGGCCGAGTTCAGCAACGCCAGGACAAATGGCGCATCGTCGTCCACCGCCTCGCGCAGCAGAAGGCGAGCCGTCTTAAGAATTAACATTCGCAGCACCCCCCGACCGAAACGCCATCTTAACGCGGACCAAGCAATTTGACTTCGCAAACAGCGTTAATGCGGGTGAACCATGTCGGGCGACCGGCCAATCGTCATCAAGAAGGTCAAGAAAGGTGGCGGTCATGGCCACCACGGTGGCGCCTGGAAGGTGGCCTATGCCGACTTCGTAACCGCGATGATGGCGTTCTTCCTGTTGATGTGGCTGATCAACACCACTTCGCCAGAACAGAAGCGCGGCGTCGCCGATTACTTTGCCCCGGCAAGTGTGTCGCAGAGTCAATCAGGCGCCGGTGGGATCCTTGGCGGCACGGCGCCCGGCAAGGACGGCTCCAGGAGCGCCGGCAGCAGTGACCTTGTTCAGGAAATGGCCCCTTCGTCGCGCAACCCCAATGACGGCGACAGCAAGGATGGCGCGAAGGCCCAGACCGCAGCCGAAGCCGAGGCCGAGGCCGAAAAGCAACGCGAGCAAGCCGCATTTGCTTCAGCCGCGCAGTCCCTGCGTCAGGCGCTGCAGGACATGCCGGAGCTGGCGGAGCTATCAAAGAACATCATTATCGACGAGACGCCCGAGGGGCTTCGCATCCAGCTGGTGGACCAGGAAGGACGCTCGATGTTCAATCAGGGCGCCAGCCAGCCCAACGATCGCGCAAAAATTCTCCTGCGGGCGATCTCCAAAGTCATCAATCAGCTGCCAAACCGGATCAGCATTTACGGGCATACAAGCGCCACCATGGCGGGGGACAAGCCCGAAACGGATTGGCAGCTTTCGGCGACCCGAGCCGATTCATCCCGCAAGGTGCTCCAAGGCGCCGGGGTGGACGCCGACCGGGTTTACCAGGTTTCGGGCAAGGCCGGCTCCGAACCGCTCTATCCGGACGACCCCGCACTGGCCGGAAACCGTCGGATCGCCATCGTGCTCTTGCGTGAAGCGCCGGTACTTCCGGCGAACCCGGGACTATAGGCAGGTCTTGCGAATACGCACGCCATGACGCCTAATCGCGTCCGGGGACCAGCTTCGAAAGCGACAACGGCTCAGTGACGCAACATTTTCCGACCCGGCAGATACGATTTTTCCTGACTGCCCCTTCGGCGTGCCCCTATCTGCCTGACCGCTTCGAGCGAAAGGTTTTCGCCCACCTGCCGCTCTCGGAAGGCGCGGTCGTCAATGACAGCCTGACCCAGGTTGGATTCCGCCGGTCGCAGAACATCGCCTATCGCCCGGCGTGCGAGGCCTGTTCGGCATGCGTATCGGCGCGAATTCCGGTGGCGGACTATTCTTTTTCCCGGTCCGAGCGGAAAACCCTGACCCGAAATTCGGATCTCGATCGAAACATCGTGGAGGCCGAAGCGACCATTGAGCAGTTCGACCTGCTTCGTCGCTATCTGACTGCGCGTCACGCGGATGGCGGCATGGCGGAAATGACCTGGCCGGATTACGTCGCCATGGTCGAGGACACTGCGGTTCGGACCCACGTCATCGAGTATCGGGTTCCGGCGAAGGATGGCGGCCCCGGCGATCTGGTCGCCTGCGCGCTTGTGGATCAGATGAGTGACGGTCTGTCGCTGGTGTACAGCTACTATGACCCGGCCTTACCTCGGCGCAGTCTCGGCTCACTCATGATTCTGGATCACATCGTCCAGGCTGGCGCATCGAACCAACCCTATGTCTACCTCGGCTACTGGGTGCGTGGCTCCGAGAAGATGGACTACAAGGTTCGCTTCTCACCCATCGAACTGCTCCGGCCAGGCGGTTGGGCCCTGGCCGCGGCGCGGGAACTCAAGGCAGAGACGGCAGGGTTCTCGAATGTTGGGCGCGGAACAGTGGCGCAGCGCGGCCCCGGCGACTAAACCCTGACCGTCAACCCAGAACCCGGGCAGGAAAGATGGTGCGCCAGCTTCGTCTGAAGCTCCAGAGCGAGCGGCTCGCGTCGCTGGATGAGTTCGCTCGCGGGGCCTCGAATAGACGGGCCGCAAATGCGATAGAGTCATGGCCCAACTGGATCGGTGGTTGCCTTGCGATCGTGGGGCCGCAAGGCTCCGGCAAGAGTCATCTGGCGCGCGCCTGGGCGGCGGCGACTGTCGCATATGTGGTTGATGGAAGCGCCGGCGACATTTCCCGGATCGGAAACCGTCCGGTTCTGATTGAGGATGTCGATCAAGGGGTCGCCGACGAGACCCTGTTTCATCTAATCAATG
>NZ_JBILRO010000124.1:0-9728 GCF_044372605.1 Phenylobacterium sp.
GAACCCGATGTTGGCGAACAGCGTGTCGTTGAACAGCGCCACATCCTGCGGCACCAGCGCCACCGCCCGGCGCAACTCGGCCTGGGCGACATTGCGCATATCCACGCCATCGATCAGCACGCGGCCCTCCTGTGGGTCCAGCAACCGCATCGCCAGGCGCACCAGCGTCGTCTTGCCGGCGCCCGACGGGCCAACCAGAGCCAAAGTCTGGCCCGGCCGGGCCTCAAAGCTTACGCCCAGCAGCCCGGAGGAGCGGGCATCATGACGGAAGCTCACATCCTCGAACGCAATGGCCGCCCCCTGCCCGCTGGCTGGCGGCAGCGGCGTCGGCACATCGACGTCGCGAATGTTGGGCGCGATGGCCTGGAGCGCCACCATCTGCTCCATGTCGATCAGGCCCTGGCGGATCTCGCGATACTGGAAACCCAGCATGCCGAGCGGCGCGTAGAGACCCGACAGCAGAAAGATCGCCATGGTGATGTCGCCGATGCGCAGGGTTCCGCCTGCGACCGCCATGCCGGCCATCACTGTCATGGCGCCGAGGCCGATGTTCAGGATCACCGACTGGGCGCCGTTCAAGAGGTTGAGCGAGCCGTTGGCCCTCGAACTGGCGTCGACATAGTCGGACATGGCGCGGCCATAGGACTCGACCAGCCGCTGTTCTGCGCCGAACGCTTTCAGCGTCTCGTAGTTCATCAGCGCGTCGTTGGAGAGGCCGGCCGCACGATTCTCGGTCTCATTGAGCTCGCGGCGATGCGAAAGGCGCCAGTCTGTGATCTTGAAGGTGATGGCCGCGTACAGCACCAGGGTGACAAACGCGGTGAGCGCAAACTTCCAGTCCAGCCGGACCAGCATCACGCCCATGGCCAGGACCAGTTCGACAAAGGTCGGACCCAGATTGAAAATCAGGCTGCGGATCAGGAAATCGGTGGACCGCGCACCGCGATCGATCACCCGCGAGAGGGTTCCGGTCTGCTTGGTCTGGTGGAAATCCAGCGAGAGCGACAGCGCGTGCCCGAAACTCTCTATGGCGGCACGCGCCATGGTCGACTGCGAGACCCGGGTGAAGATGGCGTCACGGGCATAGGGCGCGCACGCCGCCAGAAGCCGCAGGGTCGCAAAGGCGACGGCGAACGTCACAAAGGCCGTCCCGACGGTCACAGCCTGCTGTTGCGCCGGACCAAGGCTGTTGATCGCATCGCCCAGCATGACCGGAGCGATCACGCCGCAGAGCTTGCCCACCACCACCAGCCCGAGGGCGACTACGATCCGCAAATGCAGCTGAGGCGCGCCCGAGCGCATGACCAGAGCGCCCAGGTCGCGCATGGACGACCAGAAGCTGAACCTCGACTGAGGCTCCTCGACTGCGCCCGGACCGCTGAACCGGGCCCGCATGATGTCAGAATGAACCAAGGAACCGCCCTTCGACTGCGTAAGTTGCGCCAGCGACAGGAACTCTCGACAATGGCCCGGTTCTCCTTGACCCTTGTGGGACAATAGTCGTTTTCGGCGGCCCGGCGGTCTGCGCCGGTTTCCTTATCCGTGGAGTAGTCCTGATGGGGCGCAAGAGCCAGCGTCTGGAGTCGACCTGCGTATTCTGCGGGTCGTCCGACGATGCAGATCCTGAATTCCTGGCGGCGGCGAGCGAACTTGGCCGGCAGCTGGCCGAAGCCAGGATCCGGCTGGTCTATGGCGGCGGCGGTGTCGGCCTGATGGGCGCCGTGGCGCGTGGCGCCCATGCCGCCCATGGCGAAGTCCTCGGGATCATCCCGACCTTCCTGGTGGCCCAGGAGCGGGCGCTGGAGGTCGTGGAGCACATCATCGTCGACAACATGCATGAGCGGAAAATGCTCATGTTCCTGCGGTCTGACAGCTTCGTGGTGCTTCCAGGGGGCATCGGCACGCTCGAGGAAGTTGTCGAGCTTCTGTCCTGGCGGCGCCTGGAACTGCACGCCAAACCGGTGGTGTTCTACAATCCGCGCGGCTTCTGGGATCCGCTATTCAAGTTGTTTCAGCATACCGTCGACGAAAACCTTACGCCGGCAGAATTCATGGACGCCTGGGTTTCGGTGGATACGGTCGATGAAATTGTACCGGCCCTCCTTGGACAAGGCCTCGAGCCCTTTCCGTCGGAAGCGGCCGTGGGACGGCGGGGCTAGATCACATCGAGATTGGATTGAATCAATCCAATCTCGAAAAACGTGATCGCCTTCATATGTTTAGAGCGGGTTGCAGGCGGAAAACCGGTTCCCACTTTTCATGAATCCGCTCTGGAAAACCACGTCCGCGGCGACCCGCGAGCTGATCGACGAATGGATCCGTATTCCGCTTGCCGATGGCCGCGCTACGGCACATTCGCTTCCAGTTCGTCCAGCCACACCTTCGCGACCCCATCGCTCGGCGCGCGCCAGTCCCCCCGCGGTGACAGGGCGCCGCCGGAGATCACCTTGGGCCCATTCGGCATGGCCGAGCGCTTGAACTGGCTGATCTCGAAGAAGCGGAACAGGAAAACCCCCAGCCACTTCTTGATGGTCGCCAGATCGTAGGCGTTGCGGGTGTCGTCCGGGAAGTTCTCGGGCCACTGGCCCTTCGCTACATCATGCCAGGCGTGCCAGGCCAGGAACGCCACCTTGGAAGGGCGCAGACCGAAGCGGGTGATATGGAACAGGTTGAAGTCCTGGAGTTCGTACGGGCCCACCTTGGCCTGGGTGCTCTGGATCGCACCGGTGGCGTCAGCCGGCACCAGTTCCGGCGAGATCTCGGTGCCCAGGATCGACAGCAGGGTTGCGTTCGGGCCCTCGTCGAAGGTCCCGGTCTTCACTACCCAGCGGATCAGGTGCTGGATAAGGGTCTTCGCCACGCCGCCGTTGACGTTGTAGTGGCTCATCTGATCGCCCACGCCGTAGGTGCACCAGCCCAGGGCCAGTTCCGACAGGTCGCCGGTGCCCAGCACGAAGCCGTTCCGCTGATTGGCCAGCCGGAACAGATAGTCGGTGCGCAATCCCGCCTGCACATTCTCGAAAGTGATGTCGTAGACCGGCTCGCCATTGGCGAACGGGTGGCCGATCTCCTGCAGCATCAGCCGCGCGGTCGGCCGGATGTCGATTTCCTGCCCGGTGACGCCCAGCCCCCGCATCAGCGCCCAAGCATTGGCCTTGGTCCCCTCGCTGGTGGCGAAGCCCGGCAGGGTGAAGGCCAGGATGTTCTCGCGCGGCAGGCCCACGGCGTCGAACGCCTTGGCGGCTACGATCAGGGCGTGGGTGGAATCCAGGCCGCCGGAGACGCCGATCACCAGATACTTCGACTTCGTCGCCTGGATCCGCTTGGTCAGGCCCTGGACCTGGATGTTGAAGGCCTCGTAGCAGTCCTTGTCCAGCCGGGCCGGATCGTCCGGCACGAAGGGGAACCGGTCGAGCGGGCGGATCAGGCCGATGTCCTCGAATGTCGGCTGATGTGCGAAGCCGATGCGTCGGAACGTACGTTCAGGATGCCCGGCTGCCGCAGCCGCGTCATTGAAGGTCGGCGTGCGCATCCGTTCCAGCCGCAGGCGTTCCACATCGATGTCGGCCATCGCGACCTGTGACGAGGTCGGAAACCGCTCGGTCAGGGCAAGTCGGCGGCCCAGTTCGTGGATCGAAGCCTGACCATCCCACGCCAGGTCAGTGGTACTCTCGCCCGGCCCTGCCGCTGAATAGAGATAGGCCGCCATGCAGCGGGTGGACTGCGAGGCGCACAGCAATTCCCGGTCGTCGGCCTTGCCCACCACGATGTTGGAGGCGGAAAGGTTGCAGAGGATCAGGGCGCCGGCCATGGCCCCGGCGGTGGATGGCGGCTGAGGCGCCCAGAAGTCCTCGCAGATTTCCAGATGGAACACGAAGTCGGCCAGATCATCGGCGGCGAAGACCAGATCAGTCCCGAACGGCACGCGCTGACCCGCCAGGGTCATCTCAAGACCGGTGACGCCCGCACCCGGCGCAAACCAGCGTTTCTCGTAGTATTCCCGATAGTTGGGCAGGAAACTTTTCGGAACAACGCCCAGGATGCGACCCCGCGAAATGGCGACCGCGCAGTTGTAGAGCCGGCCATTGTGGGCCAGCGGCGCGCCCACGATCAGTACGGGTTTCAGGGCGGTGCTGGCGGCCACGAGCGTGCCGATTTCGGCTTCCACCCGCCGCAACATCGCATCCTGCAGAAACAGGTCGTCGATGGCGTAGGCGGAGATCCCCAGTTCGGGGAACAACATCAGGTCGCACCCGGCCGCATCCCCCTCCCGCGCCAGTCGCAGGGTCTCGACCGTGTTGAAACCGGGGTCGCCCGGGATCACCGCGGGCGTACAGACCGCAGCCCGCACAAGGCCATGCGTATGGATCGAATGAAAGGCCTGGGTCACCGTCAGCTCCGGTCCGGAGTAATGCTCAGTTTGAGCATATATAGTCTGAACGCTTCGTTAGGGCAAAACGACGCGAAAGCTGAGGGTTGTGCGATCGGCCCCGGACGATCAGTCGTCGCGATGGACGCGCTCTCGGCGCTCATGGCGCTCCTGGGCCTCGAGGCTCAGCGTTGCGATCGGACGCGCTTCCAGCCGGGCCAGGCCGATCGGTTCGCCCGTTTCTTCGCAGTACCCGTAAGAGCCGTCGTCGATGCGGCGGATGGCTTCATCGATCTTGGAGATCAACTTGCGCTGCCGGTCACGGGTGCGCAGTTCCAGCGCCCGATCCGTTTCAGAGGATGCACGATCAGCGATGTCGGGGTGGTTTTCGGTTTCTTTCTGGAGGTGGGAAAGGGTCTCACGCGACTCGCGTAGAATGTCTTCCCGCCACAGGTTGAGCTTCTGCTTGAAGTACCCCAGCTGCTGCTCGCTCATGAACGGTTCTTCGTCAGTGGGACGGTAACCGGGGAACTCAGCCTTTAGGGTGGCCGTTGTCATGGAAAACCTCACGCCCTTGGGAATCCTGCGACACGCGGCGGCTGTATAGCAAAAGAAACGCGGGATACAACGCCGCCTGAGCAGTATGGCGGTTCAGGCGTTGGACCTCGACATTTCCAGCTTCGCCAGTTCGACCGCAGCACGGGTTTCGATTTCATCCAGCAGCGTCTCGAGTTTCGGATCCTCCGTCCCGCTCCGCTGCTCACGGATCGCCCGGCCAAGGCGCTCCAGTTGCGCGGTTCCAAGCTCGCCGCCCAGCAAGGCGATCTTGATCTCGTCGAGCTCGTCCAGCAGGCGACCAGCGCGACGGACAGACCGCCGCCGGCGCTCGGTGCTTGTCTCGATGTCCTGCATCGCCAGCAAGGCTTCGACGCCCAGCACGCCGCCAACCCCCGACGCCGATGAGACCTGGGCAGGCGCCTGCGCCCCTGCAGGGCCCGCAACACGGAACCCCTCCCCGCCGCCGGCGGGCCGCGCGGACTTGGCGCCTGACGTCTGTGTAACGCCGCTTGTGCCGGTGACCTTCATGGACTCAACGCCTGACCCTGTTGGCTCAGCTTGAACCATGCATCGGCCAAACTTGCAGCATGGTTAATCTGCGGCAGTTTTTGCCTAGGGCCGCCTGCCCTCACAATCGTTGTAATCATTGTTTTTATTGATTTTTTTGTCTGGCACGGTTCTCGCGTAGCGAAAGACTGAACACGCGCGCTGAAGGGATCCCATGCGTCTGACCCGCCTTCTCGGCAGTCTCTGCATCGCCGCAAGCCTTCTGGCGGGCCCGGCGATCGCCAAATCGCGCATCAAGGACATCGTCGAATTCGAGGGTGTCCGCGAGAACCAGCTGGTGGGCTACGGCATCGTTGTGGGCCTGAACGGCACCGGCGACGCCCTGCGCAACGCCCCCTTCACCAAGCAGAGCCTCGAGGCCATGCTGGAGCGCCTGGGCGTCAATGTTCGCGACGCCAACCTCAACACCAAGAACGTGGCCGCTGTCATGGTCACCGCAAAACTTCCCCCGTTCGCCGCGCCCGGCTCGCAGATCGACGCCTCGGTCTCCGCCCTGGGCGACGCCAAGAGCCTCCTCGGCGGCACGCTGCTGGTCACGCCCCTGCTGGGCGCCGATGGCCAGGCCTATGCGGTGGCCCAGGGTACGGTCCAGACGGGCTCGGTCAGCGCCGGCGGGGCTTCAGGCTCGGTGGTGCTCAAGGGGGTTCCCACAGCGGGACGTATCGCCGGCGGCGCCAGTGTCGAGCGCGAGGTGGGCTTCCAGCTGGCCGCCATGGACCAGATGCGTCTGACCCTGCGCAATCCGGACTTCACCACCGCGCGCCGCATCGCCGATGTGATCAACGCGAGCTACCCGGGCACGGCCGCCGCCGAAAACCCGACGATCGTGGCGATCCGCCCCCCCGCCGGCCAGAACATGGTGGCCTTCCTGGCGCAGGTGGAAAACCTCTCTGTCGAACCCGACTCGGCCGCCAAGGTGGTGATCGACGAGGTCGCCGGCGTGATCGTGATGGGCGACGCGGTGCGCGTCTCCACGGTCGCCATCCAGCAGGGCAACCTGACCATCACGGTGCGCGAGCAGCCCGCCGTCAGTCAGCCTGGCGCCTTCGCCAGAGCCGGGCAGACCGCGGTGGTGCCGCAGACCGACGTCTCCGTCGAGGAGGAGAAGGGCAAGCAGTTCCTGACCGTCGGGTCCGCTGCCTCGCTCTCAACCCTGATCGCCGGTCTGAACGCCCTGGGCGTCACGCCCCGGGACATGATCTCCATCCTGCAGACCATCAAGGCGGCAGGCGCGCTCCAGGCCGAAATCGAGGTGATGTGATGATGGGAGCCCTCTCCGCGACGACGATCTCGCCCAACCTGCTGGCCCAGACGCCGCAGACCACGACCGCCGACCTGGTGCGCGGCAAGGCCAGGGACGCCGCCCAGAAGTTCGAAAGCCAGTTTCTCGCCCAGATGCTGGGCCAGATGTTCCAGGGGATCGACACCGAGGGCCCGTTCGGCGGCGGCCACGGTGAAGAAATGTTCCGCTCCCTCCTCACCGACTCCATGGCCAAGGAAATGACCAAGGCCGGCGGGATCGGCCTCGCCGACACCGTGCAGCGCGAGATCCTCAAACTTCAGGGGCTGACCTGATGGCTCTGGCCGCAAGTGATGCCGCAGACCGCGTCGAACAGCTGACCATCCTGACGGAGCGGCTGACCGAACTGACCGCCCGGCAGGCCCTGGCGTTCGAACAGAGGCGCCCGAAGGACGCCGCCGCACTCCTCGACGAGATCTCGCGGCTGGCCAACCTCTACCGCCACGAGTCCACCCGCGTCCGGGCGGACATCAGCCTTGTGGAGGATGCGCCGGCGCCGGCGCGCGCCAAGCTGGTCCGCGCCACTGAAGCCTTCGACGCCGTACTCGCCCGCCAGGGTCGCGCCCTGGAAGCTGCCAGGACCGTCACCGAAGGGCTGGTCAAGTGCATCGCCGAGGAAGTCGCCGCCCAGCGCAGCCAGACCTCGGTCTACGGCGCCGGCGGACGCCAGACTGACGGGTCTTCCGCCACCGCCATCACGCTGAACAAACGCGCCTGAGCCCTGAACGCTCTCGCGGGCCGAGCTCAAGTTTGAAAACCAGTGGTACGAGGCTTGGGCAACCGGCCTTGTTTTGAAGGATCAGTGCATGGGTGAGGTACGCAGTGATCGGACCGCCAGCTCGGTCGCTCCATCGCTCGCCGAAAACCATCTGACAGTACCTAGGTATAACTGGAGCTTGATCGATAGGAATGCTATCAATTCAATATCGACCTCCACCCCGAAATATAGACAGCGTAAAGACCCCTGACTCCTCATCCGAGATAAATCCCAGAACCATGACTGCCTTCTTCAAATGTCAATCTTGCATCAGCGATCACCTCACTTCAGAATCTAACCCGTCAACAGTACATAGTATTAATTTGCGAAAGGGTCTTTAGCTTTTCGCTGAGCACGCTGACATTCCCACATTCTCTCAATCGCTGCCTTGCTATCAGGCAATGAAAGTTCAGAGACCACTTGTGAACGGTAGTAAATCGATACGCTTCGCTCCCGCTGGATCGTCTCAATAATCTCGAGATCATCCATCCTCAAAAGGATTCCCTTTAGTTCGTCGATCTGTGTTCCTACGAATGTTTTTTGCCACTTTCGACCACTCGCAAATCGCAGTTCGATTTTATATTCCTGCTCGGGCGTTATAGACTTCCACTCACTACCGAAAATCATGATGTACGCATCGATTGGGTCCCTCGCATCGATGCCGACGCGAAGGGCGACATCGTTGTCGTACGAGGCGTAAGCGAAGCAGCCGCGATCGAGCGACTTATCGACCAGGATCGTCCAAGAACCGACTTTGCCGAACTCCTCGGCGTCCTTGCTCGTAGACTCATCGTCGTCAGCGAGATCATCAATTTTCTCCACCGAAATGCCGTTTTCTCCAGCGTTCGTATGGGAAAGCCAGTTTAGCCTGTCGGGCGGGGCCGACGTGGCGAACACTATTGCGCGCTCGGGAAGTGCAAGCGCAGTTAGGTAGCTTCCTACCACGGCGTTGCCCACTCCAGATTCCACCTTGGCACCGTCGCGCTGCAGGTACGTGGCGTGGAAGCCAATGCGCGCCGATTGCGAGAGATATCGCCTCTCGCCAGCAAGCCAAATCAGCGCGCAAGCCGAGTTGCACTCGGTGCCATTGAAAACGAGCGTACTGTAGCCACGCAAGCGAATGAGGCGTCCAATCTCAATCGCCGCCGCCGTTGAACCACCTGGGCTCTTTAGCGCGACAAGCGCCTTGTCTGCCCGAACCGCCAATCGCCGAAATTTCTCAACATCAGACGCCTCAAGCGTTCCGACGATTGAGATCAGTGTCACCTCCGAATCTTTGGACGGTTCGCTTTCAATCTCCGCGGCGAATGCGCCTGCGTGAAAAGCCAATGCGGAGATCAAGGCCACAACCGCAATACAGCCCCCCCGAGAGCCTCCACAGAGCAATTGCAGACAACCTGATAAACGCCTCAATTTAGACTCCCACCCCGTCTCGACCCCGTCCATTGCACTTGGCAATCGGCGGCCCCTTAATCTCCGGTTCGAGGATACTCCCATCGAAAGCGATCATTCTTACTTCCCGCAGCCATCGCGTCTTCAGGTCAAGCGAGATCTCTGAGCAAACCGCCCGAGCCCACGATGAGATCCCCCATAAGTGAACCGCTTTATCGTAGCTTAGCCTTGGAGTGCTCGGAAGGGTTTAGTTGGCCATTGCTGCGACGCTGAGCGGTGCGCGAAAGTGGGGACATGAACAACTTCAGGAGGGCCCCTTCAGTCTGACTCCCCCCTGGAGTGGGACAGCGATATTCAAACCTGCAGCCGAGTGTGCTCCACTTTCCGGAATTCAAACACTTGTTTGCCCGCTTCGATCTGCCTATCCTGCCTTCGCCGTCGGACGCTCCGGCGGCCTACGTTCTCAGGGCGGGGTGAAACTCCCCACCGGCGGTAATGCCCACTTCGGTGGGACGAGCCCGCGGGCGCTTTCCGGTTTCGGCCGGCAAGGACGAGCAGACCCGGTGTGATCCCGGGGCCGACGGTTAGAGTCCGGTTATGAGAACGGTCGAACCCTGTCCGGGGCGGGTAACCGTCTGCGCGGGGTGCGGCCTGCCCCTGGTGCGTGGTCCTTTGAACCCGGTCAGGGAGAAGACCATGACCCAAACTGCTGTTCTGCAAGAATATCCCACCGCCACAGGCGCCTTCCGCGCCACGCGGATCGCCTTCGTGCATTCCCTCTGGCA
>NZ_JBILRO010000029.1:0-22431 GCF_044372605.1 Phenylobacterium sp.
TCGAGGTCTACGTCGAGAAGATCCTCGTCCCTGAGCTCAAGCCCGGCGACATCGTGGTGATGGACAATCTCTCCAGCCACAAGCGCCCGAGCATCCAGGCCATGATCGAGGCGGCCGGCGCAGAGCTATGCTTCCTGCCGCCCTACAGCCCCGACTTCAATCCGATCGAGAAGGCCTTCTCGAAACTCAAGGCGCTCCTGCGCAAGGCTGCCGAGCGAACCGTCGGTGCCCTCTGGGACGCCATCGGACGCTTCATCGACCTCTTCACTCCGACCGAGTGCGCCAACTACTTCAAGAGCTGCGGATACGATGCAGACTGAATGGAATCCGCTCTAACCCGCCACCTTGTAGCGCTCGATGGACTGCCGGATCAGTTCGGCGGTCTCCTCGGCGTCGGCCCAGCGGCTGATCTCTACCGACTTGCCCTTTTCCAGATCCTTGTAGTGCTGGAAGAAGTGGGCGATCTGCTCGGTCAGGATCTTGGGCAGCGAGCGCCAGCTGTCCACGCCGGTATAGAACGGGTGCAGCGCATCCACCGGCACCGCCAGCACCTTTTCGTCCCCGCCGGCTTCGTCCGTCATCATGAGACAGCCAATGGGGCGAGCCCGGATAATCGCGCCCGGAACCACCGGTGTCTGGCCCACCACGATGATATCCATCGGGTCGCCGTCGTCGGCGAGGGTATGCGGGATGAACCCGTAGTTGCCCGGATAGAACATCGCCGTGTGCAGGAACCGGTCGACGAAGAGGGCGCCGCTTTCCTTGTCGATCTCGTACTTCACCGGCTCACCGCCCTGCGGGATCTCGATGATGGCGTTGACATCGTAGGGCGGATTTACGCCGACGGGGATTTTGGAGAGGTCCATGGGGAGGGGCCTTTTCTCGTGCACACACATGAGGGAGCGCGGTCTGTGGCGGATGGTTCCCGCAGAGTAAAGCCCTATAGCCCCGCGATGCCCTCCATCAAGCTGGCGACAAGGCCTCGCTCGGCTTCGGTCAGCTCCGGTCGCCAGATGTTGAAGATCAGTACGATGCGCGTCTCCGCGCTCTCGTTGGCGGCCTCGTGCTCGATGGTGTCGTCGAAGACGAAGGCCTTTCCGGCTTCCCAGGTCAGGGTCTCGTTGCCGACCCGGAACCAGCAGCCCTTGGGCGCAATCAGGGGCAGGTGCACGACCAGTCGCGAGTTGTGAAACCCGGTGTGCGGGGCGATCACAGCGCCGGGGGTCAGCTTTGAGAACAGCGCGAAAGGCGAGCGTCCCGCGATCCGTTCCAGCGGGGCGTGCTCAAGTGCCGCCATGGTCCTGGGGCAACGCGCCGCAATCTCCGGGACCGGCGCGCCGTCACGCCAGAGGTAGCAAGCCGTCCACGTATCGTCATCCAGCAGGTCGGCCTGGGTGGCCGGGCGATTGACCTCAGCTTCGATGTAGGGTGCGAAAATGTCCGGGCCATCGGCCATGAGGTCCTGAAGCTCGGCCAGAATGTCTGCGGTCGCCGCCTCGATGGCGTCCAGCCAGGGGAAGTTTTCGCGCGGATAGACCTGGATCGTCGGTAGCCCAGGGAAGAAGTACGACCGCGGCTCCTGGATATATCGCCGCTTGCGGCCTGCCAGCAGGTCGAGGGACTCGTTGAACCGGGGACTGGCGGTGGCAGGATCGTAGCCCCGCGACAACAGGCCGCGCGTCAGGTCGGCGTGCAGGGCCTCATTCAGCCG
This sequence comes from Phenylobacterium sp., assembly GCF_044372605.1. Classification (GTDB taxonomy): domain Bacteria; phylum Pseudomonadota; class Alphaproteobacteria; order Caulobacterales; family Caulobacteraceae; genus Phenylobacterium. The sequence continues at coordinate 1,712 of NZ_JBILRO010000029.1, forward strand.
GTCGCGGGCGCCGCGCACGCGGTCCATCTCGGATACCGCCTCGGGCGGCAGGCCCTCCGTATCAGGGACCAGATCCAGCGCCGCGCCATAGAAACTGACGGCAGCGCGTCGGTCGCCAGCATCGGCCATCAGGTCGCCCTTCATCAGCAGGGCCCGGACATTCTGGGGCTCCAGCTTCAGCGCCGCATCCAGCGCATGAGCCGTGCCGTCAGGATCACCAAACGCTTGCCGCGCAAGGGCAAGGGCCACCCAGACGGTTCCGTCAGCTCGTCCGGCCTCGACGATCGCGTTGAAGCATCGCAACGCCTCCGCGTTTCCGCCACGCGCCAGCGCCGCCATCCCTTGTGCGCCCAGCGCGTTCAGTTCGATGTCATTCACAGGGCGCTCTCCTCAGCTCGTTCCGCCATACCGCATGCCCGTGATTCCACCGACTGTTGCCTGCTGAGCACGCACCCCGACAGAATTGTGACACAGGCGTCAAGTTCGAAGCCGAAACAGCCAGCCTTGGTGTAGCAGAACCGTCGGAAGGCGAGGCTTCCCCTTCGCCGAACAACGCCAGAGGTCTCAACAGATGAAGTCGCCCGCGTCGATCCGCGCCATGCTGGTTGCCAGTGTGTCCCTTTCCGCATTCGCCCTGGCGCTTGCCGCGCCCCACACGGCTGCGGCCGCTGATGATGCCACCACCCTCGGCGAAGTGATCGTCACCGCCCAGAAGAAGTCGGAAAACATCAACGACGTGCCCTTGTCGCTGACGGCGGTAAGCGGCCAGAAGCTGGACGCCATCCGCTCGGGCGGCGGCGACATCCGCATGCTATCGGCCCGCATTCCCAGCCTGACACTTGAATCCAGCTTCGGCCGCACCTTCCCGCGGCCCTACATCCGCGGCCTCGGCAACACCGATTTCGACATCAACGCCAGCCAACCTGTGTCCTTCATCTATGACGAGGTGGTACTGGAAAACCCGGTGCTGAAGGGCTTCCCGCTTTTCGACATAGCCCAGGTGGAAGTGCTGCGTGGCCCGCAGGGCACCCTCTTCGGCCGCAACACCCCGGCCGGCGTGCTGAAGTTCGAGAGCGCCAAGCCGACCAAGGAATTCGAGGGCTACGGCTCGGCCTCCTACGCCACGTTCTCCACGATGAACCTGGAAGGCGCCGTCTCCGGCCCGATCGTCGCCGATGTGCTTTCGGCCCGCCTGTCCAGCCTCTATCAGCGCCGCAGCGACTGGGTGGACAACACCCGCACAGGCGACAAGAACGACTCGGAGGGTTACGACCAATATGCCCTGCGCGGTCAGCTGCTCTACACGCCCACCGCCGAGTTCAGTGCGCTGCTGAACCTGCACTATCAGCACCTGAACGGCACGCCGCGCGTGTTCCGCGCCAATATCATCCAGCGGGGCGCCAACAACTTCGCCACAGGCTTCAAGCGCGACACCATCAGCCAGGACGCCCAGAGCCGAGCCATTCAGAAGGTGGAATCCTCCGGCGCCAACCTGAAGCTCACCTATGACTTCGGCGACGGCATGCCTGCGCTCACCTCGATCACCGCCTACGAGCGCGTCGACACCTACAGCCGTGCGGATATCGACGGCGGCTTCGGTGCCTCGTTCGCCCCGCCGTTCGGCCCCGGCTTCATTCCCTTCCCGTCGGAAAGCGCCGATGGCGTGCCCTTCCACGGCCAGTTCACCCAGGAAATCCGGCTGGCCGGGGACAACGGCCCGCTGGGCTATACGGTTGGCGCCTTCTACTTCAACGAAAGCATCAAGATCGATAGCTACAGCTTCAACACCCTGGCAGGCGGCGCCCTCGATGGTCGCGCTTACCAGAGCCAGAAGACAGAGAGCTGGGCCGTCTTCGCCAACCTCGACTATGCCGTCTCCGAACAGCTGAACGTCGCTGGCGGCATCCGTTACTCCGACGACAGCAAGGATTTCCTGGCCCAGCGCACCCGCTCGCCCTTTGGTGCGCCCAACACGGCCGTCCTGCGCACCAGCCCCAACTCCAGCGACGTAAGCTTCAACGTCAGCGCCACCTACGCGGCGACGGAAGACCTGAACCTCTACGCCCGCGTCGCACGCGGTTACCGCGCGCCCTCGATCCAGGGTCGTCTGGTGTTTGGCGACACCCTCTCGGTCGCCAAAAAAGAGACCGTGATGTCCTACGAAGCCGGTGTGAAGGGGACGGCGGCGGAAGGGCGCGCACGCTTTGACGCCAGCGTCTTCTACTATCGCGCCAACGATCTGCAGGTCACAGCGGTCGGCGGCGGCGCCAACTTCAACCGCCTCCTGAACGCCGACAAGGCGACGGGCTACGGCTTCGAGTTCAACGCCGAGGCCGAGCCGGTGGATCGCCTGATGCTGACGGCCGGCCTGTCGTACAATCACACGGAAATCCAGGATTCCGCGCTCTTCACCCAGCCCTGCGGCAGCGGCTGCACCGTTCGTGATCCGGCCGGCCCGATCGCCGGCACTGTGCGGATAGACGGCAACAACCTGCCCAACGCGCCGCGCTGGATCGCCAGCGTGACAGCCGGCTACTCCTGGCCGGTGGGTGAAGGTTCGGTGTTCGTGTTCAGCGACTGGGCCTATCGCTCGAAGATCAACTTCTTCCTCTACGAATCGGCCGAGTACAACGACGCCAAGCTGTTGGAAGGCGGCCTGCGCATCGGCTATCGCGCGCCGGGCGAAGCCTGGGAGGTCGCAGCCTTCGGCCGCAACATCACCAACGACATGAGCCTCGAAGGCGGCATCGACTTCAACAACCTGACCGGCTTCGTCAACGACCCGCGCACGATCGGTGTGGAAGTGAAGGCCAAGTTCTAGGCAGATTGCGCAATCTGCCTTCTCCCCTTGGGGGAGAAGGTGGTGGTGGCAGGCTGACGGATGAGGGGTCGCACGGCATGGCCGCTGCGGCCCCTCTTCGTTTCGGCCAAACCTAGCCCTCGAACCCGCCCACCAACTCCAGAACCGCTTGGCCGTAGTGCGCCAGCTTGGCTTCGCCGACACCGTTGACGCGTTCGAGCGCGGCGCGGCTGGTGGGCCTGGCGGTGGCGATCTCGGTCAGGGTGCGGTCACTGAAAATCACATAGGGTGGCACGTGCTGGGTCTTTGCCTGGGCGGTGCGCCAGGCGCGCAGGGCTTCGAACAGCGGCTGGTCAGCAGGCGAAAGGGCGGCGGCGGCGGTTCGCGCGCGTTTTCCCTTGCGGGGCGCGCGAGGGCCATCCTCGTCGCCGTCGGGATGCCTGCGCATCATCACCCGTTGATCGCCCCGGAAGACAGCGCGGACGGCCTCGGCGTCGCCAACGCCGACCAGGGGACGGCCATCGTTGGGATCCTCCCGCAGCAAGCCTTCGAACAGCAATTGCTCACACAGATCGCGCCACTGGCTGGTGGAAAGTTCCTGCCCGATGCCCCAGGTGGAGAGTGATGATTCCTGCTCGCTGACGTCCTTGGTCTTGCCAAGCAGGTGGTCAACCAGCCGACCCCGCCCATAGCGACCAGCCAGCCGGGCCGCCGCTGACAGGGCCTTCTGCGCCGCAAGCGTGGCGTCGATGGTCTCGACCGATCCCGTGCAGAGGTCGCATTGGCCGCAGACCTCCACGCCCTCCTCGCCGAAATAGCGGCGCACCGTGGCCGCGCGACAGCCGGCTCCGTCCAGCAAGGTGTAGAGCTGGCGCACCTTGCGCACCTGCACCTGTTTGACCGCGTCATCCATCTCGCGCTCGGCGATGCGGCGCAACGCCCAGGCCATGTCGGCGGCGCCATAGAGGGTGATGCCTTCGGCGGGCTCGCCGTCGCGGCCCGCACGGCCGATCTCCTGCCAGTAGGCCTCGATGGATCCCGGCGGGTCCGCGTGGATCACGAAGCGGACATCGGGCTTGTCCACCCCCATGCCGAAAGCGATGGTCGCCACCATCACGGCCGCGTCGGCCTCGAGGAACTCCGTCAACCGCGTCTCGCGGAGGCGCCTGTCGAGGCCGGCATGATAGGCGAGGGCGGGCACGCCCGCCGCCCGCAACAACTCCGCCAGCTTCTCGGTCTTGTCGCGTGAGCCGGCATAGACCACGCCGGAACGGCCCGGGCGGGCAGTGACCAGTTCCACCACGCGCTTGTCGGCCCCGCGCTTGCGTTCCGCCGACAGGATCAGTTCGGGCCGCGCGAAGCTGGCGACGAACTCGGCGTCGTTCTCCAGACGCAGTTCTGCGCGGATGTCCTCGCGTGTCCGGGCGTCGGCGGTAGCGGTCACAGCCAGGCGCGGTACGCCCGGGAACAGATCGGCCAGTCGCCCGAGCATCCGGTATTCGGGCCTGAAGTCATGGCCCCACTGGCTGACGCAGTGGGCCTCATCGATAGCGATCAGCGACAGGGATATTCGGCTGAGTCGATCCTGCATCCAGGGCTGCATCAGCCCCTCAGGCGAGATGTAGAGGATGTCCAGTTCGCCGGCGTCGATCCGCCGCCAGGTCTCGACCTTCTCCTCGGGTTCGATATTGGAATCCAGCCGCGCGGCGGCCACGCCCGACTGAACCAGGGCAGCGACCTGGTCGGTCATCAGCGCGATCAGCGGCGAGACCACCAGGCCGAGGCCGGGTCGGATCAGGCTGGGAATCTGGTAGCAGAGGCTCTTGCCCCCCCCGGTCGGCAGCACCGCCAAAGCATTCCGCCCCGCCAGCACCTCAGCAATCACATCGGCCTGCAGCCCCCGGAACTCGGCATGTCCGAACGTCCGGCGAAGAACCTCGCGGGCGGCGTCCAGCGGTGAGAGCTCAGCTTCGGCGACAGCGAACAACATACGCCGGTTATGGCGAGAACCGCGCCCGCGCGCCACCGCTAGCGAGGCCTCTACCCCTGCTTCACCGTCTTGTTCTGGAACCCGGCGATGCGGGCCTGCATGTCTGGACCGCGGCCCCGACCCCGGAAGATCTCGTGGGCGAGGCCCGCGTCTATCGGCAGGCCGTCGGTTTCCACCAGCAGAGCTTTATTCGCCCTGTGGCTGAACCAGGAGTTGGCGAGGATCTGGGCCGCCAGCTCATCCAGCCGGGCATCGAAGTCGACGTCCGGCACACAGACATCGGCAAGGCCGATCCGCTCGGCCTCCACCCCGCCCACCGTGCGACAGGTCAGCATCAGTTCGCGCGCCCGGTAGGTTCCCACGCGCCGTGGCAGGCGCTGACTGAGACCCCAGACCGGGGTGAGCGCCCACTTGGCGTGGGTGTCGGCGAACTTGGCGCCCTCGGCGGCGAAGATGATGTCGCCGACCAGAGCGAGTTCCAGCGCCCCCGTGTAGCAGTGCCCGTGAACCGCAGAGATCACCGGCTGCGGCAGGTTGGCCATCCGCTCGATCACCTTGGACTGATAGTGGGGTTCAGGCAGCTTCTCGCCGACCGAGATGTCGCCCAGGTCGTGCCCGGCAGAGAAGCAGCGCCCGGCGCCTCGCAGGATAACCAGGCCGACGGTATCAGTCTCTCCCGCCAGCTCTTTCACATGGGCGTCCAGCTCGACGAACACCTCCACATTCAGCGCATTCAGCTTGTCCGGGCGATTGAGTGTAAGGGTGACGGCGCCGTCGCGATCATGGCGCAAAACGAGATCTGTCATTTGCCTGCGTCCATCCGGCTAACGGTGAGGGTCCTGGCCCAGTGGCTTCCCATGCGGTTCACGAACTGGGGCGGTCGCTCCGCCAGAACTTCGGTCTCGAGCCACAGGCGCTTCAGGTGCCGGATCTTGCCGGCGGCACGGTCATCCTCATAGGACGTCCGCCCATGGAGCACATGGTAGTTGTTGATGAACTGCATGTCGCCGGGCTGGAAATCCATCATCACCGAATAGGCGCCGCCCTCGGCCATGTCCTGCATCCAGGTGAGCGCCTCGCGGGCCTTGTCCGTCAGCCGCGGCGCATCGGCGTGGCGTTGCGACGCCAGGATGTAAGGGCGGATCAACCGGATGAAAAGCCGGTCGCCGTGCCGGGTGAACACAGGCATCAGATACCAGCCAGGCTTCCCGGGCGCCTGTTCACCCCGGTAGTCGAAGGGCTGGGGCTTGTAGAGCTCGGCAGCAAGGTCAGGGCGTTCCCTGACCAGCCGATTGTGCAGGGCGACCGAGTTGCAGACCGCCGACAGACCGCCCGAAACGCCCGTCTGCAGGCACATAAGGCCAACGAGGTCAGAACCGTCGCAATGGAAGTCGAGACCCACGAGACCCACCTCGTTGCCGCGTGAAGTCGGATCATTCGGCGCCTTGCCGTGGTCGGTGACGTCGCCCAGCACGTGGCCCTTGGCGTTCTGTGGCCAGGGTTTGCCCAGGTGCGCGCCAATGCCCCAGTAGGCCAGGCTCATCTGGTCATTGGTCCAGCGATCGCGGGGCAGGCCGCGAATGCGCACGAAGCCGCGTCCGTCTATCAGTTCTCTCTCGATAGCCTTCAGGCGCGGACCCAGAGTCGGCAGGGGAAAATCGACTTTCCCGATCGCCAGGAAGTTATCCGAGGCCGTCTGGGCATGGGCCACGGCGGCGGTCAGTTCGTCGACCTCGGCGGCCGACAGCGTTTCAGTCCATTGCGCCGGATCGGAGACCTGGGCAGCGTCCCATTCGCAAGCGGTTTCCAGAACCTGCGGTGTGAAATCGGGTGTGACAGCGTTCATTGCAGGACTCCCTACTCCGCAGCCATGGCGGCCGGCGCCGACTGACCGCCCCGCAGGAGTCGGCCAGGCAGAGCATCAGTCGGCGTTCCATCCCTGTACGTCACCTGCCCCGCGACGATGGTGGCCGTGTACCCGCTGGCCCTCTGGATCAGCCGGCGGCCTCCGGTCGGCAGGTCATAGGCCACGCTGGGGGACTTGAGCGTGAGGTTGTCGTAGTCGATGACGTTGAGGTCCGCGCGATAGCCGGGCTGGATCAGACCTCGATCGTAGAGGCCGACAGTCTCGGCCGTGTCGCGGCACTGGCCCTTGACCATGTGTTCGAGGCTGAGTTTCGGTCCGCGCGTTCGGTCGCGGGTCCAGTGGATCAGATTGGACGTCGGGAAACTGCCGTCGCAGATCATGCCCACGTGGGCGCCGCCGTCGGAAAGGCCGGGCACAACACAGTCGTGCTGCAGCATCTGATAGGCCGGATCCAGCGAGTTCTGGGCGTAGTTCAGCAGCGGCAGATAGAGCATGCCGCGGCCGTGATCGGTAAGCATATGATCCAGCGCCAACGCATAGGGATCGACGCCCCGTCCAGCCGCAATGGCGGCAATGGAATGATCTGGCGTGGGTTCGTAGTCCGGATTGTCGCCACCCATAAGATAGATCCGGTCCCAGGCCCGTGCCGGCGACAGACCAGGAGCCCGGGCGTTCTCGGCTTCCTCGGCCAGCAAACGGGCGCGGAACACGGGATCGTTTAACGCCGCAACACGCTCGCCTAGCGACAGGGCTTTGATCTCACGATAGCTCGGGTGCGTCGAGAACGGGTTCACCGTCAGTTCCAGGCCGAACAGCACGCCCACAGGCCGGGTCGCGACCTGGGCGCGGATCTGCAGGCCGGCGGCCTTGGCCTCAGTCATCTGCTCCAGCATGTAGCGCCACTGCTCCGGCTCCCTGGGGCTCTGAAGCAGGGAGAAGGACAACGGCCGCCCGGACCTCGCCACAATCCGCCGCAGCATGGCGAACTCCTCGACCGGGTCATTGAAGTCGGAGACCACCTGGAGCACGCCCTTGCCCGCAGCCGCCATTCCCATGGCGATCCCGGTCAGCTCGTCCTCGCCGGCGGTGAGCGTGGCGATCGGCGAGCCGTCCGACGAACGGTGATTTAGCGTTCGCGAAGTGCCGAAGCCGATAGCGCCGGCCTCCATCGCGCGCCTGGCGAGCGCCGCCATCGCGTGAATGTCCGCTTCGGTCGCGGGCTCCCGGTTCACACCACGCTCGCCCATGACAAACACGCGAAGCGCGGCGTGCGGTAGTTGGCTGGCGACATCCACGTCGAACCGCCGGGATGCCAGCGCGTCCAGATACTCAGGATAGCTTTCCCAGTTCCACGGCAAGCCCTCGGCCAGCACCGGGAACGGAATGTCCTCGACCCCCTCCATCAACTGAATCAGTCGGTCGTGGTCGTCGGGTCTGCAAGGCGCGAACCCCACGCCGCAGTTTCCCATCACCACGCTCGTGACCCCGTGCCATGACGAGGGCTGCATCCGTCCGTCCCAGGTGGCCTGCCCATCATAGTGGGTGTGGATATCGACGAACCCCGGGGTCACGATCTGGCCCCGCGCGTCGATCTCCTCTGCGCCTGTCCCGATAATCTTGCCGACGGCGACGATCCGTCCGTCACGGACACCGACATCAGCCTCGAAGGTTGGCGCCCCTGTGCCGTCAACAACGGTCCCACCCCTCACCACGAGGTCGAATACCTTATCCATGGCGTTTCTCCTGGACCGCTCGTGTCGTCGGCCTGAGCGACATTTGCCGCGCATTCACCGGGGTAGGTCAAGGGTCAGGCCGGGATCTTCGGCCGAGGTTACCGGATCGAGGCCCGAGTTAACGCTATCACTTCCCGCGATCTTTACAGCCCCGAGGGCCTTCTGCGACGCACCGAATACGCGCCAACCTGCGGGACGCACTCATGCTCATGACGCTCGAAATCTCCGTCAGTATCAACGACGAGTTGACCGCCCTGCTTGCGGATTACACCAGCTGTATGGGCGAAGACAGCGGCCTGGCCTGCACGTCGCTCCTCGCTGACTTCGGAGATCAAACCGCCTCGCCGGCCGACCTCGCCATCGACCCTGCCAGCGTGGCAGCCCTCGACGGACTGATCGAGATCAGCGATGGCAACTTTGCGTTCGACCTGACGATCCTGGAAGTCGGCCGGACCTTCGGCGGCCCAAGCTTCATGGACCTGCCGTAGACCCGCGTTCAGGCGCCATCTCGGCAGACTTGATTGCGCACCCATACATTGCCGCAGACCCGTCAAGTGTAACTTCGGCCGTCATGGGATAGGCGCGTTCGCTCATCCCATCCGAGCAGGCGCTGACGTAGAATGTCACCGCCAGGGTGCGACCATCTGCGGCCCTGGCGAACCATAGGGCCTGACCGGGCTTGATCGCGGCCCCTGGCGCCTCGGCGACCATGTCTGGTTCACCCGGGCGGCTCAGGGTGAACCGGGTTCCTTCTACCTTAACGGACCAGAACGGTTCCGTGCCTACCGCCGTCATCGGCTGGCTGAAGTCGGACACCATCACAGGGGGCCTTGCGGCGACTGGTGCATCCGCGGGCGCGGCCGCCGGGGCGCCGGTAGGGTCCTGCGGTTGGCACGCTGTCAGGGCCAATAGGGCCAGGATTGCGAGGCTGCGTTTCATCCGCGTGATCCTGCCGCAAATCACGCTATCGTCCAGCGCTGTGACGCGCCCTTTCACCTTCTATGAGTTCTTCGCTGGCGGCGGGATGGCGCGTCTCGGTCTCGGCGAGCACTGGCAGTGCGCCTTCGCCAATGACTTTGACGCGGTGAAAGCCGCCACCTACCGCGCCAACTTTACGGATGCAGCCGCCCATTTTCACGAGGGCGATGTGTGGGCGTTGTCGGCGGGAGACCTGCCGGGTTGCGCCGATCTCGCCTGGGCTTCAAGCCCCTGTCAGGACTTCAGCCTCGCCGGCGGGCGCGCCGGGCTGGCCGGGGGACGATCCTCCGCCTTCTTCGGGTTCTGGCGGCTGATGGAAGCGTTGGATGAGGCTGGTCGTGCGCCCCGACTGCTGGTCATCGAAAACGTGTCTGGCTTGCTCACCTCCAACGACGGCGCAGACTTTGTGGCGCTGGGCGCGGCCCTGGCCAGTCGGGGCTATCATTTCGGAGCGCTGGAGATCGACGCCGCCGTCCTGCTCCCTCAGTCGCGGCCGCGGGTGTTCGTGATCGCGACGAGAGATGTGGCCCCCGGGTTGATCGGCGACAGCCCGTTTCACACGCGAGCCGTAAAGGCGGCGCAGGCCCGGCTATCGACCACGCTGGCGCGTCACTGGGTCTGGTGGGGACTGTCAGCGCCGCCCCGGCGCAACACCGATCTTGCCGCGCTACTGGAAGCTGATGCAGCCGTCGCGTGGCATACGACCGATCAGACCGCGCGCCTTCTATCGCTTATGAATCCCCTGCATCGCGCCCGGATAAACACCCTGTCCGCCCGCAGCGTTGGGGCGGTTTTCCGTCGGACACGGATCGAGCACGGCCTGCCTGTCCAACGCGCAGAAGTTCGCTTCGATGGTCTCGCTGGCTGTCTGAGAACGCCCCGCGGGGGTTCCTCCCGGCAGGCGATCCTGGTGGTGGAGCCGGATCAGATTCGGAGTCGACTGTTGACGCCTCGCGAGGCGGCCCGGCTGATGGGTCTACCCGACAGTTATCGACTTCCCGCGTCCGCGACCGGGGCGTTGCATGTGGCGGGCGACGGCGTTGCGGTTCCCGTGGTGCGCTGGTTGGCTCAAGAGCTGCTGGAGCCGCTGCTGGCCGAATCGTCCGCCATGGCGGCAGAGTAAATCTGAACCAGACCCCAGCCCTGGCCGCTTCCAATCCGCGCCGGAAGGCTTAGGTTTGCGACCATCGCCGACCGCAACGAGAACCGACAGCCATGACCACCGCCGCCACCGCCTACGACGCCGCCCGCTATCGTCGCAACGGGCGCGGCCGGATCTACGACTCGGTGCTGGACCTGATCGGGGATACGCCGCTGGTCCGACTGCCACATCTGACGGCGGCGCTGAAACCCAAGGGCGAGGTGGTCGCCAAGCTGGAGTTCTTCAACCCTTTGGCTTCGGTTAAGGACCGGATCGGGGTGTCGATGGTCGAGAGCCTGGCGGCTTTGGGCCTGCTCAAGCCCGGCGGACGGGTGGTGGAACCCACCTCGGGCAACACCGGCATTGCGCTGGCCTTCGTATGCGCCGCCAAGGGCTACAAGTGTACCTTGGTAATGCCCGAAAGCATGTCGATGGAACGACGCAAGATGCTGTTGATCCTGGGCGCCCAGCTGGAGCTGACCCCGGCGGAGAAGGGCATGTCCGGCGCCGTGGCCCGGGCCCGGGAGATCGTCGAGGCCACGCCAGGCGCGGTGATGCCGCAGCAGTTCGAAAACGGTGCCAACCCGTTGATACACCGGGTCTCGACCGCCGAGGAGATCTGGAACGACACGGCCGGCAAGGTGGACGCCGTGATCTCCGGCGTCGGCACAGGCGGAACAATCACGGGCATAGGCCAGGTGCTGAAGGCGCGCAAACCTTCGGTCCGCATGGTTGCGGTAGAGCCTTCGGCGTCACCCGTCCTGTCCGGCGGCTCACCCGCGCCGCACAAGATCCAGGGCATCGGCGCCGGGTTCGTGCCTGGCATCCTGGACCGCGGCATCATCGACGACATCGTCCAGGTCTCCAACGACGACAGTTTCGCCATGGCGCGGCGGATGGCGCGCGAGGAAGGCATTCCCGGCGGTATCTCGTCCGGAGCGGCCATTACCGCCGCCTTCGAGATCGCCAGCCGCCCAGAGATGGAGGGAAAGCTGATCGTGGCGATCATCCCCAGCTTCGCCGAACGCTACGTCTCGACCGCGCTGTTCGACGGGCTGTGAGCGAAGCCACAGACGTTTAGTCGCCCGAGCTCTAATCCCCGACCTCCTCAACCACCACCTCGGTCTTCACCGAATTGGCGATGAAGCATTCCTCGTGGGCCTCGTGGTGCATCGCATCGCGTTCGGTGTCCGTGGGGCGCAGGCCGACATAGGTGATCTCGGGATGCAGGGTGACGCGGGTTACCGCCATGCGACCCTCCGGTGTCCGTTCCATCACGCCCACGGCTTCGTCCCGGTAGCGGATGATGACGAAGCCCTTCAGTCGGGCCACGTGCAGGAAGGTGAGCATGTGGCAGTTGCTGAGGGCCGCCACCAACATCTCTTCCGGGTCGACCGCGCCGGGCGCCGCCCACTTGCCGACCACGTGGGCGGACGCTGTGGCGGGCACCACGTGCTGCTGGAAAGTGACCGTGTGGGCGCGGCTGTAGCGGCCCTTTGCAAAGTCTGCGCCGTCTTCCAGCGACCAGTCGATGGTCGCGCGGTAGCTGGCCATCAGAAGGCTTCGGCCGGCAGGGTCATCAGCAGCTCCGAGCCGGTCTTCAGCTTGGCCAGGCGGCTGCTGGTCTCCGGCAGGATGCGCTGGATGTAGTAGCGAGCGATGGTCAGTTTGGTCTCGTAGAAGGGGTCGGTGTCGCCGGCGGCGATCCGCGCGAGGGCGGCCTTGGCCTGCAGCGACCACATGTAGGCCAGCGCCGTCAGGCCGAAGAGGTGCAGATAGTCAGTGGAGGCGGCGCCGGCGTTGTCCGGGTTGGCCAGGCCGTTCTGCATCAGCCACATGGTGGCTTCCTGCAATTCGGCCTTGGCGCTGACCAGTCCATTCAGGAAGGTGGCCATGGCGGCATCGGCCTCGTTTTCGGACATGAACTGGTCAAGTTCGGCGAAGAAGGCCATGACCCCCCGGCCGCCGTCGGCGGCCAGTTTTCTTCCAACTAAATCAAGGGCTTGGATCCCATTTGTACCCTCGTAAATCAAGGCGATGCGGACGTCCCGCAGGTACTGGCTGACGGGGAAGTGCTCGGTGAAGCCAGAGCCGCCGTGCACCTGCATGGCGTCGGAACAGACGTTGAAACCGCGGTCGGTCAGGAAGGCTTTCACCACCGGCGTCATCAGCCCCATGTAGTCGCGGCCCTTCTGGCGGACGGCCTCATCGGGACTGGCGTGGCTGAGGTCGCCGTGGAGCGAGGTCCAGGCCATGAAGGCGCGGCCGCCTTCGATGAAGGCGCGGGCCTCCATCAGCATCCGGCGGACATCCGGGTGAACGATGATCGGGTCGGCCGGGCCCTCGGGGTTCTTCGGGCCGGTCAGCGAGCGGCCCTGCAGGCGATCCTTGGCGAAGGCGGCGGCGGCCTGATAGGCGGCTTCGGCCTGGGCGATCCCCTGCAGTCCCACCCCCAGCCGCGCCTCGTTCATCATCACGAACATCACGGCCAGACCCCGGTTCTCCTCGCCGATCAGCCAGCCGGTGGCTTCCTCGTGGGCGATGACGCAGGTGGCGTTGCCGTGGATGCCCATCTTCTCCTCAAGGCCCAGACAGTTCACGGCGTTGCGGGCGCCGGGATTGCCATCCGCATCGGGGATGAACTTCGGCACGATGAACAGGCTGATGCCCCGGGTGCCGGCCGGCGCGCCCTCGATCCGGGCCAGCACCAGGTGGATGATGTTCTCGGTGAGGTCCTGCTCGCCGCCCGAGATCCAGATTTTCTGGCCGGAGATCCTGTAGGTTCCGTCCGCCTGCGGGACCGCCTTGGTGCGCAGCAGGCCCAGGTCCGTGCCGCAGTGGGGCTCGGTCAGGTTCATGGTGCCGGCCCACTGGAATGAGGCCAGCTTGGGCAGGTAGAGCGCCTTCTGTTCGTCGGAGCCGCCGACATGGATCGCCGAATAGCACCCGTGCGTCAGGCCGGGGTACATGGAAAACGCCATGTTGGCCGACGAGGACATCTCGGAGTACGCCAGGTTCACCACATGGGGCAGGCCCTGGCCGCCATAGGCCGGATCCGACCCCAGCGCCGGCCAGCCGCCTTCGACCAGCTTGGTGTAGGCCTCCTTGAAGCCGGTGGGCGTCCTGACCGAGAAGTCCGGGCTCCAGGTGCAGCCCTCCTTGTCGCCCACGACATTGAGCGGGGCCAGCACCTCGGAGGTGAACTTGCCCGCCTCCTCGAGGATCGCCTCGACGGTGTCCATGGAGGCGTCGGCGAAGGCCGGGAGGTTGGCGTAACGCTCTAGCTGCAGCACATCGCGCAGCAGGAACACGTAATCCCGCACGGGGGCTTGATAGGTCATGGGGGCTCCGGATCGCCAGGAATGAACCGGTCTACTCTAGACCGGCACGCGCCGGTTTGTCGCGGCCCGGCGCGAGATGTCAGGCCTCGCTGTGGCCGGCCCCGTCCAGCTGACGGCGCAGCACCTGATCGTAATCGGCGGCGCGGGGCAGCAGATCCGGCCGGGTTTCGGAAAGACGCTTCTCGATGTCGGAGACCCCCGCCTGAAGCTGGGCGATGGCATCGTCGATGTCGGTCTTCTGCTGTTCCAGGGCGACGATCCGCTCATTGAATTTGCGAAGCGACGTCGCCGCCTGCTGCGCCCCGGTGTCATCGGCATCATAGAGGTCGAGGATCTCGCCGATTTCCAGCAACGACAGGCCCACGCGCTTGCCACGCAGGATCAGCACAAGACGCCCGCGATCACGATAGGAATAGACCCGGTTCATGCCATCCCGCGCCGGATTTAGCAGACCCTTGTCCTCGTAGAACCGGAGCGCGCGCGGCGTGCATTTGAACTCAAGGCAGAGCTGCCGGATCGAATAGGTCCGGGGCAGGCGGCGCAGATCGGCAGGCATGACAGGTCCTCCGCTGGTATGGCTTGTTAGGGCCAGACTAGGCGCGGGTTTCCGCTTACGTCAAGGGATAGACGTTGGGTCAATGGGAGTAGCCGCCGGTAAGTGGGAGTTCTTGTGACGGTCGCCATTACCCGGTGTCGAACCTTCGGGCGCGATGCGGTGAAGGGACTATTGCAACTGTCATGTGTGGACGGCGCCCGGTTGGCAGGTGCCATTGCGCCCGGCACAGCTCCACGCACAGAAGCGCCGCCGATCCTGCGACCGGCGGCGCGTATTGGTCAGACGCAGAGGTCTAGGCGACCACGGCCTTGCGACGGCGGATCATCGAACCGGCAGCGCCGAAGCCGATAATCATCATCGCCCAGGTTGCGGGCTCGGGCACGACACCCGTCACATTGCGACCGTACTGGATGTGGTCGATTTCCAGGCCAGCCGGATTGCTCATGGTCAGCCGAGAGATTCCCCCGGCGTTCTGCACGCCATAGAAGCGATCCTCGGCGGTGCCGCCGGTGCTGCTATTGTCGGCATGGTTGCCGACAAGCTGACCGAGGGACACGTTGTTCTGGTCGAAGGCGGTGAACGTGATGGTGTTGCGGCCATCGGTCCACACCAGACCTGCGAACGTCGGTAGCCCGCCCAGCGCGCCTGCGTCGAACAGGATCTCCACCGATCCGTTAGTGAAGATCGAACGGCCGAGCTGACCGTTGCCGCCATTTCCGACGGAATCGTAGAGGCCCGAGCCGACGAAGCAGTTGGCGCCGACGATGCAGAAACCGGACCCATTGACCGTGAGACCGGGAGTGCTGACGGCGTTGTCCTCGACGTCCTCAAGATAGAAATACTGATTGAAGTCGCCAGCGTGGAAGGGCGCATCCGCCGCAGTCGTATAGGCGCTGGGCCCATAGAAGCTGGCGGCCTGGGCCGCCCCCGTAAACGGGGCGGCGACCAATCCGACCGAAATTGCCAACCCTCTCACAACCGAACCTAGCGACGCAAAAACTCTCAAGGCCATTTCGAAAGCTCCCCTAAACGACGACTTGCCAATCCCTCAAAATTATCGGGTGACCGGCGGCCTCTCAATTGGCCGGATGGCCTAGCCAGATGGCCTAATCCCTTGAGCGTGGAGGAGATCGGGTCAAATCTCCAAAGGGGGCAGGTAATCTTGCAGCCATGACCCGGCGACGAACCTCCGGGCGCAAGATGGTTTGGGGATTGGTGCAACTGTCACCGCAATTCCTGCACAATTCCGCGCACGGAAACGCCGCCGATCCTGCGAGCGGCGGCGCGTGTCTGCCAAGCGTGAAGGTCTAGGCGAGCATAGCCCTGCGGCGGCGGATTATCGAGCCGGCCGCGCCGAAGCCGATGATCATCATCGCCCAGGTGGCGGGTTCGGGGACGGGGGCTATAGCGTTCGGATCCACGAAGCCGGTGAATACGGCATTGTCGAACCGGCTGTCGTCGGCGCCGGTATTGTACTCTGTGGTGAAAGCAATTCCCCTCAGATCGCCAAGAATACCCTGAAACTGCGCCTGGCTAAGCGCAGTGGCGCTCGCGAAGAAGCCGCCATCGAACCTGGTGAAGTTGGCCTCGTTCAGAGTGAGGGTGAAGGTCGTGAGCGCGTTGTTGTCTGTGGACGGCGGGCCAAGATTCACAGCGGCGGAAAGTCCGTTCCCATAGAGAATCAACCCGGCGTACGCAGTCCGGTCGTTAAACGCGTCACTGACGTCGAATGAGATCGAACCGTTGTAGGCGCCGCTCTGGTTGCCCAGCACGGCTTGGGGAGCGTAGACGCCCGTCTGGTTGGCCTGGTCAGACAGCTTGAGCCTGCCCAGTTCCCAGCCGGCGAGCGCAAAGGCGTTCGGCACAGTCCCGGAGACGTCGCCGACCCTCCAGCCCTGATTGTCTGTGTCAAAGGTAAATGAGATCGCGGCATTTGTGGCGCCCGCCGAAGCCACCACCATAAACGCGGCGACAGATCCCAGAACATACTTACGCATTGTGAAATCCTTTGTCGGTCCTTGATTTCAGACCCAGTTGCAGACCCACCGGTACGGCTGGCTTGCCAATCCCTTAAAAATATCCGGTGACCGGCGGCCTCTCAATTGGCCGGATGGCCTAGCCAGATGGCCTAGTCCCTTGCGCGCGCCGCTGATCGGCTCAAGCTGAAAGCCATGGGGAACCGGTGACCGCGCAGCCATGAGTTTGATGATCAGCCTTCAGGCCCTGGCGATCCTGACCGTCACTGGCGCAATCGTCTTCGTGCACGTCTGGCTTGGACCGGTGGTTCCGCCAGCCCGGATGCTGCTGTTCGACGTCGTGTATGGCGGGTTCAATCTTTGGTGGGCGGTCTCGATCGTGATCCTGCGGGTAACGCGGAAGATCACCGAGGATACCGCCGAGGCCTGGTACGGGCATACCACCCAGGTCTTCTGGTTCGGAAACGTTGCTACGGTCACGGCATTTGCGCTGGTGATGCCCTACGCCTCGGAAGCGTTGCGGCTGGTGGTGACGATGGTCTGTCTGGCCCCTGTAGCGGTGGAGGCAATCGGCACCATCCTGACGCCGCGCCTCGGGCGCCGCGATGTCTGGTCGACCCTTGCTCCGGCCTTCATTCCTGTCGGGATCGTCATCATGTTCGCCGTCTCCGGCGACGAGTTCGCGATACCTGTAATGGTATTCGTGATGTCCTTCACCATCGCGCTTCTGCTGCTGCGGGAAGTTGTGCAGGGGTGGGTCGACTATGCCTGGGACGCCGCCCAGGCCGCCGAGGCGGCCCGCGACGCCCGCACCCGGTTTCTCGCCTCGGCATCTCACGATCTGGGTCAGCCGCTGCAGGCCGCCCGCCTGTTCTTTGATCAGGTGCTGCAGAGCCCCGCCGGCCCGGCGCGTGAGCGGGCGGTCCGAAACGTACGCTGGGCATTCGACAACACCGAGCATCTGCTGGGCCAGATGATGGATCACCTGCGGCTGGAATCCGGCGAGGTCGAGGCCCGCTTAGCGCCGCTACCCCTGGGGCCCCTGATCGCCCGCGTCGCCGAGATACACGAGCCCGCCGCACGGCTGAAGGGCGTGGACATCGACGCCCTGCCCACCCGGTTGGTCGCCAGCGCGGACAGCGCTCTGGTGGAGCGCGCCCTGGGAAACCTGGTGGCCAACGCCATACGCCACGCCAAGGCGCGCCGGGTGCTGGTCGGCGCGCGGCGGAAGGGTGATCGCGTCCGGGTGTGGGTCATTGATAACGGTGTCGGCATCCCGGACGCCGACCGGCCTCGACTGTTCGAGGATCATGTGCAGGGCTCGAACCACGGCGATGAGATCCGCGGCGGTTTCGGGCTGGGCCTGGCCTCCTGCCGGCGCATCGCCGAGCTCATGGGCGGCAGCGCGGGCCACGAGCCGCGCTGGAGAAACGGCGCCGCCTTCTGGATCGACCTGCCGTTAGGCTGATGTCAGTGTTCTGATGATCTTCTGTCCTTCGCCAACGGAGGGCCCTGTCACGTGCGTTCCTGCCTGATCTGTGACGACCATGCCATGCTGCGCGAGGCGCTGACTGGCGCCGTGGCGCTGAACTGGCCGGACGCCGTGGTCGTGCAGTGCGCCGACTATCCCTCGGCCTGGCAGGCCGCCGCCGACAGCCACGACCTGATCCTGTCAGACCTGATCATGCCGGGCGCCTCGCCGGTCGACGGTATCGGGCGGCTGCGCGAGATCGCGCCCGATACCCCGATCCTGATCGTCACCGGCGACGAGGACGACGCCACTCTGCTGACCCTGTTCGCCCTGGGCGTCTCGGGTTTCGCGCCCAAGACCTCGAAAAGCGCCGTGATCGAGGCGGCGATCCGCCTGATCCTGGCCGGCGGTCGCTATATCCCGCCCCGCCTTATCGAGATCGCAGCCGGACAGGGCGGGGGAACACCCCCCCGAACCACGCGCCTGACAGCGCGCCAGATCGACGTGCTCAGGCTGATCGCGACCGGGCATTCCAACAAGGAAATCGCCCGCGATCTCGACCTGTCGCCGGCTACGATCAAGGCCCACACGTCTGCGGCGATCGCCGTGCTGGGCGCCGTCAACCGCGCCGAAGCTGTGTTCAAGGCGCGAGAACTGGGATTGATCTGACGTCCAGCCGTAACCGGCAGGATAGGTCCACCGAAAATGGGGCGCACACGCGGCGTTACGGCGGGCGTTGCGGCGACACCTTGACCCCATCCTGACCCACCGCCACTGCGCCATGCGAGGCGGCCCCCTCGACCCCCCTTCGGGCAGTCCCCTTCGGCGTAGGGGGATCGTTGCGCAATCCAGCGTGACCGAAAGGCTCCGACTCCAAGGTGCTCAAGACCCCCTTCGCCCCTTGTGGGAGAAGGTGGCAGGCGAAGCCTGACGGATGAGGGGTCACGCCAGTCTATCGGAATGATTGCAAGGACTTGCTTGAGAGATTTATCGACCCCTCATCCGAGCCGCTTGCGCGGCCCACCTTCTCCCACAAGGGGCGAAAGAGCGCGTGGGCGGCCTCTCATCACCAATCTGGAGTTACGGGAGTTACGGTGACACTTTACTTAACCCCCTCGGGGCGGCGGGGCGAGTCCGGCGGTGCGTACATTAGGGGTTAAGTAAAGCGTCACCGTAACTCCTAATGAGGCTCCAACAGCTAGAACCGGCCGGAGACCCTGAGGGTATAGGATCGCGTTCCAAACCCGCCGGTCGCTGCGCGGGTCTCCACGCTCGTAAGGTTTTGGGCGCGCGTCCGGTCGGGCGTGAAAAATCTTCGCTCGCGAACATCGGTCGGCCGCAGAATGTCCGCGACGGTGAAGCGGACGAGGACATTCCTTATCGCGGTGCTCTCCACGAACAGGTCGATACTTGGCGCGTCCCAGTGGTTTGTCCGCTGTTCCCGAAGGCGGAAGAGCTGCGTGCTGTCCGTTCTCTCGTACAATACCCCCCAGAGCAGCTTCAGGCCGGGCAGTGGCTGTCGGATATCGACAGAGTAGTTCCACTCGGTCTCTTCGGAGAACCGACGCGAGCGACCGGTGACCGGGTCCGTCGCACGGGTGTTCTGGACAAGCCCGTTGAGCCGAAGTTCGCCGCGCGGGATACCGATGGCATCGAGCGGCGCTGTCAAATCCGCGCGCAGCCCGCTTCGCCTGCCCTTCCCGATGTTGCCGGGGCCGTCGAATTGCCCCGCGATCGGGATCTGGTCCTGAACCGCACTTACGCGGTCATGGAAGGCGGAGAAGATCAACACGCCCCGGGTTGCGAACCGGTGCTCCCAGTCGACCTGCGCGCGCCAGGTTCGTTCCGGCTGCAGGTCTGGATTGCCGAGGTCGACAATCCCGTCAAACAGCGACACGGCGCTGGCGAACTCGGTAAAATCCAGTTGGGCGACGTCACGTTCCACCAGAAGCCGCAACTGGTTCCGACCCTCGGGGCTCCAGGTCAGGTTCATTCTGGGCTTGAAAAAGGTGAAGTCGCGTTCCTGGGCCGCGTCGCCGGACTGGCTGATCCGCGAGAACTCGGCCGACAGGCTCGTCTCCAGCTTGAGGGTCTCGGATACCTGCCAGAAGTCGGTGACATAGACCTCGCCACGCCGTTCCTCGATACGCGTGTCCGCGACCGGCAGACTTGAGGGCCTTGGACCAGCGCCGAGATCGACGGCGATCGCGAGGCGGCTATCCAGGTAATTGAACGCAGCTTCTCCGCCGACATCGAGAGAGTGACTGCGCGCCGGCTTCCAGGTGAACACCCCACGGCCCACATACTCGCCGCTCCTGGACGCGCGCTGGACCAGGGTATCGCGACGGCCGCCGCTTATGGGCCGGACGGTGTAGCGTTCGCTGGACCCTGTCGCCTTGCGCGAAGCCAGCCCGACGAGCTTGAACGAGGCGACCGGCGAGAATCTATGCTCCCAGTCTGTTCCGATCTCGCCCGACCAGACGCGGTCGCCCACGACCTTGCTGTCCTCGGTACGCAGGCGCGCGCCGGCGGCATGGAAGGTTTCGGAGAAGGTATGGCGACCGTCGCGCGACGGTATCACCTGGGCGTTGAGATTGAGGCTGTCCCTTGCGGTTGGCTTCCAACTCGCGCGGCCGCTCAGCTTGTATTCCCAATAGCTGCCCTGAAGATGCTCACTGCCCTGTTCAATCAGCGCGCCGCTGGCGCCGGTCAAGCGCTTGTCAAATTCGACCCCGCCTCGGCGGGATGGCTGGGCCTGAAGCGCGAGCCGGATGTCGGCGTCCGCCATACGGAAGCCGCTGGTTATCACCAGGACCGGATTGACCGAATGGGTTGGATCAAGCACCCCAGCCTGAACAACATAGGTA
>NZ_JBILRO010000108.1:0-10659 GCF_044372605.1 Phenylobacterium sp.
GCCCCGAGGCCGGAGCCGGACATCCACCAACAGGGTTTGCCCCCGAAGATCCGCCCCATCGAGGCCGCCGGAGTAAAGATCGATCCTGAGGACGTCCCGAGCCGAGATCCGGGAGAGTTGTTCAGACAGCGGGATCTTCGAACTCGGTCGCTCGCCGTTAATGAGGACGTTGCCGGCGGCGCCGCTGAAGCCTCGACGATCGTCCCCATTGTCGAGGGTGAAACCTGGAACCCGGCGGACCATGTCTTCGACGGTCACCGGATTGAAGGCGGTGAAGAACTCGGCCGGAAACACCTTTGACGATCCCGGGATCTGAGCCTGTGCCTGCGTGCTCAGAGAGACGGAAGCCCCAAGGACAAGCAGAACGGCGCGCCATGTACTTGAGCCGAAAGGGTAGCGCGCGGGTCGGGACATGACAGCTTCCGGATTCGGCCTCTGATTAGACTGCAGTCTAGTTCCCGTGGACCAGGAGACAAGCCGACCGAGTTTCGGTGACACTTTACTTAACCCCCTTCAGGTACAGCACCGCAAAACACACCCCGTCGCCCACAGGGGTTAAGTAAAGTGTCACCGAAACTCAACTTACGTTGAGGGGGCGGCGTCGTGCTACGAAACCAGCTCGCCCGCCAGCGCCCGTTCGATCAGGGCGATGGTGCGGTCCACGCCGAAGATGGCGGCGAAGGAGCCGAAGCGGGGGCCCTGGCTTTGGCCGAGGAGGACTTCGTAGAGGGCGGTGAACCAAAGGCGGAGCGGCTCGAAGCCGGCGTCCTTGCCGACGGCGAAGACCTCGTTCTGGATCGCCTCAGCGTCGGCGCCGGGCGGCAGGGCCTTCAGCTTGGCGACAAGGGCCTGCATGGCGGCGCGTTCGACGTCGGTCGGCGCCCGGAAGCGCTTCGCGGGCTTCACGAAATCCTCGTAGTAGTGGATCGCGTAGCCGGCCAGCTGGTCCAGCAACGGCTCGGAGGCCGGGGTCGCGCCAGGCAGGTAGCGGGCGATGAAGGCCCACAGCAGATCCTTGGTCGAGGCGTCGGCCGCCGACACCAGGTTCAGCAGCAGCGAGAAGCTGACCGGCGAGCCCTGGCTGGGCGGGGCCCCGCGGTGCACGTGCCACGCCGGGTTGTCGACCTGGACGGCGTTGTCGCCCTCGGCCTTCTTGCGGTTCAGCGCATCCAGTTGCTGGAGATACTCGTCCGTCGCCTTGGGGATGACGTCGAAATAGAGCCGCTTGGCGGACTTGGGCGACTGGAACATGTAGTAGGTGAGGCTCTCGGGCGTGCCGTAGCGTAGCCACTCCTCCATGGTCAGGCCGTTGCCCTTGGACTTGGAGATCTTCTGGTTCTGCTCGTCCATGAAGAGTTCGAAGTGGAAGGCTTCCGGCGGCTCGCCGCCCAGGGCCTTCACGATGCGGTTCGAGACGCGGACGCTGTCGACCAGGTCCTTGCCCGAGGCCTCGAAGTCGACCTCCAGGGCGGTCCAGCGCGCCGCCCAGTCGGGGCGCCATTGCAGCTTGACATGGCCGCCGGTGACCGGGACCTCGGTCAGGGTTCCATCCTCATCGGCGAAGACGATGGTGCCGGCCTCGACATTGCGCTCCAGGGTGGGCGCCTGCAGGACGCGGCCGGTCTTCGGGCTGATGGGCAGGAAGGGAGAGTAGGTGGCGCGGCGTTCCTCGCCCAGGGTCGGCAACATGATCGCCTGCACCGCATCGAAGCGCGCCAGGATGCGCAAGAGCACCTCATCCAGGCGTCCGGACCTGTAGGTCTCGGTGGACGACATGAAGGTGTAGTCGAAGCCGAAGCCGTCGAGGAAGGCGCGGAGTCTGGCATTGTTGTGGGCGCCGAAGCTCTCGTACTCGCCGAACGGGTCGCGCACCGAGGTGACCGGCTTGTCGCGGTCCTCTTCCAGCATCGCGCGGTTGGGCACGTTGTCCGGGATCTTGCGCAGGCCGTCCATGTCGTCGGAGAACACGATCAGGCGGGTGGGGATGGCGTCTTCGGTGAGCGCGCGGAAGGCGTTGCGCACGATGGTGGGGCGGGTGGCCTCGCCGAAGGTGCCCAGGTGCGGCAGGCCCGAGGCGCCGTAGCCGCACTGGAAGATCACGGGCCTGGCCAGGGCCGGCAGGGTGGCGACGGCCTCGTGGAACTTGCCCTGCATGAAGAGCGCGGAAGCCAGATCACGCTCTGAATCCAAAAGGCGAAGGCGTGCGACGCGGTCCAGCAGCAGGCGCGCCTGTTCGAACGGCCAGCTTCGGGCGTCACGGGCGGTGGATGACAGTCCTTGCAACATGCCGCGCGGCGTAGAGCCAGAAGGGACAAAGGGAAAGCCGTTTCGGCGGCGGACACGCGCAATTCCGGCCGGCGAGACCTTTGCGGCACGGCACCCGCACGATAGGGAACAGGCCCGTCCTGTCCCGGAGCCGATCATGAGCGAGGCCACCACCCCGCGCGGCCTGACCCCCAATGCGCGCGGCGCACTGTGGATGCTGGGCTCCGCCGTGGGCTTTGCGGGCATGACCGTGCTGATCAAGTTTCTGGGCGACGACTACCCGCCGGCGCTGCAGACCTTCTACCGTCAGGCGGCTGGATTCGCCGTGTTGCTGCCAATCATCCTGCACCATCGCGGTGCAGCGTTCGCCACCACGCGGCCCGGGCTTTTGCTGTTTCGATCCGGGGCCGGGACCATCGGGATGATGCTGTCCTTCTACGCCTTTCAGGAGATGCCGCTGGCCGACGCCAATGCGCTGTCGTTCACCCGCAACCTCTGGCTGGTGCCGCTGGCGGCGTTTGTGGTGCGTGAGCAGGTGGGCGCCCTGCGGATCGGGGCGGCGGTTGTGGGGTTCGTCGGCGTGCTGGTAATGATCCGGCCGGGCGCCGGCGGGGAGTTCGCGCTGGGCCTGCCGGCGCTGGCGATGCTGGCGGCGTCATTCCTGTTCGCGCTGACGATCACCGGCATGAAGGTGATGACGCGGGACCATTCACCCACTGTGCTGCTGGTCTGGGGCGCGACACTGGGCCTGGTGCTGGCCATCCCAGGCGCCTTCCTGACCTGGCGCTGGCCCGAGCCGCTCGATCTGGGCCTGCTATGCCTGATGGGCGTGATGGGGACGATCACCCAGGCCTGTTATATCAAGGGCATGCAGCTGGGAGACGCCGCCGCGATGGCCCCCATCGACTACACCCGCCTGATTTTCAGCGCGGCGGCAGGATACCTCCTCTTCAGCGAGATCCCGACCATCTGGACCCTGATCGGCGCCGTCATCATCGTGGCGTCGACCCTGTTCATCACGATCCGGGAGCAGCAACTGGCGAGGTCGGCGCGGCTGTTGGCGGCGGCGGAGGTGCAGCGGTAGGGGTCAGAGTCTCATCTAATCGGCTAATCGGCCCCTAGCCTGTCCAGATCCTCTTGCGCCGCCTCACGATGTTTCGGCTTGAGGTTCCGACCCAGCACGGCGACCAGGGCCGCGAACACAGCCGCGTCATCGGTGAAGCCCAGGCCCGCGATGAAGTCCGGAACCACGTCCACCGGCATCACGAAATAGGCCAGCGCCGCCAGCATCATACCCTTGGCGGCTAGCGGTGTTTCCTCGTCGCGGGCGCAGTGCCAGACCGAAAGCGCATCGCGAGCGAACGGGATTTTCGCCGCGACCTTGCGGATCTTGGGCCAGAAGCCGGAGGCCACCCGCTCCTCATTCACCGCGATCACCGAGGGGACCAGAGCCTTGTCGGGAGAGATCACCGACTGCGGATCGAAGGTGACGTCGGGTGACGCTTTTTTGCCGCCGCTCATCGGAGTAAGCCTGCGCCAAATTTCAAGCCACCAGACGAGATCGGAATTTCCATGGAACTCAATTCATCCGTTTCAGCGGTTGTCACCGGCGGTGCCTCCGGCCTCGGCGAAGCCACGGTCCGCGCCCTCGCCGCGCACGGCGTCAAGGTTGCAATCTTCGACATGAACGAAACCAAGGGCGAAGCCGTTGCCAAAGAAGTGGGCGGCGTCTTCTGCAAATGCAATGTCACCTCCGAGGAAGACGTGGACGCCGCCTTCGCCAAGGCCCGCGCCGCGAACGGCCAAGAGCGGATCCTGGTGAACTGCGCCGGCACCGGCAACGCCTTCAAGACCGCAAGCCGCGACAAGCAGTCGGGCGAAACCAAGCACTTCCCGCTCGACGCCTTCAACTGGATCATCCAGATCAACCTGGTCGGCACGTTCCGCTGCATCGCCAAGTCGGCGAAGGGCATGCTGGACCTGGAGCCCATCGACGGTGAGCGCGGCGCCATCGTCAACACCGCCTCGGTGGCGGCCGAGGACGGCCAGATCGGCCAGGCGGCCTATTCCGCCTCCAAGGGCGGCGTCGTCGGCATGACCCTGCCGATCGCCCGCGACCTGGCCGGCGACGGCATCCGGGTGAACTGCATTCTGCCCGGCATCTTCGAAACGCCGCTGATGGCCGGCGCCCCGCCGCAGGTGAAGGACGCGCTATCGGCCTCAGTGCCCTTCCCCAAGCGCCTCGGGCAGGCGCCGGAATACGCTCAGCTGGCGCTGACCATGATCACCAACGGCTACTTCAACGGCGAGGACGTCCGCCTGGACGGCGCGATCCGGATGGCCCCTCGGTAGAGGACACACCGCCGCGAAAGCGGAGCTGTCAGCTTTCGACCGCAGAAGGCGCAGAGAACGCAGAATCTTTCTGCGACCTTCTGCGTTTTCTGCGGTTTTCTGGTCCTACCGCCGCCGGCGCGCCGGTCGGCTGGAGCCCAGCAGGCCGCCCAGTACGCCGCGGATCAGTTCGCGGCCTACCTGGCTGCCGATCGTGCGCAGCATGGACTTGGCGAAGGCCTCCCCCATGCCCTGGCGACTGGAGGCGCGCCTGGCCGGCGCCCGGCGCTCTGGCTCGTCTTCCGGTTCCGGTTCCGGTTCCGCGGCCCTGGCCTCGGCAGCGGTGGCAGCGGCGCGCGCTTTCTGAAGCACCTCGAACGCTGATTCACGATCCAGCGCGGTGTCATAGAGGCCGCGCACCGGGCTCTGGCTCATGATGGCCGCGCGCTCCGCCGGCAGCGCGGGACCCATCCGCGAATTGGGTGGGCGGATCGCGGTCTTCTGCACCACTGTCGGCGCGCCCCTTTCGTCCAGCACCGAAACCAGGGCCTCGCCGACGCCCAGGGCCTGAATCGCCTCGGCGGTGTCGAAGGCGGGATTGGGCCGGAAGCTGTCGGAGGCGGCGCGCAGGCCGCGCTGGTCGGCGGGCGTATAGGCGCGCAGGGCGTGCTGGATGCGGTTGCCAAGCTGACCAAGGACAGTGTCGGGGATATCTGCCGGGTTCTGGGTGATGAAATAGACGCCGACGCCCTTGGAGCGGATCAGGCGCACCACCTGTTCCACCTTTTCCAGCAGGGGCCTGGGCGCGTCGCGGAACAGCAGGTGGGCTTCATCGAAGAAGAAGACGAGGCGGGGTTTGTCCGGATCGCCGATTTCGGGCAGCTCCTCGAACAGCTCGCTCATCAGCCACAGCAGGAAGGTGGCGTAGAGGCGCGGATTGGCGATCAACTTGTTGGCCGCCAGCAGGTTGATGTAGCCCTTGCCCGAGGCATCGGTCCGCATGATGTCGGAAAGCTGCAGCGCCGGCTCGCCGAACAGGTTCGTGCCGCCCTGGTCCTCCAGCACCAGCAGGCCGCGCTGGATCGTGGCGATGGTGGCGGGCGAGATGTTGCCGTAGCGGGCCGACAGGTCCTTCGCATTTTCGGCGGCGTGGGCCAGCGCGGCCTGAAGGTCCTTCAGGTCCAGCAGCAGCAG
This sequence comes from Phenylobacterium sp., assembly GCF_044372605.1. GTDB lineage: Bacteria > Pseudomonadota > Alphaproteobacteria > Caulobacterales > Caulobacteraceae > Phenylobacterium. The sequence goes on from NZ_JBILRO010000108.1 coordinate 5,791, forward strand.
GCCCGCCTCGTCGGCGGCGCGGAACACCACCGAGAGCACGCCCTCTTGCACGTCGTTGAGTTCCAGCATCCGGGAGATCAGCAGCGGGCCCATTTCCGAGACAGTGGCGCGGATGGGATGGCCGGCTTCGCCGAACAGATCCCAGAACACCGTGGGCGCGGCAGCAGGCTTGATCTCGAGGTTCATGGCGGCGGCGCGCGCCAGCATCTTTTCGTTGGGCGCCCCGATGGCGCTGATGCCCGACAGGTCGCCCTTGACGTCTGCGGCGAAGACCGGAACGCCGGCGTCCGAGAAGCCCTGGGCCAGAATCTGAAGCGTGACGGTCTTGCCGGTGCCCGTCGCCCCGGCCACGAGGCCGTGCCGGTTCGAGCGGTTGAGCAGCAGCAGCTCGGGATGCTCGGAAAAGCCGATCAGGACACCGTTGTCGGCCATGGATTGATCCTCGGGAAGCCAGCTGGAGTTGCGGGAAACTAGCCGGGCGCGGGCCGGGCCGCCACCCCCGGCAAGACGTCAGATCAACGCGCCCCTCGCCCCGGGAAGTCGGGCAAATCCTCTCCCCAAGATGTCGAAACAGGGGTAGATCAGCCTCAGACAGATCCCCAGAGACCCTCCTCCTGCCCGTCTCGAAAGTCGCTATGCCCGCCGTCACCGCCGAACAGACGTCACGCAACGCCCTGGTGATCCTCGCCACCATCGCCGGTGGCGGCGTTCTCTATGTGCTGGCCGATATACTGACGCCGCTGGCGCTGGCGGTGTTTGTAGCCCTGATGATCGACGGTTTCGCCCGCGCGCTGCAGGCGCGACTTCCGGGGGTTTCAGTGCGCGCCGCCATGCCCCTGGCGATCCTGCTGTCGGTCGCGATCTTCGTGGGCGCGGCCTTTTTCATTGTCGACAACGCCACCAGTTTCGGGGCCCAGCTGATCACCTATGCGCCGAAGCTCAACGGACTGATCGCCCGGGTCGCTGGCCTGGTCGGCGTGGATATTCCACCGACGATGACACAGCTGGTGCAGCGCCTGGACCCCGCCAGCCACCTGGGTCAGGTGGCTGGCGGTCTGCAGAGCTTTGCGTCAACGGCCGCGTTCGTTCTGGTCTACCTCGGCTTCATCCTCGCTTCCCGGAGGGGGTGGGAGCGCAAGGCGGTCGCCCTGTTCGGGACGCGTGAAGAGCGCCATGAGGCCACGGCCGCCTTCCTGCGCATCCGCGATGGGGTTGAGCAGTACCTATGGGTTCAGACCGTCACCGGCCTGATGATCGCTGTAACCTCGTGGATCGCCATGGCGCTGGTCGGTCTGGACAACGCCCTGTTCTGGGCCATCCTGATATTCATCGCGTCCTATATTCCTGTGGTGGGCGGGATCATCGCGGTCGCCCTACCCCCGATCTTCGCCCTCGTGCAGTTCGATACGCTCTGGCAGGCGCTGGTGCTGTTCGGGGTGCTGCAGGTCATCGGAATGTTCGTAGGCAATGTGATCCAGCCGCGCATGCAGGGCCGCAGCCTGAATATGGACCCATTGGTTCTGCTGCTGGCGCTGGCCTTCTGGAGCGCGGTGTGGGGCCTGCCCGGCGCATTCCTGTCGACACCGCTGACGACGGTCATGATGGTCGTCCTGGCCCAGTTCAAAGGCGCACAGTGGGTCGCCGTGCTTTTGTCGGCGGACGGGCAGCCGGGCCCCGCAAAAACCAGGGCCGTCGAGGCGGCCGCGACGAAGCGAGCACCCGGGGCGTCCGACAAGAACTTGTGATCAGGGACTTAAACTGTGACCGCGTCATTCCTACTTGAAAGCGATCGGACGGAGCCATCGTTCGACGGGCATCACCGTCCCCCTCCCCCCAGGACGGAACGAGCCCCCAGCGGTTCGCCGGACCCCCACGGTCGAACCCTGCGCCGCCGGAAACTCTCCTCCGGCGGCGTTCTCGTTTCCGGAACCCGGTCATGAGCGCGCCATCCCGTAGCGGAACAGGCCTGATCCGGGCGCTGGCCGCCGAACTGTCGGAAGATCCTTCGCCGAACGCCGCAAAGGCCTTTGCAAGACAGGCCGCCGCCGACGCCCAGCCAGACGACACCCCCGAACTTTCGACGGCCGGGCTTGCCCGAAACCTCGGCGATTTCTGGCGCCGCGCCCAGGACCGCAAGGGCCGGACCCCGAATATCCGCCTGACCCCGGCGCTGGGCGCCGGGCTGGATCGCCTGGAAATCGTCCAGGATGACGCGCCCTTTCTGGTCGACAGCGTGATGGGGGAGCTCTCGGACCAGGGCCTGTCGGTGCGGGCGATGTTCCATCCGGTCGTCGAGGTAAGTCGCGACCGGCGCGGTCAGCGGACAGCCGACGGCGTTCTGAGCCGGGAATCCATGATCCAGGTGCTCCTGGAACCGGTCGGTGAAGACCGCGAGCGCGCCCTGATCGACGGGGTGAAGGCCACGCTGGAAGATGTGCGTGCGGCGGTCGAGGACTTCGCCGCCATGCTGGCGTTGATGGATCAGGCCGTCGAGGAGCTGGCGCGTTCCGGCAAGGCCCAGCCTCAGGAGATCGATTTCCTGAAGTGGCTGCATGCCGAACACTTCGTGTTTCTGGGCGCCCGGGTCTATGAGTATCCGCGCCTGAAGAACGGCGCCTATGCGCCGGAGGAACCCCTCTATCAGCCGCGCGACGGCCTGGGCGTGCTGCGCGATCCCGAGCGTACGGTGTTGCGGCGCGCCAATGAGCCGGCCGTGCTGATGCGGCAGGTGGAGGATCGCATTGTCCGCGACCCGGCGCTGACCATCGCCAAGTCCAACGTCAAGAGCCGGGTCCACCGGCGTGGCTACATGGACTACGTGGGAGTCAAACGCTACGGCGCCGACGGCTTGCCAAGCGGCGAAGTCCGCTTCGTCGGACTGTTCACAGCCGAGGCCTATGACCAGCCCGCCAACGCCGTGCCGCTGATCCGGGAGAAGGTTGCCCGGGTGGTGGCCCGGGTCGCCGCATCGCCCGGCAGCTACAACGAAAAGCGCCTGCGCAACATCGTCGAGAATCACCCCCGCGACGAACTGTTCCAGATCAGCGAGGATGAGATGCTGGCCCAGGCGGTCGGCATCCTGCACCTGTCGGATCGCCCGCGGATCAAGCTGTTCGTGCGCGCCGACCCCTTCGACCGGTTCGCCTCTGTCCTGCTGTTCGTACCCCGGGACCGCTATGATTCCGATCTGCGGCGGCGGGCGGGCGACATCCTGACGAAGGCCTATGGCGGACGGTTGTCGGCCTACTATCCGAGCTTCAGCGACAGCCCGCTGGCGCGGGTTCACTACATCATCGGCTTCACGCCGGGCCAGCATCTTGAGCCCGATCTGCGGCGGGTTGAAGCCGAGATCACCGAGGCCGCAAGAACATGGGACGACAGGTTTGCCGCCGTTGTGCGCGCGGGCGGCCCTGGCCCGGATCATGTTTCAACCACCGTGCAGCGTTTTCACGAGGCCTTTCCAGCCGGCTACCGGGACCGCTTCAACGCGGCGCAGGCGCTGGACGATGTGGCCGTCATCGACACCTTCCCGGCCGACCGCGCCATCTGCGCGCGGGCATACCGGACGGGCGCAGATGGCCCACTGCAGTTCCGGCTGAAGCTCTATCGGCGCGGTGAGCCCGCGCACCTGGCCGACGTGTTGCCGATCCTGGAAAGCATGGGCCTGAAGGCGATCGCCGAGGCGGGGTTCAGGGTTTCACCCCAGAGCTCCACACCCGTCTGGGTACATGATTTCGAGATCGAAGACCCTCTCGGCGGCGATCTGGTCTTCGCCGAAATCAAGAGCGCCTTTGAGGACGCCGTGGTTGCGGTCTGGACCGGCCAGACGGAGAACGACGGGTTCAACCGACTGGTGATGGAACTGGCGCTGCCCTGGCGCGACGCCGCGCTGATCCGCGCCCTGGCCCGCTATCGCCAGCAGTCAGGACTTGATCCGTCGCAGCGGGTGCAGGAACAGGCCCTTGCGAGCCACCCCGGCGTCACGCGGCTGATACTCGACCTGTTCCGGATCAAGTTTGATCCTGCGATCGTGGCTGATCTCGCGGCGCGCAAGGCCCGCGCGGTTGAAGTCATGGCGGATATCGTCGAAGCGCTTCAGTCGGTGGAAAGCCTGGACGACGACCGGGTGCTGCGTCGCCTCGCCCTGCTGGTGGAGGCCATCCAGCGGACGAACTTCTATCAGCAGACGCCCGATGGCGCCGCCAAGCCTTACATCTCGTTCAAGGTCGCCAGCGACACCCTGGCCGACCTGCCCGCCCCCCGGCCGTTCCGCGAAATCTTCGTCTGGTCGACCTCGGTGGAGGGCGTGCACCTGCGCTTTGGCCCGGTGGCGAGGGGTGGCCTGCGCTGGTCTGACCGGCGCGACGATTTCCGCACCGAGGTGCTGGGTCTGGTCAAGGCCCAGCAGGTCAAGAACGCGGTGATCGTGCCGGTGGGATCGAAAGGCGGCTTCTACCCCAAACAACTGCCGAAAGGCCCGCCAGACGCCATCCGGGCCGAGGCGGTCAGCGCCTACAAGACCTTCCTGTCCGGCTTGCTGGACCTGACCGACAACCTGACCGCCCAGGGCAAGGTCACCCATCCGGACGGGGTCATCGTCCATGACGGGGATGATCCCTATCTGGTGGTCGCCGCCGACAAGGGCACCGCGACCTTCTCGGACATCGCCAACGGCGTGGCTGAATCCTACGGTTTCTGGCTGGGTGACGCCTTCGCCTCCGGCGGCTCGGTAGGCTATGACCACAAGGCCATGGGCATCACGGCGCGCGGTGCCTGGGAGGCGGTCAAACGCCACTTCCGCGAGATGGGCAAGGACATCCAGTCCGAGCCCTTCACGGTCGTCGGCTGCGGCGACATGTCGGGCGACGT
>NZ_JBILRO010000125.1:0-9528 GCF_044372605.1 Phenylobacterium sp.
ATCCAGCCGAAATAAACCAGGCGAAGCATAGGTTAGGTTTAGCCGCACTCCATGACAGGCGTGCAAATCAAAAACCCCGGAAGCACGCTTCCGGGGTTTGTCAGATCAGTGACGGGTCTAAGATCTACGCGTCGCCGCCGAAGCCGGCCTCGGCGGTGGGGCCGCTATCCTTGCCCTTTTCGGACGGATCACGGTCGACCAGTTCAATCACGGCCATGGCCGCGTTGTCGCCGTGGCGGAAGCCAGCCTTCAGCACCCGAATGTAGCCGCCGTTACGCTCCGCGTAGCGCGGACCCAGAACGGCGAACAGCTTGCCCACCTGTTCCACGTCGCGCACCTGGCTGATGGCCTGGCGGCGTGCATGCAGATCACCGCGCTTGCCGAGCGTAATCAGCTTCTCGACGAACGGGCGAAGTTCCTTGGCTTTGGGCAGGGTGGTGACGATCTGCTCGTGCTTGATCAGGCTCGCCGACATGTTCGCGAACATGGCCGTACGGTGGGCGGATGTACGCCCCAGTTTGCGGTGGGCTTTACCGTGACGCATCTCATATCTCCCGGGCCACCTGGACCCATGGGACGCTCCCTATATTCCGGAAAACGCCCTGCCTAACCAAGTCCCAGTCTGCTCCTGACCGGGTCAATACGAACCGCCGGGGTCCTCCACCGCTGTTGCGGCTTCAACAGACCCAGACCGCATGAAGCGGCCCGGAACCGGCGGGAAAACTTCCTACATCTGGTCTTCGAATTTCTTCGCGAGCTCTTCGATGTTCTCGGGCGGCCAGTTGGGCACGTCCATACCGAGGTGGAGACCCATCCCGGCGAGAACTTCCTTGATCTCGTTGAGTGACTTGCGTCCGAAGTTCGGGGTACGGAGCATCTCCGCCTCGGTCTTCTGGATCAGGTCGCCGATGTAGACGATGTTGTCGTTCTTCAGGCAGTTGGCCGAACGGACGGAAAGCTCAAGCTCGTCTACCTTCTTCAGCAGCGCCGGGTTGAACGGCAATTCCGGCTTGGCCTCGCCTTCGACCTTCTTCTTCGGCTCTTCGAAGGTGATGAAGATCTGCAGTTGGTCCTGAAGGATACGCGCGGCGTAGGCCACGGCGTCCACCGGGCTGACCGCACCGTTCGTTTCCAGGTCCATGATCAGCTTGTCATAGTCGAGGCTCTGGCCCTGACGGGTCGGCTCGACGCGATAAGCCACACGGCGCACCGGAGAATAGAGGGCGTCGACGGCGATCAGGCCGATCGGCGCGTCTTCGGGACGATTCATCTCGGCGGGCACATAACCCTTTCCGGTCTGGACCGTGAACTCCATGCGGATCTGAGCGCCCTCGTCCAGCGTACACAGCACGTGGTCGGGGTTGAGGATCTCGATATCCGACGGCGCATCGATCTGGCCGGCCGTCACGGCGCCCGGACCGTTGGCGCGCAGCGTCATACGCTTCGGGCCCTCGGCATGCATGCGCAACGCCAGTTGCTTGATGTTGAGAACGATGTCGACCACGTCTTCCCGCACGCCTTCCAGCGACGAGAATTCGTGAACCACACCGTCGATCTGCACCGCGGTCACAGCCGCGCCTTGCAGCGAGGAGAGAAGCACGCGCCGCAGGCTATTGCCCAGGGTCACGCCGAACCCGCGCTCGAGTGGTTCGGCCACCAGACGCGCCTTGCGGGTAGCGTCAGCGCCGAGCTCGATTTGCGGCTTCTCGGGACGGATAAGCTCGTTCCAGTTTCTTTCGATCACGTGTGTCCCTCGAGAACGCAGGATCGCCGGCCGCATTACCGCGAACCGGCGTCAGGGATTGTAGTTCGGACGACTAGACGCGCCGGCGCTTGGGCGGGCGGCAGCCGTTGTGCGGGATGGGGGTCACATCCCGGATGGTAGTGATGGTCATACCCACCGATTGCAGAGCGCGCAGCGCGGACTCACGACCTGAGCCGGGGCCCGAGACGTTGACTTCCAGCGTGCGCACACCGTGCTCGGCGGCCTTACGACCGGCGTCCTCGGCCGCCATCTGGGCGGCATAGGGCGTCGACTTACGCGACCCCTTGAAACCCATCAAACCAGCGCTGGACCAGGAGATCGCGTTCCCCTGAGCGTCGGTGATGGTGATCATCGTATTGTTGAACGAGGCGTTCACATGCGCCACGCCCGACGTAATGTTCTTTCGCTCGCGACGTTTTACGCGCGCCGGTTCCTTAGCCATCGGAGATACGCTCTCTTACTTCTTCTTGCCGGCGATCGGCTTGGCGGGGCCCTTGCGGGTGCGGGCGTTGGTATGCGTACGCTGGCCGCGAACCGGCAGGCCCTTGCGGTGACGCAGGCCGCGATAGCAGGCGAGATCCATCAGCCGCTTGATGTTGACCGAGGTGTCGCGACGCAGGTCGCCCTCGACCATGTAGTCGCGGTCGATGGTCTCGCGGATCTGCAGCACTTCCTGGTCAGACAGCTGATTGACGCGACGGGCGTCATCGATGCCGACCTTGGCGACGATCTCACGGGCTTTCGCCTGACCGATGCCATGAATGTACTGCAGCGCGATCACAACGCGCTTGTTCGTAGGTATGTTGACGCCAGCAATACGAGCCACGTGGGTAGTTCTCCTGATCACGCAAGAGAAGCGCGAACGGCGCGACGACCCCAAAAGCCCGAAGGCATAGGCCGACACGTCCCTCGCGCTCTTTCGCGGAAGCGCACCGTTATAGGGATCGGCGCGTCTCCGTCAATGGCGGAAACAGCCAAATGTGAACGAATTGCATCACCCGCGGACCCGCAAGGTTCCATACGTGTGCCGGGGCTGTCGACGCTGTACGCCGCAGACGCCAAAGAGAAGCATGAGTTCAAGTGAATCGCAATCACCGAAGGGAACGGCTCGAATCAGCTGTCCAGCGCGCCATCGACCGCAGCCGCGACGCTGTCGATAGCTCCCATCCCGTCCAGCTCAACCAGCTTGCCCTGGTTCTTGTAGTACGGCAGCAGCGGCGCGGTCTGCTGGTTATAGGCGTTCAACCGTACGACGAAACTTTCCGGATTGTCGTCGGGACGGCCGGATTCGGCGAAACGACCAGCGATGCGGGCCTTCAGTGCGTCGTCGTCCACCTTCAACCGGAGCACCAGGTCGATCTTGCGCCCGCGACTGGCCAGCATCTGGTCCAGAGCCTCTGCCTGTGGAAGCGTACGTGGAAAGCCGTCGAAGATCGCCCCGCCGGCCGCCTCCGCCTCCGGCAGGCGTTGTTCGATGAGTTCGATGACGATGGCGTCAGAGACCAGCTCACCGCGCTCCATGATGCCGGCCACCCGCTGGCCCAGTTCAGAGCCCGAAGCGATAGCAGCGCGCAGCATGTCGCCGGTAGACAGCTGGACCATATTGCGGCCCTCGACCAGACGCTTGGCCTGGGTGCCCTTCCCCGCCGCAGGCGGCCCGAACAGAATCAGGTTCATCGGTTAGCTCCCCACCGCGACGCTCTTGATGGCGCCGTCCCGCAACGTCACCCAAGGGCCGGGCTTCAGCGGCGCCCGCCCCTCAGCTTCGACTTCTTAATCAGTCCTTCGTACTGGTGCGCCAGCAGATGCGACTGGATCTGGGCAACGGTGTCCATCGTGACGCTGACCACGATCAGCAGAGACGTACCGCCCATATAGAACTGGATGTTCATGAAACCGATCATGGCTTCGGGCAACAAGCAGACCAGGGTGATGTAGGCCGCGCCTATCACCGTCAGTCGCGTCAGCACGAAATCCAGATATTCCGCCGTGCGCTTGCCGGGACGAATGCCCGGCAGGAAGCCGCCGTACTTGCGAAGATTCTCAGCCGTATCATCGGGATTGAACACTACGGAGGTGTAGAAGAAGCAGAAGAAGACGATCAGTGCGCCGTACAGCACCATGAACAACGGCTGCCCGTGTTGAAGCTGGCCGACAATCCCTGGCATCCACTGCAGCCATTCCGGTAGATCCGCCGTCGCGGCAAAACCCATGACGGTGGCCGGAAGCAACAGGAGCGACGAGGCAAAAATCGGCGGGATTACGCCCGAAGTGTTGATCTTAAGCGGCAGGAACGAGGTATCGCCACCCACCATCCGGTTTCCCTGCTGGCGCTTTGGATACTGCACCAGCAGGCGGCGCTGCGAGCGCTCCATGAACACGATGGCGACGGTCACCACGATGACCAGCACCACCATCAGGAACAGCGCGCCTACATTCATCGCGCCGGTGCGGGTCAGCTCCAGGGACTGGAAGATATACTGAGGCAGCACCGCCACGATACCGGCGAAGATGATCAGCGAGATACCGTTGCCGACACCCCGGCTGGTGATCTGTTCGCCCAGCCACATCAGGAACATGGTGCCCCCGGTGAGCGTCACGACCGTTGCGACGATGAAGAACAGGCCGGGGTTTTCCACCAGGCCCGGGCTCTGCGACAAGCTTACGGCAATACCGAAGCTCTGCATTACGGCCAGCACGACGGTGAGATAGCGAGTATACTGGTTTAGCGTCTTTCGCCCCGCCTCCCCGCCTTCCTTGCGCAGCTTTTCCCACGGCGGATAGACCGAGCCCATCAGCTGGACGATGATCGACGCCGAGATGTAGGGCATTACGTTCAGGGCGAAGATGGCCATACGCTCGACAGCGCCGCCGGAGAACATGTTGAACATGCCAAGGATACCCTTGGCCTGGCCCGAGAATGCGGCCTGGAAGGCTACCGGGTCGATGCCCGGGATCGGAATATAGGTGCCCAGGCGATAGACGACCATCGCCATCAGGGTGAACCAGATGCGCTTGTGAAGTTCGGTGGCCTTCGCGAAGGACCCGAAATTCATGTTTGCGGCGAGCTGTTCTGCGGCCGAAGCCATTCAGCAATTCCCCTGGCATCTGGAGCGCCGGGACGGGAAAAATATCCGCCCTCGCCGCTCACAACGCTCCGATCCTGCGGACCGTAAGCCTTCTTGAGACGATCAGATAAGGTGCGTCGAGCCCGATAGCGAGCCCGACCCCACTTTACCTAGGCTGCGGCCTCTTCGGCGGCTTCCACCTTGGTGGTGGTGAGCGTACCGCCAGCTTTTTCCACAGCCGCACGTGCAGCCGCCGTAGCCGAATAGACCGTCAGGGTGAGCTTCGACGTCAGTTCCCCCTTGGCCAGCAGCTTCACGCCATCCTTGGCGCGGCGAATGACGCCGGCCTCAAGCAGGACGTCAGCGTCGATTGGCGCCTTGGCGTCGAGTTTACCGGCGGCGATCGCCTGCTCGAGACGCCAGAGGTTGACCTCGGCGAAGTCCAGACGATTGCGATTGGTGAAGCCGCGCTTGGGCATGCGCATGTGCAGCGGCATCTGGCCGCCTTCGAAGCCATGGATGGACACGCCCGAGCGAGCCTTCTGGCCCTTCACACCCCGGCCGGCGGTCTTGCCCTTGCCCGAACCCGGGCCACGGCCGACGCGCATACGGTTCTTGGTGGAGCCCTCGCGCGGGGCGAGATCGTTGAGTTTGGTCATGTGCCTCTCCTTGGAGATCTGGCGCCGGGAGTATTCCCGACTCGGCTTGATAAAAACTGGCCCTGAAAGGCCAATGGGCCCCGCAGGGCCCAGGTCATGGAGTCTAGCCCTCCACAACCTCCAGCAGGTGCGCGACCTTGGCCACCATGCCGCGAACCGACGGGGTGTCTTCCAGGGTCGAGACGCGACCAACCTTATTCAGGCCGAGGCCGGCCAGCGTCGCGCGCTGGTCCTTGGTACGGCGGATCGGGCTGCCGGTCTGACGAACGGTGATCTGGGCCATGCTTCTAACCTTCCACATCCGCGGCCTGAGCCGCAGCGGCGTCGGCGCGACGACCCATAACGTCCGAGACCTTCTTCCCACGCTTCGCCGCAATCTGGCGGGGCGAGGATTGGGCCTTCAGGGCTTCGAAGGTGGCGCGCACCATGTTGTAGGGGTTGGAGGAGCCGACCGACTTGCCGACCACGTCCTGAACTCCCAAGGTTTCCAGAACCGCGCGCATCGGACCGCCGGCGATGACGCCGGTGCCCGGGGGCGCCGAACGGACCATCACCTTGCCTGCGCCCCAACGGCCGTTGCCGTCGTGATGCAGGGTGCGGCTTTCGCGGAGCGGAACCCGGATCATCGTCTTCTTGGCTTCTTCGGTCGCCTTGCGGATGGCTTCCGGCACTTCACGGGCCTTGCCATGTCCAAAACCGACGCGGCCCTTCTGATCACCCACCACCATCAAGGCGGCAAACGAGAAGCGACGACCACCTTTGACGGTCGCGGCGACACGATTGATGTGCACCAGCTTCTCGACGATGTCGCTGTCGCGCTCTTCTTCTTGGCGATTGCGACCGCCGCCACGCTGTTCGTCTCTGCGAGCCATGATCTTTTCCTTAGAAATTCAGGCCGGCTTCGCGCGCGGCGTCGGCCAGGGCCTTGACCCGGCCATGGTAGAGGTAGCCGCCACGATCGAAAACGACGTCCTTGACGCCCTTTTCCATCGCACGTTGCGCCACGAGAGCGCCGACGCGCGCGGCGGCGTCCTTGTCGGAACCCTTGGCCTTGTCCGCCTTGCCGCCTTCCAGCGACGAAGCCGCCGCCAGGGTCACACCCTGAACGTCGTCTATAACCTGGGCATAGATGTTCTTCGCCGAACGGAAGATCGACAGACGCGGACGCCCATTGGCCACCTTCTTGAGGCGGTTACGAACGCGCGACGCGCGGCGGAGTGTGGAGTCACGAGGAGAGAGCGCCATGGCCTACTTCTTCTTGCCTTCCTTGCGACGCACCGTCTCGCCTTGATAGCGGACGCCCTTGCCCTTGTAGGGCTCCGGCGGACGGATGCGGCGGATCTGTGCGGCGATCTCGCCAACGACCTGCTTGTCGATGCCCGAGATCTTGACTTCGGTCTGCTTCGGCACGGCGAACGTGACGCCGTTCGGCGCCTGGATGTCCACGTCGTGGCTGAAGCCAAGCTGCATGGAGAGCGCAGTGCCCTTCATCGCAGCGCGATAGCCGACGCCAACCAGTTCAAGCGTACGCTCGAACCCTTCGGTGACGCCGTGGACCATGTTGGCCACCAGGGTACGGGAGAGACCCCACATCGCCTGAGCGCGCGTGGTGTCCTGGCGCTTGGAGAGCGTGAGCTCCCCGCCTTCCTGCTTGACCTCGATTTCCTCGGCCACCGTCCAGGAAAGTTGACCCTTGGGGCCCTTCACGGTGACTGTCTGGCCGTCGATGGTCACCGTGACCCCGGTGGGGACGGCGACTGCCTTCTTTCCAATACGCGACATCTTAGTAGACCCGGCAGAGGACTTCGCCGCCCACGTTCGCGTCCCGCGCGGCCGTGTCCGACATAACGCCCTTCGGCGTCGACAGGATCGAGATCCCGAGACCGTTCTTGACGGGCTTCAGGTCCTTGATCGACGAATAGACGCGGCGACCGGGCTTGGAAATACGAGCGATTTCCACGATGACCGGCGCGCCATCGAAGTACTTCAGCTCGACCTCGAACTCCGGGAACGCGCCTGGCTTCTGCACCAGCTGGTAGCCGCGGATGTAGCCCTCATCAGCCAGCACATCGAGGAGGCGCGCGCGCATCTTCGAGGCAGGTGTAAGGACTTTCGAGCGGCCGCGGGCGGCTGCGTTCTTGATGCGGGCGATGAGATCGCCGATGGGATCGTTGACCATCTGGAACCTCCCTTACCAGCTCGACTTGACGAGGCCGGGGATCAGACCCGCGGACCCGAGGTCACGCAGCGAAATCCGGCTCATACGAAGCTTGCGATAATAGCCGCGCGGGCGGCCGGTGACTTCGCAACGGTTGCGAATCCGCGTCTTTGACGAGTTGCGCGGAAGCTCAGCCAGCTTGAGGCGTGCGTCGAAACGCTCCTCCAGCGGCAGGTTCTCGTCGTTGGCGATCTTCTTCAAGGCCACACGCTTTGCAGCGTATTGCTTGACCAGACCCTTGACCCGCTCATTGCGGTTGACGGCGCTTTTCTTGGCCATGTGCTTTTCCTTCCCGCCGCTATTGCTGCTGCTGAACGAACGGGAACTGGAATTCCTTGAGAAGCGCGCGGGCTTCGTCATCGGTCTTCGCAGTGGTGGTGACGATGATGTCCATGCCCCAGATCTGGTCGATCTGGTCGTAATTGATCTCCGGGAACACGATGTGTTCCTTCAGACCCATGGCGTAGTTGCCGCGACCATCGAAGGACGTGGGCTTCAGGCCCCGGAAGTCCTTCACACGTGGCAATGCGATGGTGATCAGACGGTCGAGGAACTCGTACATCTGATCCTTGCGGAGCGTGACCTTGCAGCCCACCGTCATGCCTTCACGCAGCTTGAAGCCGGCGATGGACGTACGGGCCTTGGTCGCGATCGGCTTCTGCCCGGCGATCTTCGCCAGGTCGCCCATCGCCGAATTGATCTTCTTGGAGTCCGCAACGGCCTCGCCCACGCCCATGTTGATGACGATCTTGTCCAGCTTGGGGATCTGCATCTCGTTGGTGTAGCCGAATTGCTCCTTCATCGCCGCGCGGATGCGCTGGCGATACTCGGACTTCAGTCGCGGTTCATAAGCTTGCTCAGCCATGGATCACCTCGCCGGTCGTCTTGGCGACGCGGACCTTCTTGTCGCCGTCCACGCGGAAGCCGACGCGGGTGGCCTTGCCGTTGGAATCCACGATCGCCACGTTCGACAGGTGGAGCGACGCTTCCTTGTGCTTGATGCCCCCTTGCGGATCAGCCTGCGAAGGACGGGTATGACGCTGAACCATGTTCAGGCCTTCCACTACGACGCGGTTATCCTTGGGCAGGATCTTCAGGACAGCGCCTTGACGGCCCTTGTCCTTACCCGTGAGGACCACGACGCGGTCCCCCTTCTTGATCTTGGCTGCCATTACAGCACCTCAGGAGCGAGCGAGATGATCTTCATGTGGTTCTTGGCGCGCAGTTCACGGGGAACCGGGCCAAAAATCCGCGTGCCGATCGGCTCGGATTGCTTGTTGACGATCACGGCCGCGTTCTTGTCGAAGCGGATGACCGAACCATCCTTGCGCTTGATGGCCGAGCTGGTCCGAACGACGATGGCTTGCAGCACATCACCCTTCTTCACGCGGCCACGCGGGATCGCCTCCTTTACAGAGACGACGATCTTGTCACCGACGCCGGCATAACGGCGCTTCGCGCCGCCCAGCACCTTGATGCACATGACCCGGCGGGCGCCAGAGTTGTCAGCGACGTCCAGGTTAGTTTGCATCTGGATCATAGGGGTCGATCCTTACGCTTGGGCCGCGCCGCCGACAGGCAGCACTTCCCAGGTTTTCGTCTTCGATTTCGGCGCGCATTCAACAATGCGAACCTTCTCTCCGACCTTGCAGGCATTGGCTTCGTCATGGGCGTGGTACTTCTTCGACCGACGGACGGTCTTCTTCAGCACCGGATGCAGGAAGGTACGCTCGACCTTCACCACAATCGTCTTGTCGCCCTTATCGGAGACGACTTCGCCCTCTAGAATTCGTTTCGGCATCTGTCGTCGCTCCTCAG
>NZ_JBILRO010000251.1:0-4865 GCF_044372605.1 Phenylobacterium sp.
GTGGCGAACGGCGACCCATTCCACCCGGACGGCGGATGAGTATGCAGTGTGGCTATCTCAGCTCCTGGGAATGGCGGGTCTAGCCATGAGCGCATTCGATGGCTGCATCATCTCCAGCGTGGTGCCTCAGTCGATCTTTAATCTGCGCAATCTGGCCCGTCGATATCTTCACGTGGAGCCGATGGTGATCGGCGAAAACGTCGACCTGGGCATCGAGGTTCGGATCGAGAAGCCGTCCGAAGCCGGGGCTGACCGTCTGGTGAACGCTGTGGGCGCGCACATCGTCTACCCCGGAGACCTGATCGTCATCGACAGCGGCACGGCCACCACCTTCGACATCGTGGCGGCCGACGGAGGTCTCGAAGGCTGTGCGATTGCGCCAGGAATCAACCTGTCCATGGAGGCGCTGCACCAGGCTGCCGCCAAGCTGCCGCGCATTGCCATCCAGAAGCCACAGCGAATAATCGGCAAGGATACGGTCGGTGCCATGCAATCTGGCGTGTTCTGGGGCTATATTGGTCTGATCGAGGGTCTGATCGCGCGCATCAAGGGGGAGTGGGACCGTCCCATGACCGTCGTCGGAACCGGAGGGGTCGCCTCTCTGTTCCATGGCGCGACGACAACGATCGACCATTTCGACCCCGACCTCACCATCCGTGGCATGCTGGAAATCTGGCGCCGCAATTCAACGAAGGCCTGATGGCAAAATCCAAGAACGACGAACTTGTCTTCCTCCCGCTGGGGGGATCGAACGAGATCGGAATGAACTTCAATCTGTACGGCTTTGGCCCACCCGACGACCGCAAATGGATCGTGGTGGATCTGGGTGTGACGTTTGGTGACCAGACTACGCCGGGCGTCGAAGTGATCCTGCCCGACCCTGAATTCATGGAGCAGAACGCCGACCGCCTGCTGGGTATCGTGCTGACTCACGCCCACGAGGATCACATTGGCGCGGTCGCTCACCTCTGGCCCCGATTCAAGGCTCCGATCTACGCGACGCCCTTCACCGCATTCATCCTGCGCGAAAAGCTGCGTGAAGCCGATCTGCTGGACGAGGCCGAAATCACCATAGTGCCGCTCGGTGGGACTATCGAACTTGGACCGTTCCAGCTTGAGTTGATCACCCTGACGCACTCGATCCCGGAGCCCAACGGTCTGGCGATCCGTACACCGCTGGGCACCATCCTGCACACCGGCGACTGGAAGATTGATCCCGACCCGTTACTGGGCGGACCCACCGATATCGACGCCATCCGTAAGCTGGGCGACGAGGGCGTGCTGGCCATGGTCTGCGACAGCACTAACGTTTTCGTAGACGGTCACGCCGGCTCCGAGGCAGACGTCCGCAAGACCCTCATCCCGCTGATTGGCTCGCTGAAGGGTAGGGTGGCGGTGGCCTGCTTCGCCTCCAACGTGGCGCGAATGGACAGCGTGATCCGGGCCGCCGAGGCCAATGGGCGACGGGTTTGTCTGGTGGGCCGATCCATGCACCGGATGGCGGCGGCGGCGAAATCGGTTGGTCTGATGACGGACATCAAGCCCTTCATCGAGGATTCAGAGGCCAAGCGTCTGCCTGCCGAGGGCGTGCTCTATCTCTGCACCGGCAGCCAGGGCGAGCCGCGAGCGGCGCTGTCCAGGATCGCTGAGGGAACACACCCTCATGTGAAGCTGGGTGCCAATGATTCCTGTCTGTTTTCCAGCCGGGTGATCCCGGGCAATGATATCCCGATCCGCAACCTGCAGAACAAGCTGACCGAGCGCGGCGTGCGCCTCTACACCGAACGCGACCATCCGGGCATCCATGTCTCGGGCCACCCCTGTCGTGATGAGCTGGCGCAGATGTATGCCTGGGCGCGGCCTGAAATAGCGGTGCCGACCCATGGTGAGCGGCGTCACCTCATGGAACACGCCGCCTTCGCCCGTGATCTGCAGGTGCCGCAGCAGGTGACCCCGCGCAACGGCGATATGGTGCGGCTGGCTCCCGGGCGCGCCGAAATCATCGATGAGGTGGCGGCTGGCCGGCTCTATGTGGACGCGGGTGTCGTGGTGCGGGAACACGGCGACGCACTGCGCGAGCGCCGCCACGCGGCCTACAACGGTATGCTGGCGGTGTCGGTGGTGCTGGATGAGCGCGGGCGAATCGTATCCGGGCCCCAGGTGCGCGCGCTGGGCCTGCCTACCGAGAGTGAAGACCATCTCGACGAAGTTCTGAACGACCTGGCCGACGAGGCCGAGACGGCGCTGAAGCGGATCAAGGGCGACGAGCTTGAACAGGACGAGCTGATTGAGAAGGCCATCTCTCGCGGCGTGAAGAAGGCTAGCCAGCGGATCTGGGGTCGGCGGCCGGTGGTCGAGACGACGGTGCTGCGAGTCTGACCTAAGGCCGCTTGCTCTGGACGCCAACCCCGGCTTTGATGCCCTCTGCGAGACGCGGGAACCGCGCCGCTTAACGGGGCTGGGAGGCGTGCCGGAATGACGGCCTATAAAGGCGTTCGCATTGTCGATTTCAGCCAGGGCATGGTCGGGCCCATGGCCGCCATGCTGCTGGGGGATTTCGGAGCCGAGATCGTCAAGGTGGAGCCGCCGGGCGGCGACCGGCTGAAGGATCACCCCGGGTATCTGGCCTGGAACCGCAACAAGCAGGTGGCCACTCTCGATCTTGAGGCCGAGGCGGGCATTGCGGCGGCACACACGCTGATCGCCGGCGCTGACGTGGCATTGTTCGATCTCGGACCCACCCGATTGAAGGCGCTGGGTCTGGATGCCGACAGCCTGACCGCCGCGTATCCCAATCTGATCCACGCCTGGATGCCGCCCTATGGAACCTCGGGTCGGTGGAGTGACCTGCCCGGGCATCACAGCCTGCTGGCGGCGCTCACCGCCATGCCTTTTCGCCAGGGCGCCTGGGGCGATACCCCGGTTCATATGGTTTTACCGATCGCGCATTCGTCGCAGGCGGTTCTGGGCGCGACCGCTATCGGCGCCGCGCTGTTTGAGCGGACCCTGAGCGGGATTGGGCAAGCCGTTACAGTCAGCGGATTGCATGGTTCGGCCGAATGCGCGCCGCCGATGAGATTCGACAATATCGAACCTCTGCCGCGGGGCACCCCGCCGGGGGCCAATCCTCGTTACCGCCTTTACAAGTGCGCTGACGACGAATGGTTTTTCCTGGGCACGCTCTTCACCAACTTCTATCGCAAAGCCTTCGAGGCGCTGGAACTGGGCGACTTGTTCGAGGTGCTGGAACAGGACATGGTTGGCGCCCGCGAGATGCTGATCGGCATCTTCGAAACCCGTCCGCGCGACGAGTGGCTGACGCTGCTTCAGGCCCATGATGTGCCCTGCGCACCAGTACGTCGGCGTGAGGTTTGGATGGCGGGCGAGGCCGTGGCAGAGGCTGGCATGCGCCTCGTGTTCGATCACCCGGTGCTTGGCGAGGTGGCCATGCCGGCGCCGCCTGCGCGCCTCAGCGCTACGCCGGCCCGGATCGCCGGGTTGCCCAAAGCTGTGGGAACGCCGCCCGCCTGGCCTTCAAAGGTCCCGGTCGTCGCAGAGCCGAGGCGTAGCGGTCCGCCGCTGGCCGGGATCAAGGTGCTGAACCTCGGAACTGTGATCGCAGGCGCCTATGCCGGGACCATCCTGGCCAACCTTGGCGCCGAGGTTATCAAGATCGAAGGTCCGGAAGCCGACCCGTTCCGCTCCGATGGATCGCAGTTCCTGGTCTACAATCGCGGGGTACGCGGCCTGGGGCTTGACCTGAAGCAGACGGCGGCGCGCGATACTTTTCTGGACATGGTGCGGTCGGCCGACGTGGTGATCGACAACTACCGACTGGGGGTTCGGGATCGGCTGGGCATCACCTATCCGGCGCTCAAGGCGATTAACCCCCGGATCATCTCATGCTCGATCAACGCCTATGGCGACAGCGGGTCACGCGCCGCCCTGCCGGGCTTTGATCCATTGATGCAGTCCGAAGGCGGGATGATGGCCGCCCAGGGCGGCGACGACGATCCGGTGCTCTACACGATCGCGGTGAACGACATCGCCACGGCCGCCGTGGTGAGCGCCGCCGTCGTGGCCGCGCTGAACGCTCGCGAGACCACGGGAGAAGGACAGGAGATCGTTTCCAGTCTGCTCGCACAGAGCCTGCTCTATCAACTGGGTGACATGGTCGACTATGCCGGGCGACCGGCCGGCGATCTGGGCGGTCGCGATTGCCTGGGTTTGCGGGCGCTGCATCGGTACTATCCCTGTGCGGACGGCTGGATCGCACTGGCTTGTGAAACGCAGGCCGAGGCCGCGGCCGTGGGACAGGTGCTGGGTATCGACATTGGTAGTGACGCGCTGGCGGCAACCCGCGACGGTGACCTGGCGGTCCGTATAGAGGCGACGCTGGCGTCACGCGCGCGCGACGAGGTGGTGGATTCGCTGCTGGCGGCGGGGGCGGTGGCTACCCCGGTTCGGCGCTTCGATGAAGCGCTGCAGGATCCCTGGCTTTGGGAAAACGGCCATATGGCGCCCTGGACACATCCGAGGCTCGGGCCCGGGGTCAGCGCGCGCACCTACGCTGATTTCAGCCGTACGCTGGGTGGGTTCAAGCTGCCCACACCAGACCTGGGGGAGCACACACGGCAGGTGCTTGCGGACTATGGTGTGCCGGAGGCGCAGGTTACGGAATTGATGGCGACAGGCGCGGCGTTCGTGGCCCCGCAGGCGTGAGCCAACCGATCGATCTCGCCACAGGGGCACGCGCGCGGTATAGGGTCGGCATGATCGGAATTTTGAATCACGTGGGCATCGCCACGCCCTCCATCGAGGCTTGCCTTACGATCTATCGCGACCTGCTGGGCGCGACGAAGATC
>NZ_JBILRO010000288.1:0-3867 GCF_044372605.1 Phenylobacterium sp.
TTTGTGGATCTGCCCAACAGCCAGATCGAGTTGATCGAGCCCTACGGGGACAATTCGCCGCTCAAGGGCTTCCTCGAAAAGAACCCGGCGGGGGGCCAGCACCACATCTGCTTCGAGGTGCCTGACATCATCGCCGCGCGTGATGATATGGTGGCCAAGGGCGCGACCGTGCTGAACGGCGGCGTACCCCGCATCGGGGCGCACAAGGTGCCGGTGATCTTCGTGCATCCGAAGAACATGGGCGGCGTGCTGGTCGAGCTGATGGAAACTCCGAAGGGCGATCACTGATGGGCGTATTCACCTCGGTTGCGATCTTCCTGACGGTCTGGTGGACAGTTCTTTTCTGTGTGCTGCCGTTCGGGACCGTCTCCCATGCCGAGGCCGGCATCGACAAGGGTGACGGCGGAGACCCGGGCGCCCCGGTGGATCCCAGGCTCAAGCAGAAGTTCATCACCACCACCTGGATCTCGGCGATCATCTTCGCGGTGATCTACGCGGTGGTCTATTTTGGCCTGGTGCCCCTGCCACGGGTTCCCGGCGGCCTTTAGCACCGCCCCAACGTTGCCAAGGTCTTCATGGCAAGGGTATCAGGGCCGTCCCATCTGACCCGAGAGTCTCCGAACCCATGCGCCTTTCGCGATACTTCATGCCGACCCTTCGCGAGGCGCCGTCCGATGCGCAGATTGTCTCGCACCAGCTGATGCTGCGCGCCGGGATGATCCGGCAGGAAGCGGCCGGCATCTATGCCTGGCTGCCGCTTGGCCTGAAGGTGCTGAAGAAAATCGAGCAGGTCGTGCGCGAGGAGATGAACCGCGCGGGGGCTGTGGAAATTCTGATGCCCACCCTGCAGCTGGCCGACCTGTGGCGCGAGAGCGGGCGCTATGACGACTACGGCGAGGAGATGCTGCGCATCAAGGATCGCCACGACCGGGACCTGCTGTACGGGCCCACGGCCGAGGAGGTCGTGACCGACATCTTCCGCAGCTACATCAAGTCCTACAAGGACCTGCCGAAGAATCTCTACAACATCCAGTGGAAGTTCCGCGACGAGCGCCGGCCCCGGTTCGGGGTGATGCGCGGGCGCGAGTTTCTGATGAAGGACGCCTATTCCTTCGACGTGGATGAGGCGGCGGCTCGCAGGTCCTACAACCGGATGTTCCTGGCCTATCTCAACGTCTATGCGCGGCTGGGGCTGAAGGCGATTCCGGTGAAGGCCGATCCCGGCCCCATCGGCGGCGACCTCAGCCACGAGTTCATGATCCTGGCCGACACCGGCGAGAGCCAGGTGTTCGCGCACCGTGGTCTGGTGGAGATGGGCGCGCCTGGACCCGATATCGACTGGGACGGTGATCTGGAGACCGAGGTTACCCGGCGCACCAGCCTCTATGCCGCCTCCGACGAGATGCATGACGTCGCGCGTTTCGACGCCATGCCGGCCGACAAGCAGATGACCGCGCGGGGCATCGAGGTAGGGCACATCTTCTACTTTGGCACGAAATACTCCGGGCCGATGAAGGCCAATGTGACCGGGCCGGATGGCAAGGATACGCCGGTGCAGATGGGCTCCTACGGCGTCGGCGTCTCGCGTCTCGTGGCGGCGATCATCGAGGCCAGCCATGACGCGGGCGGGATCATCTGGCCCGACAGCGTAGCGCCTTTCGGGGCGGCGGTGCTGAACCTGCGCGCGGGCGACCCCGCCTGCGACGCGGCCTGCGAAACGGCTTATGCGGCGCTGCTCGCGGCGGGCACGGACCCACTCTATGACGACCGCGATGAGCGGCCCGGCGCGAAGTTCGCCGCCACCGACCTGGTGGGTATCCCCTGGCAGCTGGTGATCGGCCCCAAGGGGCTGGCTGACGGCGTGGTCGAACTCAAGCGCCGCTCCACCGGTGAGCGCCAGACCCTGCCGCTCGAGGCGGCGCTCAAGGCGATCACCGGATGACCGACGCGGTCGCCGCCTCCGGCGGACACGCGCGACCATTCGGTCTGTGGGAGCGGATGCTGGCGATCCGCTACCTCCGCGCCCGGCGCAGTCAGGGCGGGGTGGGACTGATCTCGGTGATCTCCTTCATCGGCATCACGCTGGCGGTGGCGACGCTGATCATCGTCATGTCGGTAATGAACGGCTTCCGGACCGAGCTACTGAGCCGCATCCTGGGCTTCCAGGGCCACGCCTTCGTGTCCGGCGGCGTGCTGGACGGCGACGAGCGGGACCGGGCGGTCGCGCGCCTGCTGAAGGTGCCCGGCGTCACCCAGGCCGCCTCCATCATCGAGGCGCAGGCCATCGCCATCGGGCCCAGCCAGATCACCGGCGCCCTGGTGAGGGGCATTACGCCGGGCGACCTCCAGGCTACGCCGCTGGTGGCGGGCAACATATCCAAGGGCGACCTGACGGCCTTCGGCGTCGGCGACTATGGCGGCGACGTGATCATCCTGGGCGAGCGCCTGGCGCAGATGCTCGGCGTGGCGCCCGGCGACACCATCTCCCTGATCTCGCCCTCGGGCGGCGCCACGGCTTTTGGCGGCACGCCGTTACAGAAGGCCTATACGGTGGGCGCCACCTTCAGCATCGGCATGAGCCAGTACGATCAGGCCTACATCTACATGCCGCTGGCCCAGGCTCAGCTGTTCTTCGGCCGCGAGGGCACCGCCGACGCCATCGAGATCCGCGTCGACGATCCCGACCGCATCCTGAAAATGATGCCGGCCCTCAGCAAGGCGGCTGGACCGGCGGCCCTGGTCACCGACTGGATGCAGCGCGATTCCTCCTACTGGGGCGCGCTTCAGTTGGAGCGGGCGGTGATGCGGCTGATCCTCATGCTGCTGGTGGCCATCGCGGCCATGAACATCATCTCCGGCCTGGTCATGCTGGTGAAGAACAAGGGGCGCGACATCGCCATCCTGCGCACCATGGGCGCGCCGCAGGGCTCGATCCTCAGGATTTTCTTCATGGCCGGGGCCAGCGTGGGCCTGCTAGGCACGGCGGCGGGCCTGATCATAGGCACGCTGTTCTGCATCTACATCGGCCCGATCCAGGGCGTGGTGGAGTGGGTCACGGGTCAGGCGGTCTTCTCCTCCGACGTCTACTATCTGTCCCGGGTACCGGCCCGGGTGGACTGGGCCGAGGTGGCCCTGATCGCCGGCTGGTCTCTGGGGATGAGCTTCCTGGCCACCCTGCCGCCCTCGCTGAGGGCCGCGCGCATCGATCCGGTGGAGGCGCTGCGCTATGAGTGAGCCGGTGCTCTCCATCCGTGGTCTGGAACGCACCTATGTGACCGCCGCCGGGTCGCTGAATGTGCTGAAGGGCGTCGACCTCGACATCCAGCCGGGCGAGATCGTGGGCCTGATCGGCCCGTCCGGGTCGGGCAAGTCCAGCCTGCTGCATGCCGCAGGCTTGCTCGAGCACCCTGACGCGGGCCGGATAACCATCCGGGGCGTGGACTGCTCCAGCCTGGGCGAGCGGGAACGCACCCGCGTGCGCCTGTCGACCATCGGCTTCGTCTACCAGTTCCATCACCTGCTGCCGGAGTTCTCCGCCCTCGACAATGTGGCGTTGCCCCGGATGATCGCCGGCGAGGACCGCAAGGCCGCTACCGCCCGGGCGGCCACATTGCTTGAGGGCCTGGGCCTGAAGGATCGCGCCCAGCACCAGCCGGCCCAACTCTCGGGCGGCGAGCAACAGCGCGTGGCCGTGGCCCGGGCATTGGCCAATTCGCCCCGCCTGCTGCTGGCCGACGAGCCCACCGGCAACCTCGACCCGGCGACCTCGACGGCGGTCTTCGACAGCCTCTACGCGCTCGCGCGCAAGGAAGGCGTGGCGGCGCTGGTGGCGACGCACAACCTGGCGCTGGCCGCGCATATGGACCG
>NZ_JBILRO010000127.1:0-9294 GCF_044372605.1 Phenylobacterium sp.
GCCCCATTCGTACTCGCCGCTCGCCACGATGCCGGTTCGGCGATGGTAGTAGGTTGAGTTGCGGTAGCTTTGCGCCGACGAGCAGTCGGCGCCGGCGCGCGTCGTGTTGTCCGGGTTGAAACAGGCAGACGAGCGGATCTGCTGGCCCTGCAGGTTCGTGTAGATGCGTTCCACGCCACCGGCCGCATAAGGCAGGACGGCCCGCCCCTGGGCGTCGGCCTGGGTGGTGCGGACGCGCGATCCGCCCAGGATTACCTGAGTCAAGGCTCCGGGGGTGGTGCCTATCAGGCGCGGCTCCTGGAACGGCGGCAGGAACTCGCCCACGCCCTCGTTACGATGGGCGTAGGGCGCCAGCGACAAGCGCAAGCTGTCGTTCACCCGCCAGTCGAACTTGACGTATCCGAAGGTGTTGTCGCGGATGGCGGCCCACTCGTCGGCCCAGTACTCATTAGGCGCTGCGCTGGCCGTGTTGAAAACCGAAGCCGAACCATCAACGCGGTAGCCGGTCTGCTCGATGAAAGCGCGGGTCGCCTCAATCACCGGGTCGTCGTCGCTCTCGTTGTGGGATACCCGCGCGGTGATGGTGAGGGCTCCGAGCTCGGTGACGCTCTTCGCCTCCACATGGAACTGTTCAAGTCCGGCGGGCGTCGACCCATCGTGCGGCCAGAGGTGCGTGTCGAGGTCGGACACCGACACATAGGCCCGCGTGTTTCCAAAGATCACGCCGGTGTCGAGGCTGGCATAGAAACGGCGACTGTCGTAGCTCGCGAGTGTCGCCGAGACCTTGCCGCCGAACTCCTGCGCCGGATCACGGGAGAAGTAGGCGAGCGTACCACCCAGGGCCGACGTCGAGGGCGAGCCGACATCGGCCGTGCCCTGATTAACCTGCACGCGTTCGGCGTTCTCGGTGAGGAGGTACTTCGTCGCCGGGGAGCCACCGAGGTAATAGGAGGCGTTGAACAGCGGCAGTCCATCCAGGGTCTGGCCGATCTTGGACGAACGCAGGTTCACCTCGAAGCCGCGGATGTTGATGCCATAGCTCCACGGGTCACCATTGAACGCGTCGGCGCCACGGATCTGCACGCCCGGCACGAAGCGCACGGCGTCGACGATGTTCTGACCGCCGGCAAGGCTCTCTATACGCTGCTCGCCGACAACATTGTTGGCCCGGGCCAGGGGCTCGCCGGTCACCACGAGTTCTTCGACACTGGCGACGGTCTCCGCTGCCGCGTCGGCCGCCTGGGCGGCGGCGGCAAATCCCACAACGCCGGCCGCGCTGGTGGCGCAAAACAAAGCCTTAAGCCTGAGTCGCATGATCAATCCCCTCACAGGCGACGCGGCAGAAGGCCGACGTCGTAGCGTGCCGAGGAACGCTCGGAATGCGGGTCGTTTCAAAGTCTTTGGGCCTATGCCGGGGATAGGCCGAACCTATGGGACCGAAATCGAGGTTTCACGAAACAGCCATAGCCGACGGCTAAACGATACGATTGAGGAGATTCTCGGGATGGCGGTCAATCTCCAGCACCTGCGCACTTTCCACGCCGTTGCTATCGAAGGCAGCATAAGTCGCGCCGCGCGACGCCTCAATGTTAGCCAGCCAACACTCTCGCAGCAGTTGAAGGCGCTGGAAGAGCGGCACGGAGTCACGCTCTTCGACGGGCGCAAGCCGCCGCTCCGGCTCTCCGCCCTGGGTCGCGACCTGTTCGCGATTTCCCAACGCCTGTTCGCAGCCAGCACCGATGTCGACGAACTGCTTGGCGAGGCGCGTGGCCTGGACGCCAGCGTCAACTTGCGGATCGCCTCGGATTCACCGCCCTACGCGGCCCGGCTGATCGCGGGGTTCCACCGCCGTCATGTCGATGCCAGCATCTCGCTGCGCGTGGGAAATGCGCGCGAGGTCATCGCGGCGCTTCGTGAAGGACAGGCCGACGTGGCCATCGCGTCCGATCCTCCTGGCGACCCCCTCTTCGCCTACGAACCGCTGTTCGCCGACAACGTGGTCCTGGCGCTTCAGGCGGGACACCCGCTGACTGCGGAGGCTAGTTTGCCGATCCACATCATACGGGATGAAATCCTGCTCCGCCGGGAAGCGTCCTCGCGGACCCGAGTGGCCTCGGAGCGGGTGATGTCCGTCGCCGGCGTGGAGCCGCGCGGCGTCATCGACATGCACACCCGTGAGGCGGTACGCGAGGGCATCGCACTGGGGCTGGGAGTGGGCTTTTTCTACTCTTCGGAATGTCCGCCCGATCAGCGCATCGCCTACCGCCCGATCGAAGGGTTACGGCCCAACGGCGAGTTGAACGGCTATGTCGTTTGCCTGGCTGATCGCCGTCGCTCCGCGCTGATCCGAGAGGTGATGGTCGTGGCTGAGGCCCTGCGTCCGCTGAGCCCGTGCCCGCTGGCTCCGCGGGGCGCGGCGGCGTGAACCGGCTTCGTTCGGCGCTGGACCGCGCCCACCCCGCCATCTTCTGCACCTATGCCGGCACAGCGGCGTTTGCCGCGTACTTCTCGATGTACGCGTTCCGAAAGCCCTTTACGGCCGCAACTTTTGATAATGTGGCGGGCTGGGACTACGTGCTCGACTACAAGGTCGCCCTCGTTATCGCCCAATTGGTCGGCTACGCGCTTTCGAAGCTGGCGGGGATCAGGATTATCTCTGAGGCGGGCCGCACAGGGCGCGGCGTCGCGATCCTGGGCCTGGTCGGCGTCAGTTGGCTGGCGCTGCTGCTCTTCGCTCTTCTCCCGGCGCCCTGGAACATCGCCGCCCTCTTCCTGAACGGCCTGCCGCTTGGCCTGATCTGGGGCCTGGTCTTCTCCTACGTTGAGGGGCGGCGAACGTCCGAGGTGCTGGGCGCCATTCTTTGCAGCGCGTTCATCGTCTCGTCGGGCCTGGTGAAGACTGTGGGAGGCTGGATCCTGGCGACAGGGGTTTCGGACCACTGGATGCCGGCCGCCGTGGGCGCGCTTTTTCTTCCGCTGCTGGCGCTATCGGTCCTTGGCCTTTCTCAGCTCCCGCCCCCATCGCCTCAGGACGAGGCCGAACGGATCCGCCGCGCGCCCATGAGCGGCCACGACCGCGCCGCCTTCCTGGGCGCCTATGGGCCCGGGGTGCTTCTGCTGGTGCTGGCCTATGTGCTGTTTACCGCCGTACGCGACTTCCGCGACAACTTCGCGGCGGAGATCTGGGCGGCGCTGGGTCATGCCCAGGCTGCGACGATGTTCACCGCCAGCGAACTGCCGGTGGCGGCGATCGCGCTGGCGGTTCTCGCCGCGACAATGGGCGTTCGCGACAACCGAGGCGCCCTGCTGATCCTCCACGGGGTGATCATCGCCGGCGCGCTCCTGCTCGGACTTTCCACGCTGGCCTTCCAGCTCGGGATGCTGCCGCCGCTAGCCTGGATGATCGCCTCCGGCGCCGGGCTCTACATGGCCTACACACCCTTCAACGCCATGCTGTTCGACCGGATGATCGCCGCCACCGGTCGGGTGGGCGCTGCGGGGTTCCTGATCTATGTGGCCGACGCCTCCGGCTATGTCGGTAGCGTCGGTCTCATGCTGCTGAAGACGTTTGGGTCGCTGCGCCTCGATTGGCTGAACTTCTTCATTCTCACGGCCTACGGCGCAGCCTTCGCGACCGTGTTCATGGTCGCCTTCTCCGGGCTGTACTTCGGGGCAAGGCTTGGCACAGGTGGGTCGGGCCGCCAATCAGACGAGGACAAGCGTCAGTAGGTTTTGCTTAGCGGCGACGATCACCGCCTCGGGCAGGCCCATCGCTCAGCCGCCGTGGCCTGGCAGAGTTATCTGGAGACAAGCTCCCTTCGACCGACAGTACCCCGCCAGCATCTGAAAGGAGACCGCTACCCGCCCGGGTGCAGCCCTGGCGCTTCCTGGCCTGTCCGGGCGACATACTCCGAATAGCCGCCGCCGTACTGGTGGACACCCTCGGGCGTCAGCTCCAGCACGCGGTTCGACAGGGCCGCCAGGAAGTGACGGTCGTGCGAAACAAACAGCATGGTGCCCTCGAAGTCCGCCAGGGCGGCGACCAGCATCTCCTTCGTCACCATGTCGAGGTGGTTGGTGGGCTCATCGAGCACCAGCAGGTTCGGCGGATCGAACAGCATCTTGGCCATCACCAGGCGCGCCTTCTCGCCGCCGGACAGAACGCGGCAGGGCTTTTCGACGTCGTCGCCCGAGAATCCGAAACATCCCGCCAGGGTGCGCAGCGCACCCTGGCCCGCCTGCGGGAACGAACCGTCCAGGGACTCGAAGATCGTCTCCTCGCCGTCCAGCAGATCCATGGAGTGCTGGGCGAAGTAGCCCATCCTGACGCTGGCGCCGATGCCGACCGTGCCCTGGTCGGGCGCGGTGGCGCCGGCCACCAGCTTCAGCAGCGTCGACTTGCCGGCGCCGTTGGCGCCAAGGACGCACCACCGTTCCCTGCGCCGCACCAGTAGATCCAGGCCTTCATAGATCGTCTGGTCGCCATAGCCTTTGTGGACATTGCGCAGGCTGATCACGTCGTCGCCCGACCGCGGCGGGCTCCGGAACTCGAACTGGACCGACTGGCGGCGGCGCGGCGCCTCGACGCGTTCGATCTTGTCCAGCTTCTTGACCCGGCTCTGGACCTGGGCGGCGTGGCTGGCGCGCGCCTTGAACTTCTCGATGAACTTGATTTCCTTGGCCAGCATCGCCTGCTGGCGCTCGTACTGCGCCTGGCGCTGCTGTTCGCCGAGCGCCCGCTGCTGGTCGTAGAAGTCCAGATCACCCGAATAGGTGATCAGGTCGCCGCCGTCGATCTCCACCACCTTGCCGATGATGCGGTTCATGAAGGCGCGGTCGTGCGACGTCATCAAAAGCGCGCCGTCATAGTTCTTGAGGAAGGCCTCAAGCCAGATCAGGCTTTCCAGATCGAGATGGTTGCTGGGCTCGTCCAGCAGCATGCCGTCAGGCCGCATCAGCAGGATGCGGGCCAGCGCCACGCGCATCTTCCAGCCGCCTGACAAGAGGCCAACATCGCCGTCCATGCGCTCCTGGCTGAAACTCAGGCCGGCCAGCACCTCGCGCGCCCGCGCGTCCAGCGCATAGCCGTCCAGCGCCTGGAAACGTTCCATCACCTCACCATAGCGTTCCATGATGGCGTCCAGTTGGTCGGCCTGGTCCGGATCGACCATGGCCGCCTCGAGCGTGGCCATTTCGGTCGCCAGCGCGCTGACGGGCCCGACGCCATCCATCACCGCGGCGACCGCGCTCTGGCCCGACATCTCGCCGACATCCTGGCTGAAGTAGCCGATCGTCATTCCCGGATCGATCACGACCAGACCGTCATCGGGCTGCTCCTGACCGGTGATCATGCGGAAGAGCGTCGTCTTGCCGGCGCCGTTCGGGCCGACCAGCCCGACCTTTTCGCCCTTCTGGACCCCCATCGAGGCTTCGATGAACAGGATCTGATGGCCGTTCTGCTTGGAGATGTTGTCGAGGCGGATCATGGGGCGGTCTGCTAGCCCGGGGACGAGAAGAACGCCAGTCTCGGCCTACGGCCTGTGGGCTCCCAAAGGGGTCGACGATGGCTGATCGGGCGATCTCACCACCGCCGCGACCGATGGGGCGCCTGGCCCGGCTACGGGTTCTGACCTGCGGCTTTGCGACTTATCAAGGCGCGCACCTGAGGAATAGGTCCGACTGGCTTCTCAATCTGCCGCCGCTGTGTCGGCAATCAGGAGCTGGATGTGCAAGTCTCGACCTCCGACCTCACGGTCCCCGCTGCGTCGACCGACCCGATGATCCTGGCCATCGCCTCGGTGGCGCGCGAGGCGGCCCGGTGGCGTGGCCTCAACGCCGGGGACCTGGACCGCAGGGTCGCCGATCGGCTGGGCGCCCAGGGCGTGGCGGGCGTCGAGGCCGGCGCCGTCAACTTTCTGTCGGCCCTGTTCGCCCCGGCGGCGGCCCTAGACACCGAGGTGGGCGGCGATTCCACCATCCGCTTTTCGGCCGACGAGCTGGCGCTTGTAGGCGCTGTGGCCCTGGAGGCGGTGGAGAATGCGCGCCGTTACGCAAGCCCGCCGGGGCGCGCCTTGAAGATCTGGGTCAAGATGGAGCGCAGCGAGGCCCGTGTGCGCCTGAGCATTCGCGATAACGGCATGGGGATGATCGACCTGTCGCCCGACCCCATGCGCGGACGCGGTCTGATCGCCGCCGTTGCCGAACGCTTGAACGGCTTCGCACGCCTGGGCGCCGCCCACTTCGGTGGCGCGATGGTGGTGTTGACCTTCACACCGGGCGCCAAAGAAGCGTAGTCATGCGCTGAAAGAGGAGCGAACAAGATGGACAGAGCGGTTTCCGGTGCGACGCCCGCTGACGAGCACTTCGATGTCCTGATCGTGGGCGCAGGCATCTCCGGGATCGGCGCCGCCTATCACCTGCGCGACCAGTGTCCCGACAAGTCCTACGTGGTGCTGGATGCGCTGGACGGGTGTGGCGGCACCTGGCGCACCCATCGCTATCCGGGCGTCCGCTCTGACAGCGACCTCTACACCTTCGGCTATCGCTTCAAGCCCTGGATCGGGCCGCCCATCGCCGCAGCCTCCGCAATCCTGGACTATCTGGAAGAGGTGATCGCCGAGAACGATCTGGCGCGCCACATCCGCTACGGCCACCGCATCGTCGAGGCCGCCTGGGATACAGCAGCGGCGCTATGGACCGTCCGCGCGCGCCGCAACGACGGCGCCGAGGCGACCTTCACCTGCAACTTCCTCTGGATGGGCCAGGGCTACTATCGCCACGATCAGGGCTATACGCCGGAATGGCCGGGCATGGCCGGGTTCAAGGGCCGCATCGTCCACCCCCAGAGCTGGCCCGACGATCTGGACTACCACGGCAAGCGCATTCTGCTGATTGGCTCAGGGGCCACGGCCGCAACCCTGCTGCCGGCCATCGCCGACGACTGCGCGCATGTGACCCTGTTGCAGCGCTCGCCGACCTATTTCATTCCCGGCCGCAACGCCAACGAGCTGGCCGATCAGCTCAACGCCCTCGACGTCGATCCCGCCTGGACCCATGAGATCGTACGGCGAAAGCTGCTTCAGGATCAGGCAGCGTTCACCCTGCGGGCGCGTGAGGAGCCCGACACGGTCAAGGCCGAACTGCTGGCGGGGGTCAGCGCCTTCGTCGGCCCCGAGCTTACCGAACGCCACTTCACCCCGCGCTATCGCCCCTGGCGCCAGCGCATCGCCTTCGTTCCGGATGGCGACCTGTTCCGCTCCGTAATGTCGGGCAAGGCCAGCGTCGCCGACGGCGAGATCGAGACCTTCACCGCTACCGGCGTGCGCCTGAAGTCCGGCGAGACGCTGGAGGCCGACATCATCGTCACCGCCACCGGTTTCGATCTGAGCGTTCTGGGCGACATCCCGATCATGGTGGACGGCCGGCCGGTCGATCTGGCGGACTCGGTCACCTATCGCGGCATGATGTTCACCGGCGTGCCCAATCTGATCTGGGTGTTCGGCTATTTCCGGGCGAGCTGGACGCTCAGGGTCGATCTGGTCTCGGACTTCGTCTGCCGCCTGCTCAAACACATGGATGACCGCGGCGTGCGCAAGGTCGAGGTAGCCTTGCGGCCCGAGGATCAGGACATGCCGCGTCTGCCCTGGGTGGATCCCGACGACTTCAACCCCGGCTATCTGATGCGCGGCATGTCGCGCATGCCGAAGGCCGGCGACAAGCCGGAATGGCGCCATACCCAGGATTATTGGGCCGAGCGCACCGCCTTGCCAAAGATCGATCTCGACGGCCCGGAATTCGTCTACGGCTCCAAAAGCCTGTCCGATTCAGGCGCAATCACCCGAACCGGGTAAGCGAGTTCTCGCTCGTACATTTTGAGCGCGACCATGGCAGAGTTAAATTGCGGGGTGCCGAGACGCCGCACCTCGGAATCGCAACACTCAACCTGCAACTGCGTCCGACCGGCTTCGATCTCGTCAGCCCGGAACCATTATGGCGCAAGGTGTCGCTATCAATACTCGCGGGCTGTTTCCGGTCGACCGCCAACAACCCCATCCAGGCTTGAATGGGGCTGTTGGGCGGCTGCCTGGGGACCAGATGATCACATCTGATCCCGCAAAACCCTAAAAGCGCGCTCTGACCCCTAAGAGGAAGCGGCGCCCGAAGTATTCAAGTTCATACGGTCTGTCGAGGGTCCCCTGGAAGCGCAGCCCCCGCTCGTTGGTTATGTTGTTGACGTCGGCATACAACGTGATGTTGTCATTGACCTGATAGCGCCCCGAGAATTCCACCCGCTGCTGGGCATCCCAAACGAGATCGCCCGCGGACGTCGCGCCGGGGGAGACTTCGTCAATCCAGCTGGTCCGGTGCTGCCAGCTCAAGCGGAGTGAGAAGCCGTACTTCTCGTAGAAGACCGCTGCCTGGGTGATCCGGTCCGAAGTGCCAGGGAACGGCGCCTTACGCCCGTTGCCGATATCGAACTCTCCGTCGAGGAACGCCACGCTGGCCTGTATGCCAAGGCCCGACATGGGCCCCGGAAGGAAGGTCCACGGGTGGTAGTATGAGAACTCTACCCCCTGCAGGAACCCGTCGCCGCCGTTGAGGGTCGTGGAGTAGGTGTAGCCGGAGCGACTGACGCCGCCGCTATCAAACCGGGTGTCTCCAACAAGTTCGGTCGCATCGAACAGGACATCCTTCACCTCACGACGGAAATAGCTGGCGGATAGAAGGCCGGCTGCTTCGAAGTACCACTCGGCGCTGAGGTCGACGCCGTATGCCGTCTCGGGCGTCAGGGTCGGATTGCCCCCGCTGATGCTCTGAACGCCGGCCGCATCATTGATGGAGACGGAGGCGCGCTGGTCGGAGAAGCTCGGACGCGCCGCGCCTGTGATAAACGCCGCACGCAGCTTGATCTCGTCACTGAAGTCGTAGGTGTAGTGCAGGCTGGGCAGGATCTGGGTATTGTCCGACTCCAGGCTCAGCGGAACGAGCGCAGCGCCGACCTGCGCGCTTCCGGTTGCCTCAACCTTGGACTGCTCGACACGAAGGCCGGCCAGCAGCTTGTGGCGGTCCCAGGCCCAGGTGTTTTGCGCATAGCCCGAGATGATCTTCTCTTCCACATTGTTGGCCAATGCCGGATTAGGCCTCGGCACAGGGAAGGTTCCGCCGGCCGCGTTGGCCGCGGTGGCTGCAGCGATCACCGCCTGCAGCTGCTTGTTCAGAGCGACATTGTCGATGAAGTTGGCTTGGAAGCCGACAGCGACCTTACCGATCGCCGAACGGTCAGTCGCGAACGCG
>NZ_JBILRO010000130.1:0-9237 GCF_044372605.1 Phenylobacterium sp.
CCACCACGGCGATGGCGTAACGAGGGGCGTCAATGGGCGCAAAGGCCACGAACAGGCCGTGGTCGCGCAGGCGCCAGGTCCCGCCCTGGCCGCGTGATCCGCCCTTGTCATAGTTGCGCACCTGGGCGGTGCCGGTCTTGCCCGCCATCAGGATGTCACCCAGGCCCAGCTGACTGGCCCGGAACGCGGTGCCGCCCGCCTCGGTCACCGCCGCCATGCCGTCACGCACATACTGGATATGCTCGGTCGCAAACGGCAGTGGCGGCGCGTCCGATCCCTTTGGCAGTTCCTTGCCGCCCACCGAGCGAACGAGACGCGGATTGAGCGCCCTCTGTCCATTGGCCAGCCGCGCCGTCATTACGGCCAGTTGCAGGCAGTTCACCTGCAGATAGCCCTGGCCGATGCCGTAAGACAGGTTTTCGCCCGGCCACCAGGGCTGCTGGGCCTCGTTCTTCGCAAAGTAGCGCTTCTTCCAGGCCCGGTCGGGTACGGTGCCCTTCTTCTGGCCCGGGATCCCGATGTCATAAATCTGGCCGAGGCCGAAGGCGCGGGCGGCGATGGCGATGCGATCCGGCCCCACCCGCAGTGACATCGCATAGAAATAGGTGTCGCAGGAGTTCTTGATGGCGTCGCGCAGGTTCTGCGATCCGTGCCCGCCGCGCTTGTGGCAGTGGAAGTAGCGGCCTCCGAAGTTCATCCCGCCGCTACAGTTGACGCGGATATCCGGGTCTATGCCCGCGTCGAGGATCGCCAGCGCAGTCATCGTCTTGAAGGTTGAGCCCGGCGGGTAGAGGCCTGACAGGCACTTGTCCAGCAAGGGCTTGCGCTCGAAGGTCGCCAGGCCGCGGTAGTCAGCGACCGTAAGGCCTCGCACAAAACGATTGGCGTCGAAACTGGGAGCCGACGTCATGCACAGGATATCGCCGGTGCGGCAATCCATCACGACAGCGCCGCCGCTCTCCTCGCCGAAGACTTCCAGCGCCCGGTTCTGGACATCGACATCCAGGGTCAGCTGGATTTCAGCGCCCGGCTGCGGCGGGATGTCGCCCTCGCCATGGTGGCTGACCTCGCGCCCGTTGGCGTCGACCTCGACCTTACGCGCGCCGGGCCGGCCGCGAAGCTCAAGATCAAAGGCTTTCTCGACGCCCTGCTTGCCGATCCTGAAACCCGGATGCAGCAGGATCGAGTCCGCGTTGGGGCCTGCAGCTTTGATGTCGTCCTTGTTCACCTTGGCGACGTAGCCAATGACGTGGGCGAAGGCGCCGCCATAGGGATAGACCCGCACCTCGCCCATGTCGGCGGTGACACCGGTAAGCTCCGGCGCACGCACGCTGACGGCCGAGAACTGTTCCCAGGTCATGTCCTCCATGACCGAAACCGGCGCCCGGCGCGGCGCACTGTTGATATCCTTGAGCAGGCGGCGCTGGCGAACCTCGTCCAACGGCACAAAACTGGCCAGTGTCTTGAGGGTCGCTTCGGTATCTGTGCCCTTGTCGCGGACCACCAGCAGCCGGAAGTTGGGGCGATTGGCTGCCAGAACCGCGCCGTTGCGGTCAACGATCACCCCGCGCGGCGCAGGCATAAGCTTGAAATTGAACTGGTTCGAGGTGGACAGCCGCTCATAGCGCTGGGTCTGGAACAGCTGCAGATAGGCCAGACGCCCGCCCATGGCTGTCAGGCCCAGGCCCGCGAAGGCGCCCAGCAGGACGGCGCGCCGATGGAATACGCCCTGACGCTCGTTCACCTCTTCGAAGAAAATCGATGGGCCGGTCATGGTGCGCTCAGCGGACCCTTACGTCTGCGTCTTCAAACAGGTCGATGAGCCTGTCGGCGAAGGGATAAAGCACAACTGTGGCGAGGAATTGCCAACCCACGGACACCGGGCTCGGCGCATTCTGGGTGTCCAGCATCGTAAAGATGTACCCGGCGCCAAGCGCCAGCGCGGTCGCAGCGCTGTACCAGGCCCACATGAACAGGCGACTCTGCCCCGCGAGCATCGCCCGCCCGCTCAGCACCAGGCCATAGGGCAACAACAGGCACACCGCCCAGAAACCAAGGGGATTGCCCCAGAGCAGATCCAGATAGAATCCCATCAGCATCACGCCTACCGGCGCCAGCATGGATGGGCGGATGACCGCCCAGGCATAGACCACCGGCAGGGCGAACACCGGCTCAGGCAGGCTCAGCCCCCAGAAACGCAAGGGCAGCGCCAGCAGGAAGGTGGCCAGGACGACCTGCAACATGGGAACGCCAAGCCATCGCCAGGGCGCCAGGGGCTGTGCGCCGCCTTTGCTCACGGTGTTGCTCCGGCGGGTCGCGGGGCAATCCTGGCAGCAGGGCGCTCAGGGGATGTCGGCGGCGCGGTGGCCGGCAGAACGGCCGCAGGCGTCGCAACCGGCGGCGGCAGGGTTGAGGCGCCAGGCGTCGCCGGCGGAACCTCAACCTTCTCCAGGCCCGCGCGATTGACCACCTGGGTGAAGTCCTGGAACAGCAGGATCCGCACATAATCGACCGCCGCCTTGTCGGAGGCCAGCACCACGCGCCAGCGGTTATCCAGCCCCTTGATCGCCACCCCGACCGGTAGCCCCCGGGGAAAAACACCGCCATCGCCGGAGGTCAGGATCCTGTCGCCGCTGCGCACAGGGTCCTGGCCGCGCAGATATTCCAGCCTGGGATTGGGTCCGCCGTCGCCGGTCAGAATGGCGCGCGAATTCGTCCGGTCGATCATCACCGGCGTGCGTGAAGCGGCGTCGGTCAGCAGCAGAACCCGGCTGACACCGTCCGTAACGCCGACGACGCGACCCACCAGGCCGTTCTCGCTCATCACCGGATTGCCGGGCTTGATCCCCGCTTCGCTGCCGGCATTGGCCAGGCGGGAATTTGCGAAGGGTCCGCGGCTGTCGGTGACAATTCGCGCCGAGGCCATGGGAATGGGAGGATCGGTCTTGAGGCCCAGGGCGGCGCGATAGCGCTCGTTGGTGTCGCGCAACGCCAGCGCCACGTCGCGCCACTGGCGCATTTCCTTGAGCTCATCTTTGAGACGGCGGTTCTCGGACACGGCGAAGAAGTAGCCCTTGACGCCGTCGACCCCCTGCCCGGTCAATCGGCCGGGTGTAGAGAGCGCATCGCCCACCGGCGCCATCACCTTGTCAGACAGGGTGCGCGGGCGACCATAGGCGTCGGTATCGAAGACCTCGCGGCGATCCGAAAGCAACACCGCTACGGAGGCGATCAGCACAACGAGAAACACGATCCCCGCCGTCCAGGTCAGGGGAACCCTCAGTTCGCCGAGCGGATTGTCCCTGTAGGACATCTAGGTTCGACCCCTACCACCCGCGCGGGCGCCGCCTAAGCCAGGGTGGATTCCAGAACGCCCTTCATCCACCTGGGATGCTCGAGCACCTTGCCGCAGCCCAGCGCAACACAGGACAGCGGATCGTCGGCCACCGTCACCGGCAGGCCAGTGTGATCGCGAATCTCGGCGTCCAGGCCGCGAAGCAGCGCACCGCCGCCGGTCAGCATGATGCCCTTGTCGGCGATGTCGGAGGCCAGTTCCGGCGGCGTGGCTTCCAGCGCCATCTTCACGGCGTCCACGATCTGGCCAACCGGCTCGGCAAGCGCGTCCGAGGCCTGTTTCTCGGAAATCCGCACCTCGCGGGGGACCCCCTGCATCAGGTCGCGGCCCTTGACCTCGATCGACAGACCCTCGCCGTCAGCCGGCGCGCGGGCGGTGCCGATTTCCTTCTTGATCCGTTCGGCCGTGGTCTCGCCGATCAGAAGGTTATGGTTACGGCGCATGTAGCTGATGATCGCCTCGTCCATCTTGTCGCCGCCGACGCGAACCGAGCGCGAATAAACGATACCCGACAGCGAAAGTACGGCCACCTCGGTGGTGCCGCCGCCGATGTCGACCACCATCGAGCCCGTGGGTTCATGGATCGGCAGGCCGGCGCCGATCGCAGCCGCCATCGGCTCGTCGATCAGGCCCACGCGGCGGCCGCCGGCGTTCAGGCAGGAATCGTTGATGGCGCGGCGTTCAACGGCAGTGGCACCGGACGGCACGCACACGATCACCTTGGGGTTCACGAAGCCCTTGCGGTTGTGAACCTTGCGGATGAAGTACTTGATCATCTCTTCGGCGACTTCAAAGTCGGCGATCACCCCGTCGCGCATGGGGCGGATAGCCTCCATGTGGCCAGGCGTGCGGCCCAGCATCTGCTTGGCCTCTATGCCCACGGCGTGAACGACCTTGCGGCCTCCCACATTGCGCAGCGCCACTACCGAGGGCTCATTGAGTACGATGCCCTTGCCCTTCATGTAGATGAGCGTGTTGGCGGTACCGAGGTCGATGGCGATATCGTTCGAGATGGCGCCGAAGAGCGATGAGATCATGCAAGGCCCTGACGAGTTGGGGCGGAAAAGACAAGTTGTCTGCAAGGCGAAAGCCCAACCGACCTGTCGCGCGAGTTTGCGCCTGGGATGGTTAACTTTGTCTGGCGGATATTCAGGCACCTCTGCCCTGACACCTTGGTCATTTCAAGGCCTAATACGGTATGCGCAGGTTCGCCTGCGGCGCGAGTGCGGGTTCAGGCCGGCGGATCGCCCAGAAGCAGCGCCCTGGCGGCAGGGTCGGCCAGCACCTCTGCAGGCGTTCCCGTCGCCCGGGCCTCCCCTTGATCGAGCACACACAACCGGTCGGCGAGTCTCGAAACCTCATCCACATCGTGCGTGACCAGCAACATCGGAATCGAAAGCCCCTGTCGGAGCGCAACGATCTCTTCATAGAGGTGAACGCGCGTACGACGGTCGACCGCCGAGAAGGGTTCATCCAGCAGCAGCACATGCGGCTCGCGCGCCAGAGCCCGGGCGATGGCCACGCGCTGGCGCTGGCCGCCGGAAAGCTGGGCCGGTTTGCGCCTCTCAAGGCCTTCCAGATGTACCCGCGCCAGCAGGCCGGCGGCCCGGTCCCGTCGCTCGTCGCGAGGAAGATCGAGGAGGGCCGTGGCGACGTTGTCCAGCGCCGAGAGGTGGGGAAACAGGGCGTGCTCCTGGAAAACCAGCCCGACCCGGCGACGGTGCGGCGACAGAAACCGGCGCGCCTCGCTATCGAACCAGACCTCGTCACCGACCGTGATGTGTCCGGCGCGCGGCCGGTAGAGGCCGGCGATCGCCCGAAGCGCTGTCGTCTTGCCCGCGCCGGAGGGGCCGACCAGACCCAGCACCTCGCCCGGCGCGCAGGCGAAGGCGACGTTCAGCGGGATCGGTCCCGACTGGTGCAGGCGGACAGAGAGACCCGGCTCAGCCATGACGACGCCCGAGGCGGCCGCTCGCCGCCGTCGCGATGGCGATAGCGCCAATGGAGAAGGCCAGCAGGAGCGCGCTCATCAGCCCGGCGCCGTGGGTGTCAAAGGCCTGGACCCGATCATAGATCGCCAGCGCGATGGTCCGCGTTTCGCCGGGGATCGATCCACCGACCATGAGAACCACGCCGAATTCGCCAAGTGTGTGGGTGAAGGTAAGCGCGAACGCCGACAGAACGCCCGGCCACGCCAGGGGCGCCTCGATACGCCAGAATGTACGCCAGGGTGAGAGGCCGCTGACCCAGGCGGCTTCCCGGACATCCGGCGGCAGGGCCTCGAAGGCCCGCTGCATCGGCTGCACGGCGAACGGAAGGTTGATCAGGACAGAGGCGGCCACCAGGCCCTCGAAACTGAAGGCCAGCGGGTGGCCGAACATCGCACTCCAGGCCTTGCCCAGTGACGCATTGGCGCCCATCGCGCTCAGCAGATAGAATCCGAGCACTGTCGGTGGCAGCACCAGCGGCGCCATGATCAACGCCTCCAGGACGCCGCGTCCGCGGAACCTGTGAAAGGCGATCCAGCGGGCCAGCACCAGGCCAAGCGGCAGCAGAAGGCCGACCGTCCAGGCCGCGAGCACCAGCGAAAGACGGAACGCCTCCCAGTCCAAGCTGCTAGCGCCCCCCGGGCACGGTGAAGCCGTTGCGGGTGAAGATCGCGCGCGCGTCAGCGCCCTGCAGGAAGGTGTGGAAGGCACGGGCCGTGGCGCCGGCGCCGGTCAGCAGCGTGGCCCGCTGACGCAGGGGTTTGTGTCGGTCTGCCGGGATCAGGGCGAACGTGCCGGCCGCCTTGACCGGCGGCGTCAGGGCCAGCGAGAGCGGGATCACGCCGGCCTGCGCGCCGCCGGCGACGGCGAACTGGGTCGCCTGCGAGACGTTCTCGCCGAGAACAAGCTTCCCCTGCAGGTCATCCCACAGGCCCGCCGCCTGGAGGGCCTCGCGCGCCGCCCGGCCGTAGGGCGCATGTTCAGGGTTGGCGATGGCGACCTTGCTCACCTGTCCTGCGCGGAGCGCCCTGCCCAGACCGGCGAGCGCGCCATCCACCTGGACCGGAGACCCCTTCGGTGCGAACAGCCCGATCCGGCCGATGGCGTAGAGCACGCCCGAGCCCTCTCCGCGCCCCGCCTGACGCAAGGTTTCCACATAGGCCTCGTCCGCGGAGAGGAAGACTTCATAAGGCGCGCCGTTGAGGATCTGCTGGGTGAAATTGCCCGATGAGCCGAAGGTGAGCCTCACGTTCTGCCCTGTCCGCCGGCGGAACTGCGCGGCGATTTCGGGCAGAGCCGCGGATAGATCGGACGCGGCGGCCACTGTCGGTGCGTCGGGTTGAGTCCGGCCAGCACCGGCGCCCAGCGCGAGGACCAGACCGCCCGATGCGACGCGGAAGAAGGTCCGGCGTGCGATCAACGGTCAGGTCTCCAGGTCTGCGGCAGGATCTCGCAACTCGCGTTGTGTACAGCTACTGCGCAATGAGGTGAAGCGTTGGCGACCGGTCCTGAGACCGTGCTGTCCCTGCCATCAACCCAGAACGGTGAGCAGCACCCCCGCTGCGGTCAGTCCGCCGCCGATCCATTGGCGGGGCGTCAGACGCTCCTTGAACAGACGGCGACCAACCGCCGCGGCGATCGGACCCTCGATCAGACCGATCGCCCGGACCGGCGCCGCCGGCGCCAGTGCCAGGGCCCCGAACCAGCACGCCGAGGCGGCTGACCCGAAAAAGCCGGCGGCCAGCGACGGCTTCCAGGTTCCAAACACCGACCGCAAGGCCTGAGGCCGCGTCAGCCCAAGGATCGACGACAGAACCACCGACTGCATCGTCTGGGCGACCAGCAGGGCCGCGGCCGCCGAATAGAGCGGGTGGCCCGCGTCGAACGCCTGCCCCGCCTGACGATAGGCGTTGAACGCTACGGCAAAGGCCGCGCCCGCAGCCAGCCCCAGTAGTCCGCCCGGCAGATCCGCCCTGGCCTGTCCCTGACGCGGCCAGGACAGAACCAACAGACCGACGGTGCCCACAGCTATGCCCGACCAGGCTGCGATACCCAGCGCGTCACCCAGAACCAGCCACCCGAGAATGGCCGCCATGGGCAGGGACGACTGCTGCAGCATGATCGCCACCGCAAACCCCGAGCTGCGCATCGCCATCAGCAGCGCCCCCGTTGCCGCCACCTGACTGATGGCGCCGACAACGGCGGCGATCCAGAACCGTGCCGAAGGATCAGGCTGGGCGTCCGGCGTGATCGTCCACATGACCGCGAAGATCAGGATCGAAAACGGCAGGCCAAACAGGAAGCGCACAAGCGTCGCGCCCCACGGCCCGGCATCACCCACCAGCCCCCGCTGCATGGCGTTGCGTGCGACCTGCAAAGGCGCGGCTGCAGCGGCGAGGAAAATCCAGAGCATGCAATTGAATCCGTCATCCCGGCCAACGCAGCGGCGCAGCCGCGAAGGCCGAGCCGGGACCCACGCACACCCACGGCGTGCGTGAACCTCCAGCGATCAGGTAAGCAACGATCCCGGTCTTCGCCTGTGATGAAGCCGGGATGCCACAGTATTTTAGCGTCAGAACCCGCTGACGACCTTGCCCGGTGCGGTCTTTTCCTTGCGCGCAAAGAGGTTGTTGAGCGCGTTGACGTAGGCCTTTGCAGAGGCCGTCAGGGTGTCTGTGTCAGCAGCCTGGCCGGTGGCGATGCGGCCATCGTCCTCGAGCCTCACCGATACCTGGGCCTGGGCATCGGTGCCTTCGGTGACCGCATGCACCTGGAAGAGGCGCAGGATGGCCGTATGGGGGATCACCGCATGGATGGCGTTGAACACCGCGTCCACGGGGCCGTCGCCGGTGGCGTTGGCTGACCTTTCCTCGCCCTCGATCGTGACCGTCAGGAACGCCTCCTGCGGCCCCTCGGTCCCCGCGATCACCCGCAGGTGCTTCACCTGAACGCGATCGGCACCGCTGGCCAGTGCGTCGTCGACCAGTGCGACGATATCGTCGTCGAACACGTGCTTCTTCTTGTCCGCCAGGTCCTTGAAGCGCTGGAAGGCCTCGTTCAGGGCGTTCTGTCCCAGCTCGTAGCCCAGGTCCTTCAGCTTGGCGCGGAACCCCGCGCGGCCCGCATGCTTGCCCATCACCAGATTGGAGGAGCCCTGCCCCACGTCCTCGGGCTGCATGATCTCGTAGGTGCCGCGGTCCTTTAGCATCCCGTCCTGATGGATGCCGCTCTCGTGAGCGAAGGCGTTCTTGCCGACGATGGCCTTGTTGAACTGGACCGGGAACCCGGTAATCGCCGAGACATAGCGGCTGGCGCGCGTGATGTGCTGTGTCTCGATGCCGGTGTGGAACCGCAGGTGATCTCCTCGAACCTTGAGCGCCATGACGATCTCTTCGAGCGCTGCGTTGCCGGCGCGCTCGCCAATCCCGTTGATGGCGCACTCCACCTGCCGCGCCCCGCCCTGTACGCCGGCCAGGCTGTTGGCGACGGCCAGGCCCAGGTCATTGTGGCAGTGGGTGGAGAAGATCACCGTGTCGGCGTTTTCGACGTTCGCGATGATATCGCGGAACATGTCGCCATACTCGGATGGATAGCTGTAGCCCACCGTATCCGGCAGGTTGATGGTGCCGGCCCCGGCGCGAATGGCGGCGTCCACGCAGCGACGCAGGAAGTCGGGTTCGGTGCGGGTGGCGTCCTGGGCCGACCATTCCACATCGCCGCAGAGGTTGCGCGCATGGGTCACCGACTTGGTGATCATCTCCAGGATGTCTTCCTGGCTGGCGTGCAGGATATGGTCGCGGTGGCTGGGACTGGTGGACAGGAAGGTGTGGATGCGGCCGCGCTTGGCTTTCCTGATGGCCTCGGCGCAGCGTTCGATGTCGGCCAGGCCGGCGC
>NZ_JBILRO010000131.1:0-9224 GCF_044372605.1 Phenylobacterium sp.
TCCCGGTGTAGAGCGCCTTGCGGAACTCGTTGGACTTCACCGCGATGGCCACGGGATCCTTGGCGCCGCCGTAAAGAACGCCGGGGACCTTGCCCGCGCGGCGGGTGTCACGTGCGCCGCCGGTGCCGGTACGATCACGCACTTCAACGTTCAGAATGATGTCGGCCATGGCCATGCCTCAAAACAAATCCGCCGCGCGTCTCGCGCGCGGCGACGGAAATCTGGAACCCGGTTGGGTCGAAAGGTGGGCGTAGATACACAATTGACCCGCCGGACGCAACGGCGCCGACGCGCTCTTCTCAGGTGGCTTTGCGCGCCGGTCTTTTCCGGACCGGCGGCTTCTTGCCCATGCCCTTGTTTATGGAGCTGGCGTCGGGAACGAAACGGGCCTCGTAGGGCTCGGTCAGGCCGCTCGCGCGGATCATGCAGCGCCCGGTGTCCATCAGGGCGTGCTGGCCCAGACAGAACGCATCCTCATAGTGCGGCCGCGCCACCGCCAGGCATTGATAGAGGTTGAGCTTGGCCGAGCCCATGCAGCCGCCGATGTTGGGTTCGCTCATCAGCCCGTTGATGGTGGCCATGTCGCTGTCGCGCGCCTCGCCAAGAACCGCCAGAGCCGCAATCGCCAGGCCGCGCGTGACGGTGGGGGTATAGGGCGGGCTGGCCGGGGGAGCCGACACCGACGCGTCAGGCAGGGCCATGGAATTCTGCTGCAAACGGGCGGTTTCGGCCAAGTCGCCCGCCATGGCGGTGACCGACACGGACTTTGCCGCCGCCAGCCGCGCCTCGCGCCCGCTGATATCCGCCTTTGACCAGGGCTGTTTCTGGATGTCGTAGGCCGACTGCTTCACAGCCTTGCCCGTCTCGTAGAGCCGCTGGGAATCGCTGCCCAGATTGGCGATCACCAGGCCCGCCGCGCTGGGTGCATCGGGCATCCCCGCCACATAGGCCGGGTTCTTAAGGAGTTCGTTGATCACTTCGCGGCGCTGGGCGGGGTCGCGGGCATAGACCCGCACGTTATCCACAAAGGCCTTGTCCTGCAGCGCCACGACGGCGGCATAGGCGATGGCGCCGCGCACCATCTGCGTCGGCTCATAGGCGGCGCCCATCTGGACAGCGCGGGCGATGCCGTCACCGTCGGCGAAATCTGGCGTGATCGATGCGCTACGGGTCATGTAATAGCGATAGGCGCTGGCGGCCTGCACGACCTGCGGAGACAGGCTGACGGTGGGGACCTGCGGCGGCGGCGGGGGAGGCGGCGGCGCCTTCGGCGGCGCTGCGCAACTCGCCATCAGGACTGCCAGCAGCAGGGCGGGAACGCTGCGGCGAATGAAGGGTCTGGTCGGCATCGAACGGCTTCCCCTCTTGCGAGTGGTCAAAACTGGCGCGCGCCCCCGAGCACGCCAGCCTTAGCCGCGTCCCCGCGATTTGGGCAAGCGTCGCCCTAGCAATGGATCAATCAAAAAGCTTCGAGACGCTCTCTTCGTTGGCGATACGGCGAATCGCCTCGCCGATCAGCCGGTCGCAGCTGACATAGCGGATCTTGCCGCCCTCGGTGGCCCGATCCGGCGGCGAGATGCTGTCGGTCATCACCAGCTCTTTCAGGATCGAGCTGTTCACCCGCTCCACCGCCGCGCCGGACAGCACGCCGTGGGTGACATAGGCCGACACCTCCAGCGCGCCATTGTCGATGAGGGCCTGGGCGGCATTCGTCAGCGTACCGCCGCCGTCGATCATGTCGTCAAACAGGATGCAGCGCCGCCCGGAAACGTCACCGATGATGTTGGCCACCTCGCTCTTGCCCGGCGCCGAGCGACGCTTGTCGACAATGGAAAGCTCGGCGTTCAGCCGCGTGGCCACGGCCAGCGCTCGCACCACGCCGCCCACGTCCGGCGACACGATCATCAGTTCCGAGGTCTTGGCGTGGTTTTCCCTGATGTCGGCGGCCAGCAGCGGCGCGGACAGCAGGTTGTCTGTGGGGATATCGAAGAAGCCCTGAATCTGGCCGGAGTGCAGATCCATGGTCAGGACGCGGTCGGCACCGGAGCGGGTAATCAGATTCGCCACCAGCTTGGCCGAGATCGGCGTGCGGCCGCCGGTCTTCCGATCCTGCCGGGCATAGCCGAAATAGGGCATCACCGCCGTGATCCGCCGGGCCGAGGCGCGCTTCAGCGCATCGATGCAGATCAGCAGCTCCATCAGATTGTCGTTGGCGGGATAGCTGGTCGACTGGATCACGAAGACGTCTTCGCCGCGGACATTCTCGTCGATCGTGACGAAGATCTCGTTGTCGGCGAACCGCTTTACCTGCGCGCGGGTCAGCGGGAGGTCGAGGTGCGACGCGACGGCCTGGGCCAGCGTACGATTCGAGTTGCCGGCCAGCAGCTTCATCGGACCCCCCCCAAGACTCGGTGCAGCGATGCGCGCGCTTGTATCAGGGGGTTGGCCTGAGTCCATAGCCGAGGGTCAGATCAGCACGATCCCGGACAACAATCGCCCGTAGTCCGGCTCTCCCATTTTGAACGCCCGGCGGTTGGAGAAGAACAGGTCGGGTTCGGCGCAGGTGTCCCGCCCCAGCGCCTCGCAGGCCCCGACACCCGCCGCCTCAAGCCGCGACAGCACGAAGGCGGGAAGATCGAACTGGCGCTTGTCCGCGGCGGCGCCCGCCGAAAAAAACGCCCCATAGGCCGCATCGACCTCGACGAACCGCTGCCGATACTCCAGCCCCACTTCATAGGACATGGCGCCGATACACGGCCCCACGGCAGCCACGATCCGATCCCGCCGCGCGCCCAGCGTCTCCATCTGTACAATCGCAGCTTCCGCCACGCCGGTGAGCGCGCCCTGCCAGCCGGCGTGGGCGGCGGCCACCACCCGCGCCCGGGGATCGATCATCAGGATCGGCGCACAGTCGGCGGCCAGCGCCCCGCAGATCACCCCGGGAGTGGCGCTGACCACGGCGTCG
The DNA here is from genome assembly GCF_044372605.1 of Phenylobacterium sp. Classification (GTDB taxonomy): domain Bacteria; phylum Pseudomonadota; class Alphaproteobacteria; order Caulobacterales; family Caulobacteraceae; genus Phenylobacterium. The sequence goes on from NZ_JBILRO010000131.1 coordinate 2,966, forward strand.
GCCTCGGGTGTCGCGCCCGGCCAGGGCCCCTCGGCCACGACCGCGCGGGCCGAATGGACCTGAAACGCCGTCACCAGGTCTCCGCCAAGGTGCGCGGCGGCGCGGCGTCGGTTCTCGGTCACCGCCTCGGGCGCGTCGCGGGAACCCTCGCCCACGTTCAGCCCCTCATAGATCCCTGTCGAGACCCCGCCCTGTCGCGTGAAGAAGGCATGTCTCACCCCGGCGACGTCCAGCAGCCGCGACGTCAGCACAGGCAGGTCAGTCATGGCTCAGGCCTCCTCAAACGCAGGTGGAATCCATCCGGGCGAGGACAGGCAGCAGGCCTTGAACAGATCACCCATCTGGTCGGCGCCCACCAGCCGGTTCAGCTGGCGGCCGATGGCGCCGGACTTGTCTGGACGTGAGCTCATCAGCGCCTCGGCCCGCTCGCCGATACCCAGACGGGCCAGGAAGGCGGCCTGAGTCAGAATGGCCGTGCGTGCCCCCGCCGCCTCCGCTGACGCCATCACGGCCGGAAAATCCGCATGCACCGTCAGGTCGGCCTCGCCGGGGCAGGACAGGGCATCGACCTTCATATGGCGGCGCAATGCCTGCAGGGTGTCGCCGTAACCCGGCGTCGCGCGACCATAGTCGATCAGCAGCGCCGCCCCGCCATCGCGCACCAGCCGCTCGGCCAGCGCCGCAGCCAGCGCCTCCTGCGGCCCGGAGCGCTCCAGCACCGACCCGTCGCGCGCATCCGGCAAGGCGATCGCGGCGGGCACGAGACCCCGCTGCAACTCCCCCGCCGCGTTCAGGCCCACCACCTGTTCGGCCCAGCCGGTCACGCTGCGCACGAACTGGCGCGCAGGCAGGCAGTCCAGCAGTTCGTTGGCGATCAGCAGCATCGGCAGCCCGCCAGGAACCCCGTCCAGTGAAGACGTCCATCGGGGTTCCGCGCCCAGCCGTTCGCGCTGCCGTGCGGCCAGCGGCGCGGAGGTCTCCACCAGCCACACCTGCGCCGCCGTCAGAAACGCCGGGACCAGCCGGCCGGCCTTGAGCACGTCGCTCATCAGCGTCCCGTCGCCCGGGCCCATCTCGGCCAGAACGAAGCGCGGGGGCGCGCCCATCGCCTGCCAGGCCGAGATCGCCCAGACGCCGATCAGCTCGCCGAACATCTGGCTGATCAGGGGCGCGGTGATGAAGTCCCCGTCGGCGCCCAGCGCCGGGCGGGTGGCGTAGTAGCCGAACTCGGGGTCGTGAAGGCAGGCGGTCATGTACTGGGCCATGGTCAGCGGCCCGGTCTGGGAGATCTGGGCGGCCAGCCGCTCACGCAGGCTCATGGCCGCAGCGTCACGCCTTTGCCGTCGCAGGCAGCAGCGGCGGCAGCGGCTCGCGCATCCCGCGCCAGATCAGATAGAGCCCGCCCACCACCATCGGGATCGACAGGTACATCCCCATGGTCAGGCCCAGGGGCAGGCTCTCCAGCCCCGCATCCGGTTGGCGGACGGTCTCGATGGCGATGCGGAAGTCGCTGTAGAACACCAGGAACAGGCCCGCGATCACGCCGCGCCGGTTGCCCAGCTTGGCCACATGGGTCGCCCACATCAGGATCAGGAACAGCACCAGTCCCTCGAAAAAGGCCTCGTAGAGCTGGCTCGGGTGGCGCGGGACCAGACCGGCGGGACAGCTGCCATAGGTGCGCTCCACCACCTTGTTGCAGAACACCACGCCCCAGGGCAGGTCAGTGGGCCGCCCCCAGAGTTCGGCGTTGATGAAATTGGCGCACCGCCCCAGGAAATGACCGATCGGATAGGCCGCCACGATCACGTCGGCGATCCGCAGCAGGTCCAGCTTGTTGCGCATGGCGAAGAGGATCATGGCGATGGACACGCCGATCACCCCGCCGTGGAAGCTCATCCCGCCTTCCCAGGTCTTGAAGATCCCGATGGGGTCCAGCCAGATCATGGTCGGCGTGTAGAAGATCACATGGCCCAGCCGGCCGCCGGCGATAATGCCGATGGTGACCCACAGGATCAGGTCGTCCATCTGCGCCGGGGTGAAGGGCGCGGGCCGGCGCGTCCAAAGGCTGGCGTTGCGCAAAAGGCTAGACGCATAGCGCCAGCCAATCAGGATGCCGGCGATATAGGCCAGGGAATACCAGCGGATCGCCAGCGGCCCGAGTTGCAGCGGGAATGACCCGATATGGACGATGGGCTCGATTTCAGGGAAGGGCACGTTCGGGCGGACTCCAGCGTTCGAAACACGATGTATCCGAGAAGGTCTTCGCTTTCATCCCCCGAGAGGCCATATAGAGGTTCGGAAGGGCCCCAAGGCTCCGGATTGATGACATGCAGACCCAAAATCCTATCCTCGACGAGATCTCCAAACTGACGACGGCCGCCATGGGCATGGCCCAGGCCGCCAGCGAGGAGGCCAAGGCCGCCTTCCGCAGTCAAACCGACCGGCTGGTCGCCGAGATGGACCTCGTCCGGCGCGAGGACCACGACGCCCTGAAGGCCGAGCTCGCAGCCCTGCGCGTCGAGGTCGAGGCCCTGAAAGCCGCCGCAAAGCCCAAAAAAGGCGGCAAGGCCGCGTGAGCACACTGCACGCTACGCGAACGCTGCTCGCCTCTCACAAGAACCCGCTGACACCCCGCCCCGGAAACGGTTTAGGGTCAATCCAGCGGGCGATTCGGGAGCGGCGATCCGCGCCCCGTCCGTTGCGAAAGGCGTCGTGATGGACACCTCCCAGATTGATGAGAGCGTCATTCTGACGAACGACCCGCTGGATGTGGTCGAACACGTCCTGACGGCCGAGAACCTGCCCTTCGACCGCACCGACGACGGTGATCTCGCCTTCACCCTGGCCGGTGACTGGAAAGACTATGAGCTCTGGTTCGCCTGGCGACCCGAGGGCGATACCCTGCAACTGTGCCTGTCGATGGATCTGTCGGTGCCCGTCACCCAGCGCTCGACCGCCCAGGAGCTGATCGCCACCATCAACCCGCGCGTCTGGCTCGGCCACTTCGAGCTCTGGGAAGACGGCGAGATCATCTTCCGCAACGGCATGGCGCTGATGACCAACGAACAGCCCAGCCTGGCCCAGGCCGCCGCCATGATCGACGTGGCCGTAGAAGCCGCCGACCGCTTCTTCCCGGCCTTCGAATTCCTCCTGCGCGGCGCCAAGACCCCCCAGGAAGCCATCGCCGCCTGCATGTTCGAGACCGTCGGCGAGGCGTAGGCTCAGGCTGTGGCCTGCCCCCGACGGCGGACCAGCATCAGGCCGGTCGCAATCAGCCAGACGCTAAGCCCCAGGAAGCCCGCGATGGTGGCGATGGAGAACCTGTTGAGAGCGCACATCTAGGCCGCGGATCAGGAAAGCGTGCAAATGAGAATAGCGTTCCTTCTGGCCGCGCTGGCATGCCTTGCGGCGACGCCCGTGACAGCTGTGCCGGTGACGCCCGGCGTTTCGCTGGAACTCGCCATGGAACGGAAGGCCCGGCTTTCAGACATTCGGTACACGTTGACCTTCGTCATCCCGGCTAACAAGGACGAAAACATCACGGCGCGCGAGACCGTGCGGTTCGCGCTTACATCGGCGAAAAGCGACCTGCAGCTCGACTTTCGTGAGCGCGCGGAGAAAATTCAGGCCGTAACCGTGAACGGGACCAGGGCGCAGCCCGATCATCGCGCCGAGCATCTGGTCTTGCCTGCCGCCCTGCTTCGCGAGGGCGAGAATGTCGTCGAGATCGAGTTCGTCGCCGGGGATTCGTCGCTCAATCGCAATCCCGACTATCTGTACACACTGTTCGTGCCGGATCGGGCGCGCACCGCGTTTCCGGTGTTCGACCAGCCGGACCTGAAGGCGCGCTACGATCTGACGCTCGATATCCCGGCGACCTGGCAGGCGCTGGCCAATGCCAGGCTGAAATCGAGCGAGACAGCGAGCGGGCGAACCACCCTGCGGTTCGCCACCAGCGACCTCATCCCGTCCTACCTGTTCAGTTTCGTGGCGGGCAGGTTTGAGGTCGTGGAGCGGACGGTGCGGGGTCGGCCAATGCGCTTGCTGCACCGGGAAACCGACCCTGAGAAGATCGCGCGCAGTCTCGACACGATCTTCGAGCAACACGCCGCGGCGCTCGAATGGATGGCGGCGTATTCAGGGATCCCGTACCCGTTCCAGAAGTTCGACTTCGTGGCGATTCCCGCGTTCCAGTATGGCGGCATGGAGCATGTCGGCGCGATCCAGTACGATGCGGAGGACCTGTTTCTCGACAAGGATCCTTCCGAACCCCAGCAACTCGCCCGCGCGAATCTGATCGCACACGAGACCGCACACATGTGGTTTGGCGATCTCGTGACCATGAAATGGTTCGACGACGTGTGGACCAAGGAGGTGTTCGCAAACTTCATGGCCGCCAAGATGGTCAATCCCGGCTTTCCCGGGATCGACCACGACTTGAACTTCCTCCTGAGGAGCTTCCCGGCCGCCTACGCCGTCGATCGCACGGCGGGCGCAAACCCGATCCGCCAGAACCTGGGCAATCTCAACGAGGCCGGCACGCTCTACGGCGGCATCATTTACAACAAGGCCCCGATCATGATGCAGCAGCTTGAAATGATCGTCGGCGAAGAGGGCTTTCGCGCCGGCATGCGCGAGTATCTTGCGACCTTCGCGAATGGCAATGCGACCTGGCCCGAACTGGTCGCGATCCTCGACAAGCGCACGCCGGCGGACCTCGCCAGATGGAGCGAGGTCTGGGTAAGCACCGCCGGCCGCCCCGACTTCGTTCTGACCCGGGACAACAGGCTCGAGCAGCGCGACCCGGAAAACCGGGGGCGCATCTGGGCCCAGCGGTTCAATGTGCTGGGTACGCAAGCCCGCGAGATCGAGTTCGAAGGTCAGCCGGTCGCCATGGGCGCGAACAGGCTGTTGTTCAATTCGGATGGCAGGGGATACGGGCTATTCCCGGTCGATCCGCCACTGATCGCTGCGCGATGGGAAGGACTGACACACCTGCAAAAGGGCGCGCAGCTCGTCAATCTCTACGAACAGATGCTGGAAGGCGACCGGAAGGTTCCCCCACGGCGCCATTTCAGCTTCCTGGTCGAAAGGCTGGCCAGCGAGGATAACGAACTGCTGCTTGGCACGATGCTCCGGCAGGCCAGCACGACTTTCTGGAAGTATCTGCCCGAGGGCGAACGATCCACCGACGTAAAGCCCCTTGAGGACGTGCTCTGGACCCGCCTGAACGACGTGACGCGCCCTGCGAGCACACGCAAGCTCTACCTCTCCACGCTACGGGACGTGTCGCTGTCGCCGGCCATGCTCGATCGGATCGAGGCGATATGGGCGGACAAGCTCGAATTCCCCGGGATCAGCCTCTCGGAACGGGAGAAGACCGATATTGCCGCCGCACTCGCGATCAAGCGCCCGGGCGGCGCCGAAGCCGTGCTCAAGGCGCAGATGGAGCGCCTTTCCAATCCTGATGACCGGCGCCGACTGACGTATCTCCTGCCTTCGCTTTCGGCCGATCCAGCGGTGCGGGAAAGGTTCTTCGCGGCCCTGGCCGAGGAAGCCAACCGCGCCAGCGAGAGCTGGGTGCTGACGGCGCTTTCGTACCTGCATCACCCCCTGCGCACGGCGCATTCTCAACGGTTCGTGAGGCCCAGCCTCGACATGCTTGAAGAGATCCAGGCGACCGGAGACATTTTCTTCCCGGAGGGATGGGCTGCCGGCAACCTGTCCAACCACAGCAGCCCCCGGGTGGCGGCGGACATTCGGGATTTTCTCGCGAGGCGCCCGACCTACAATCACCAGCTACGGCTCAAGATCTTGCAGGCAGCGGATCCCGTGTTCCGCGCCGAGCGACTGAAGAACTAGCCACCGTAACTCCAACTGCACCGTAATTCCCACCCACCCCTGGGTGAAGTTCGGGAGGTCCGCTGTCGGTCCTGGCGTTCAGGGTCTGGTTTTCGGCCTGCTGCTAAAGTCGTGGTCCGACCCTGAGCGGTCGTTCGCTGACTACCGGCAATTCAGACCGGTCACCTTTCCTACGGCGCGCGGCGATGTTACCCGGGGCGCGAGAGGAAGCATGAAGCGAGCACTTGGGATTCTGGCGGGGCTGGCTTTGGCGTGCCCCGCGACCGCCGCCGACGAGCTCAGCGGGGTGTGGACCAATGCCTGGTACACTCAGCTCGTCCGGCCCCGCGAACTCAAGGACCTGATTGTAACCCCGGCAGATGCCGAGGCGTATGAGGCGCCACGCCGGGCATTGTCC
>NZ_JBILRO010000132.1:0-9212 GCF_044372605.1 Phenylobacterium sp.
ACGCCTTTCCCCTGAATCGCGCGATGATGGACTGGTTCATGGGGCACTATCTTGGCCCCGACGCTGATCCCGCCGACCCGCGGCTTTCGCCCCTGAAAGCGGCGGATCTCTCGGGCCTGGCGCCGGCGGTGATCGCCACCGCAGGGTTCGATCCGCTGATCGATCAGGGCGCCGCCTATGGGCAGAAATTGCGGGAGGCGGGCATCGCCACCACCTGGCGCAGCTACGACAGTCTCTGCCACGGCTTCGCCTCGTTCACGGGTGCGGTACCGGCGGCCGACGCGGCGTGCCGCGAGATCGCGGGGCTGGTCCGCGATCACTATGACGGAGTGAAGACCTGATGCGTGCGCTCGTCGTCGAGGAATTGAAGGCGGATTACGCCGGTTGTGTGGTCAAGGATATCCCTACGCCAGAGCCTGGTCCGGGGCAGGTGCGGATCCGGGTGCGCGCTGCGGCCGTGAACTTCCCCGACCTGATGCAGACGCGCGGCGAGCACCAGCACAAGCCCGAAGTGCCGTTCGTCGGTGGCCTGGAGCTGGCCGGCGAGATCGACAAGCTGGGCCCGGGCGTCACCAGCTTCGTGGTGGGCGAGGCGGTGGTCTGCGGCGGCCGGGGCGGCTTTGCGGAGTTTGCCCTCGTTCCGGTTGAGGGGCTGCGGCGCAAGCCCGCCAACCTGACCTTCGGCCAGGCGGCCGGATATCCGGTGGCCTACCTCACCGCCTATGTGGCGCTGAAGCGCTGTGCGGACGCCCAGCCCGACGAGTGGGTGCTCGTTCACGGCGCCGCCGGCGGCGTGGGCCTGGCGGCGGTGGACTACGCCAAGCTGCTGGGCTGCAAGGTGATCGCCGCCTCGGCCTCTGACGAGAAGCTGGCGGTGATCGCCGCTGAATATGACGTCGACGCCACGGTCAATGTCACCGGCGGGTTCCGCGAGCGGGTGAAGGAGATCACCGGTGGGCGCGGGGCGGACGTGATCTATGATCCCGTCGGCGGCGATGTGTTCGACGAGAGCGTGCGTTGCATCGCCTTTGGCGGGCGGCTGCTGTCGATTGGATTTACGTCTGGCCGTTTGCCGGTGATGCCGGTCAATATCGCGCTCATCAAGGGCATCTCGCTGATGGGCGTCCGCGCCGGCGAGTATGGTCGCCAGTTTCCCCGCAAGGGCCGCGAAAACAACGAGGCGATCTGGAAGATGGCCGAGGACGGGTTGGTGAAACCCCGCGTCGATGCCGAGTATCCCTTGAGCGAATGGCGGGCGGCTTTCGAGACGCTGGCCCAGCGCAAGGTCGTGGGCAAGACCATCATCCGGCCGGATCTGTAGGAACCGCCAAATGACCATCGGCAACGAAGACGAGTTGGAAAAACTAAAGGCGGCCGGCGCTCTGGTGGCGCGGACGCTGCAGGCGATGGGGCAGGCGCTGGAGCCTGGGATCACGACGCGGGAGCTTGATCAGATCGGACGGCAGATGCTGGAGCTGGAGGGCGCCCGGTCGGCGCCTGAGCTGACCTACAACTTCCCTGGCGCCACCTGCATTTCGATCGGACCTGACGTCGCGCACGGCATCCCCGATGACCGGGCGATCAAGGCCGGCGACCTGATCAACATCGATGTTTCGGCCGAACTCGACGGGTTCTTTGGCGACACGGGCGCCAGCTTCGCCGTGCCGCCAGTCTCCAGGCAGGTTGAACGCCTCTGCCGTGATGGCCGCCGCGCCCTGTGGACCGGCATCCGCGCGGTGCGCACCGGCGGCGACCTTGCCGCGCCCGGCCGGCAGATCGAAGCGTTCGCGCGCAAGAACGGCTATAGCCTTGTCCGCAACCTGGCCAGCCATGGGGTCGGCAGCGCCCTGCACGAGCATCCCACTGAAATTCCGACCTGGAGCGAGCGGTCCGAGCGGCGAAAGATCACCGAAGGGCTGGTCTTTACGCTGGAGCCTTTCCTGTCTCTGGGCGCCGACTGGGTCGAGGAAACCGGCGACGGCTGGACGCTGCGCCCACCAGGCGGCGAACCCACGGTGCAGTACGAGCACACCCTGGTGGCGACGCGGAACGGGCCGCTGGTCCTGACGCTGGCATAGCACCTGGCACCACCGTGGTTGACACGTCCGCGCCCTTCGACTATCCACCGCCGCTCGATTTTCGACCCCGGAGCTTTCCCCGTGAAGCGCACTTTTCAACCGTCCCGCCTCGTGCGCGCGCGCCGTCACGGCTTCCGTCTTCGCATGTCCACGAAGAATGGTCAGAAGATCCTGGCGCGCCGCCGCGCCAAGGGTCGCAAGCGCCTGAGCGCCTAAGCCCGGCGTGAGATAAGGTGTCCGGGTGACGGACGCCGCCCTTTCCATTCAGAAACTGACCAGGCGCAGCGAATTCCTCGCCTGCGCCAAGGCGCCTTACTGTGCAAGGGGAGCTGTCGTCGTCCAGGCCCTGCCCCGTGAGGACGATAGCGCCCTGGTCCGTGTCGGCTTTACCGCCACCAAACGCATCGGCGGCGCCGTGCAACGTAACCGCGCCAAACGCCGGTTGCGCGAGGCCGCCCGCCAGATTTTACCCCTGATCGCCAGCCCCGGAACCGACTATGTGATCATCGCGCGCACGGGCGTGATCACGCGCAACTGGACCCGGTTGCTTGACGATGTGAAAAGCGCGCTGTTAAGGCTCGCCGCCGACCGCAAGGCCCCCCATGTAAACGGGCCTGTCCCTTCCCCCGCTGGAAACCCGCGTCCCCGCTCATGAGAGACGAAAACACTCGCAACACGATCATCTTCTTCGTGAGCGCGGCTCTGCTGCTGATGGTCTATCAGTTCTTTGTCATTGAGCCGCAGGCCAAGCAGAGACAGACCGCCGCCGCCGTGGCGGCGGCGACCCAGGCGCCGGCAGGCCCCGGTCTGGCGGCCCCGCAGATCCCCCAGGCCATGACCCGGCAGGCCGCGATCGGAGCCAGTCCTCGTGTTCCCATCGAGACCGCGGCGCTCAAGGGGTCGCTGTCGCTCCGCGGCGGCCGGATCGATGATCTCTACCTCGTGGGGTATCGCCAGACCCTGGACAAGGGGTCTCCGCCGGTCGAGCTGCTGAGACCGGAAGGCGCTACTCACGCCCTGTTCACAGACATCGGCTGGGCTGGCGCCAACGTTCCCGGGCTGCCAACTGCCCAGACCCTTTGGACCTTGGCGAAGGGCTCGGTGCTGTCACCCGGCAATCCCATCACCCTGACCTACGCCAATGGCCAGGGCCTGACGTTCACCCGGGTCATCGCGGTCGACGACAAGTTCATGTTTACGGTGACCGACAGCGTGGCCAATGCCGGCGGTCTGCCCATTACCCTGGCGCCCTATGGTTCGGTTCAGCGCCAGGGGGTGCCGGAACACCTTGGCAAGAATTCGGTCGTCCACGAGGGCGGCATGGGCTGGATGGACGGCCAGCGTCGGCCGATACGCTACGCCAAGTGGGAGAAAGAGGGCGGTGGCCCGGTCTATCCGTCCACCGGCGGCTGGATCGGCATCACCGATCACTACTGGCTGACAGCCCTGATCCCGGCGCAGGCTGAAAAGATGGAAGCCCGCTACCGTGTGACGAAGACGGCGGCGCTCAACATTTTCGACGCCAGCTTCGTGGGGCAGGCCCGGACCATTGCGGCGGGCCAGCAGGTCAGCTCCACCATCCACGTTTTTGCCGGCGCCAAACAGGAACCGGTTCTCAAGGCCTATCAGGAGAAGCTGGGCGTCGCCCATCTGGACGAGGCGATCGACTGGGGCATGCTCTGGTTCATCACCCGGCCGATCTTCCAGTTCCTGGCCTTCATCTTCCAGCACGTCGGCAACTTCGGCGTGGCCATCCTGTTGCTGACCGTTGTCGTGCGCCTGGTCTTCTTCCCGCTCGCCAACAAGCAGTACGAGTCGATGACCAAGATGAAGAAGGTGCAGCCGGCGATGGAGGAGCTGCGCAAGACCTTCAAGGACGATCCGGCGCGCCAGCAGCAGGAGCTGATGGAACTCTACAAGCGCGAGAAGGTTAATCCTCTGGCGGGCTGCTTCCCGATCCTCCTTCAGATTCCGGTGTTCTTCGCGCTCTTCAAGGTGCTGCAGATCAGCATCGAAATGCGCCATGCGCCATTCTTCGGCTTCATCAAGGACCTGTCGGCGCCGGATCCGACGACGATCTTCAATCTGTTCGGCCTGATCCCCTGGGATCCGGGCACGGCGCCCATGATCGGCAGCCTTCTGGCCTATGGTACGCCGCCGGGCTTCCTGCACATCGGCATCCTGCCGATCCTCTACGGGATCACTACCTGGCTCACCACCTCGATGAGCCCGCCCGCGCCTGACCCCATGCAGCAGCGGATCTTCCAGCTGATGCCGATCCTGTTCACCTTCATCATGGCCCAGTTCGCGATCGGCCTGCTGGTCTACTACACCTGGTCCAACATTCTGACCGCCATGCAGCAGTATGTGATCATGCGGCGCTTCAAGGTGGACAATCCCATCGACCAGCTGATCCGGCGGATCACGGGCAAGCCCGCGGAACTGACGTGAGCGAACCCTCCGTCGCCTTCGATGAAGAGGCGCTGGAGGCGGCGCGGGTGTTTTTCGCGCATCCCGTCGCCTTCCTGATGGGCGCCGTCGCCATCGATGGTCTGCCTTCGACAGACTTGCCGGAAGTGGCCTTCGCGGGTCGTTCCAACGTGGGCAAGTCGTCGCTGATCAATGCGGTGACCGGACGCACCCATCTGGCGCGGGCATCTACGGCGCCGGGACGCACCCGTGAGATCAACTTCTTCGTCTGTGACGAGACCCTGCGCCTGGTCGATCTGCCCGGCTACGGCTTCGCCAAGGTCAGCCGCGAAGCCAAGAACAAGTTCCAGAACCTGGGGCGCGCCTATCTGCGCGGCCGCCCCAACCTCAAGCGCGCCTATCTGCTGATCGATAGCCGTCACGGCCTGAAGGACGTGGACCTGGAGGCTATGGAGGCCTTTGATCTGGCAGCCGTTTCCTACCAGATTATCCTGACCAAGGCCGACAAGCTCAGCGCCCGCGATGTTGCCCAGGTCACCGCCGAAACCCAGCGCAAGATCGCCAAGCGCCCTGCGGCCTTCCCGCGGGTGCTGGCGACGTCTTCCGAAAAGGGTGCAGGCATCCCCGAGCTGCGCGCCGAGATCGTAGCGGCCTGCGCCGCTTGATGCGGCCAATTCAGGCGTCGAACTCGTCCTTGCGGCGTTCGCCGCAAGGTGCGGATTGACGCAGACCTTGACGCCGCTACCCGGCCCGGAGAGGACGTAGGCCATGACCGACCTCGCCCGTTTCATTCAGGGTCTGCCCAAGGCCGAACTGCACCTGCACATCGAGGGGAGCCTCGAACCCGAGCTGATGTTCGACCTGGCTCGGCGCAACCGCATCAGCCTGCCGTTCGGCTCGGTCGAGGCGGTGCGCGCGGCCTATGCCTTCTCAAACCTGCAGGATTTCCTGGACATCTACTACCAGGGCGCGGGCGTCTTGATGACGGAGCAGGACTTCCAGGACCTGGCCATGGCCTATTTCCGACGGGTAGCGGCCGACGGCTGCCGCCACGTCGAACTTTTCTTCGACCCCCAGACCCATACGGATCGCGGGCTGCCGTTCCGTATTGCTATCGAAGGGCTTCTGGCCGGTATGGCCGAGGCTGAGCGGACGTTGGGCGTTACGTCCAGTCTGATTCTTTGCTTCCTGCGTCACCTGGATGAGAACGCCGCCTTCACGACCCTGAGAGCGGCAGAGCCATATCTCGACCGAATCCTCGGTGTCGGCCTGGATTCCTCTGAAGTCGGCCATCCGCCTTCGAAGTTCGCGCGGGTGTTCGCCGCCGCCGGGGAGCGGGGCCTGAAGCGGGTCGCCCATGCCGGTGAGGAGGGCCCCCCGGGCTATGTCCGGGAAGCTCTGGACCTGCTGCACGTGGACCGCATCGACCATGGCAATCGGGCGCTGGAGGATCCGGCGCTGGTGGCGCGGCTTGTGGGAGAGGGGATGACGCTGACGGTGTGCCCGCTGTCGAACCTCAAGCTCTGCGTCGTTGACGACCTGAAGGCGCACCCGTTGAAGCAAATGCTGGACCTCGGCCTCAAGGCCACAATCAACTCGGATGATCCGGCCTACTTCGGTGGGTACCTGGGACGAAACTGGACTGAAACAGCCCAGGCGCTTTCACTATCGCGCGCCGAACTCGTCACCCTGGCGAAAAACAGCTTCACCGGCTCGTTCCTGCCGCCGGATGTGGTCCGTGCACATCTTGCCGGAATAGACGCCTACCTGTCTTCGAACTCGTAGAAGTACAGCACGAAAGGCTCCGCCTCTGACCCGCGCCCCTTGTAGAGCGCGCGTGCGGCCTCATTGTCGACTTCAGTGCCCACCCAGGCTTCCTCGCACCCGAGACTGCGGGCCCAGTCCGTCAGATCGTCCAGCAAGCGGGTGGCTACGCCTTCGCGTTTACGGTCGGGGGTGACGCCGAGATTGTCGATGTAGAGTTCGGTGGGCGCGTCCGGGTGTCGATGCACGACACCGCGCGCCTGGCCAATGACCTCTCCGTTGAAAGTCGCAACCACCATAAGGTGCGAAGGGTCCCGCAGGTAGTGCGCCAGCCGGGCCAGATCGATCCGGTCGTCGAAGACGTCCTCTGCAACCCGATCCAGCAGATCGGCCTGAGCGGGCCCCACGCGTATGATCTGGACATCCATGGCGCTGACCTTAGGGTTCTCGTCAACTTTGTGAAGAGCGACGCGTTTGAGGTCTAACCTCGATCTGCAGCGCCAGGAGGACCCCGATGATCAAACTTGCGACAGCCCTGCTCGCCGCCACGGCCCTGGCGAGCGCCGCCCAAGCCAGAACGATCGCGGTGGGGCCGGGACCCGATGCGCAGGAGCGCATCCAGACGGCCCTGCTCGACGCAAAGCCGGGCGACACTGTGCAGTTCGCCGCCGGCCGCTATGAGCTGACGGACGGCCTGTCGCTGGACGTGAACAATGTCACGGTCAAGGGCGCTGGCCCCGACGCTACGGTCTTGTCGTTCAAGGGGCAGAAAGGCGCCGGTGAGGGGCTGCTGATCACCTCGGATCAGGTGACGGTCCGCGACTTCGCCGTCGAGGACAGTCGCGGCGACGGTATCAAGTCCAAGGGAGCTGACGAGATCAGCTTTCTGAACGTGCGGGTCGAATGGACCGGCGGCCCCAAGGAGACCAACGGCGCGTATGGCGTCTATCCGGTGGCCTCGACCAATGTGCTGATCGACCGGGTGGTGGTGCGCGGGGCGTCCGACGCCGGGATCTATGTGGGCCAGTCGAAGAACATCGTGGTGAAGAACAGCCGCGCTGAGTTCAACGTGGCCGGGATCGAGATCGAGAACTCGATGAACGCCGACGTCTTCGACAACGTCGCCACTCGCAATACCGGCGGCATTCTGGTGTTCGACCTGCCCAACCTGCCGCAGATGGGCGGTCATTCCACGCGCCTCTACCGCAACAAGGTGGTGGACAACGACACGCCGAATTTCGCGCCCAAGGGCAATATCGTGGCGGGCGTGCCTACGGGCACCGGCATCATGGTGATGGCCAACCGCAACGTCCACGTCTTTGACAACGAGATATCGGGTAATCAGAGCACGGCGGTGATGCTGGTCAGCTACACGCGCACCTTCGACGACAAGAGCTACAATCCCCTGCCGCGCGATATCGTCGTACGGAACAACCGGATCGGGAAGACTGGCTGGGACCCGAAGTTCGACGGCGGCCCGATGATCGCCAAGATGATGGGCGGCAGCCTGCCGCCGGTGGTCTGGGACGGCGTGACCACCTTCGCGGGTTCGCCGGATGTGGCCCAGGTCCGGATCAGTGACGGTCCGGTGCTGAATCTCAACCTTCCCGGCCCGGGTCAGATCGAAAAGGCCCGCCCTTCGGTCGCCAAAACGGTCGGCGACGCGCAGATCGCGGAACCTGACGCGGTGGTCCTGCCGAAGCGACAGGCTGACCTCGGCGCATGAAGGCGTGGTTTGCCGGACTGGCGGCGCTGCTGTGCCTGGGCGCCGCGCCGCCGCCGCCCGGTGTTGCGCTTGATCTGTTGCTGGCCGAGACCCCGGCGCCGAAACTGGCGGACTACCGGCTGTTTACCGACGCCGCCGGCCGCAAGATCAACGCCGGCCTGACTCCCTACGCCCTGAACACGCCGCTGTTCACAGACTATGCGGAAAAACTGCGGTTCGCCTGGCTACCGCCGGGAACCCGGGCGAAGTACCGCGGCGACGAGGTCTTTGCGTTTCCGGTCGGGACCGTGCTGGTGAAGACTTTCGCCTATCCTGCGGACCTTCGAAATCCAGCCGAAAACGTCCGCTACATCGAGACCCGCCTGCTGATCCACAAGGCTTCGGGCTGGGTCGCGCAGACCTACCTCTGGAACCCGGAACAGACCGAAGCGGTGCTCAAGCGGGCCGGAGCGCGGGTCGACGTGGCCTTCGTCGACAATCAGGGGCGTGCCCGCTCGGTGGACTACGCGGTTCCCAACCAGAACCAATGCAAGGAATGCCACCAGCTCGATGAGACGATCACGCCGATAGGACCCAAGGGACGAAACCTCAACGGCGTACTCGACTATCCCGAGGGGTCGGAGAACCAACTGGTCCACTGGACCCGCAAGGGCCTGCTGGGCGGCGCGCCGTCGTCCGGGACGGCGCCGCGCACCGCGCGCTGGGATGATCCAGCCGAGCCCCTGGATCGGCGCGCCCGGGCCTACCTCGATGCCAATTGCGCCCATTGTCACAACCCTCGCGCGGTGGCCAGCAACTCCGGCCTGTTCCTTGGCGTCGAAGAGACCCGACCCGCAGCGCTGGGGATCGGGAAGGGGCCGGTGGCCGCCGGTCGCGGCTCTGGAAACCTGCAGGTTAGTATCGAGCCGGGACACGCGGAGGCCTCGATTCTGGCCTATCGGGTGGCGTCGAACGAGCCTGGTGTGATGATGCCCGAACTGGGGCGCACCCTGATCCACGACGAGGGCGTCGCGCTCATCCGGGCCTGGATCGACGGAATGAAGCGCCCTTGAGCGTCGGGCGGCGCACCTTTCTGGCGCTGGGCGCCGGCCTCGCCGCCGACCGCGCCCTGGCTCAGGCTCCAGCGCGATCTGTTCCGGCCCCACCCGCCGCCGACGCTTCCGCCTGGGCCGCTTACGAGGCGAGGCTCCGCGCCCGCCTCCATGACGCCGGCG
>NZ_JBILRO010000133.1:0-9188 GCF_044372605.1 Phenylobacterium sp.
ACCCGGTAGGTCACAGACCTTGAAGCCGCCGCAGTGACATCATCCGGTAGGGGCGCCGCCGTCGCAGACAACGCCGCTCGCGCCGTTGCAACAACAGGGTTCGGCACAAGGACCGCCGATTGGCTTGCATCGTTCGCTGGGGTCTGGGCGTTCGCCACCCCCGCCAGAAAGGCGACAAGTGTTATGGCGGCATATCCTGCAGGGCGCATCGTCTGAACTCCGGTTGGCAGGCAGACGTCGGACGCGAGTCCAACATCTGCCAATCTCAACGGTTCAGACGGCCCTAGCGTTCCGTGATTTTATCAGGAGCTGGGCGGCGTGGGGGCCGCCGCCGCGTCAGCGGCCGGCACCGGGTCAACAGCGCCCTGGCCAGACACCAGCACCTTGTCGACAATCTGCAGCAGGCCGCTCCCGGTCTGCAGATCCGCCTGGACGATGGTGGCGGCGTCGACCTTCAGCGCACCGGCCTCATCGGTGCCATCGAGAAGGATGGTGTCACCGGCACCCGAAGGGATTGGTCCCTTCACACCCTTGATCTTGTCCGAGGTGATCGGCGCATTCACCACGTGGTGCAGGACAAACTTCTGCATCGCGGCCTTGTTGGCCTTCAGGTTGGCCAGATCCGCGGCGGGCATGGCGGCGAAAGCGGCGTCCGTGGGCGCGAAGACGGTCAGGTTCTTGTTTGTCCGGAGCAACCCCGTCAGGTTGGTAGCGTCGATCCCGCTGACAAAGGTGGTGAACTGGCCGGAAAGCTTGAGCGTATCCACAAGGTCGCCCTGAACGGCGACCGGGGTCGCAGCCTGGGCCGAAAAACCTGGAGCTAAGATGGCCGCAGCGAGGACCAGAGCGGAGAGGAAGCGGTTGGACGACATTCGGGATCCTTGTGGTTTCGGCAGTGGCCGCTCTGTGGCCGCGCGACGTTGCCGCCGCAGTGGGTTGGATTGAAGCCTAGATCAAGTCCGCGCCGGATTTAAGACGACCAGCGGGCGCGTCAAGGATGACATGGTCACAGATTGTTAACCGCCCCGTCGCCCTCGCGGCGCTATTCTGCTCAAACATTGCACAACTACTGAATTCTTCGCTCAAAAAAGAAGCGTGTCCGGGCTTCTTCATCAAAGCGTAAACCCAACGGGCGGGTCCAGACCCAGCCCGACATAGCGTTCATTTCGATCACTGCGGCGGGGCTCAAAGCAGTTCGTAGCGGTCGATTAACACTTGAGAGGGGTTGGCCCACCCATCGGGCCGAACGCGGGAGCGAGCTGATGAAACTCATCATGGCGATCGTCAAACCGTTCAAGCTGGATGATGTGCGCGAAGCGCTCGTCAACGCCGGCGTGGAGGGTCTCACGGTCTCGGAAGTCAAAGGATACGGCCGTCAAAAGGGTCAGACCGAGATTTACCGGGGCGCCGAATACCAGATCAATTTCTTGCCGAAGGTAAAGCTGGAGGCCGTCGTCGATGACGCGGCAGCCGCCAAAGCCGTGGAGGCCATCAAGGCCGCCGCCGCCACCGGCAAGATCGGTGACGGAAAGATCTTCGTCCTCGACGTCTCGGAAGCCGTGCGCATCCGGACGGGCGAGACAGGCTCAGCCGCGCTCTAGCGAACGGGACAAGGGACAATGCTCATGAAACTCTTTGGAAAACAGCGACTGGCCGGGCTGATGCTCGCCGTCGCCATGGCTGGAGCGCCGCTGGCGGCGCCGGCCTTCGCTCAGGACGCTGCGGCGCCTGCCGCTGCGGTCGCGGCCCCGGAAGCGGCTGCGGTCGTTGCCGCGCCTGAAGCTGCGGCGCCGGCTCCAGCCGAGGCAGCCCCGGCTG
The DNA here is from genome assembly GCF_044372605.1 of Phenylobacterium sp. Taxonomy (GTDB): domain Bacteria; phylum Pseudomonadota; class Alphaproteobacteria; order Caulobacterales; family Caulobacteraceae; genus Phenylobacterium. Next base: position 1,819 of record NZ_JBILRO010000133.1, read on the forward strand.
CTGAGGAAGCGCCCGCACCGCTCGCGCCGAACAAGGGCGACACGACCTGGATGCTCACCTCGACCGTCCTGGTTCTCTTGATGATCCTGCCCGGTCTGGCTCTCTTCTACGGCGGCCTGGTTCGGCAAAAGAACATGCTGTCCATGCTGATGCAGATCTCGATCGTGACGGTCATCGGCATGATGGCCTGGGCATTCTGGGGCTACTCGCTGGCCTTCACGGATGGCGGCGGCCTCAACAAGTTCATCGGCGGAACCAGCAAGTTCCTGCTGAGCGGCGCGGTCTTCAACGCGGAGGGTGCCTTCACCAATGTGGAGACCTTCTCCAAGGACGTGGTGATCCCGGAAGTGGTGTTCGTCTGCTTCCAGATGACATTCGCCTGCATCACCGCGGCGCTGGTCCTGGGCGGCGTGGCCGAGCGCATGAAGTTCGGCGCGGTTGTGCTCTTTGCAGTTCTGTGGCCGCTGCTCTCCTACTATCCCATGGCGCACATGGTGTGGTGGTGGGCCGGCGCGACCTCGGGCTTCGGTCAGACGGCAGACGCGCTCGCAGCTGGCGCAGGACAGATCTGGGCCTTCGGCGCGCTTGATTTCGCCGGCGGTACGGTGGTGCACATCAATGCGGGTATCGCGGCCCTGGTCGGCGCCCTCATCCTTGGACCGCGCAAGGGTTATCGGTCCGAGCCCATGCCGCCCCACTCCTTGACCCTGACTCTGGTCGGCGCAGGGCTTCTGTGGGTGGGTTGGTTCGGCTTCAACGCCGGTTCGAACCTCGAAGCCAACGGCTACGCGGGTCTGGCGATGATCAACACCCTGTTGGCCACTGCCGCGGCCGGCTTCTCGTGGGCCATGGTTGAGTGGGTCACGCGCAAGAAGGCCTCGATGCTGGGCCTGGCCTCGGGTCTGGTCGCTGGTCTTGTTGCGGTGACACCCGCGGCAGGTTTCGCCGGCCCGGTGGGGTCGATCATCCTCGGCCTGCTGGTTAGCCCTATCTGCGTGTTCTTCTGCTCCACCATCAAGAATGCGCTGAAATACGACGACAGCCTGGACGCCTTCGGCATTCACGCGGTCGGCGGGATCGTCGGCGCCATTGCGACCGGCATCCTGGTCAATCCGGCGCTTGGCGGCGCGGGCGTGGTCGACTTCACCAACGGAAGTGTCGGCTACGATGCAGGCTTCCAGATCATGGCGCAGATCAAGGCCGTGCTGCTCGCCGTCGCCTGGTCGGGCACCGCCAGTGCTATCGTCTTCTTCCTGATCAAGTTCACGATCGGACTGAAGACTTCGCCTGAAGCGGAAGAGGAAGGCCTCGATATCGTCGAGCACGGCGAGCGCGCCTACGCTTCCTGACCATCGACACGAGTACAGGATACGGAACGGGGGTCCTTCGGGGCCCCCGTTTTCGTTTGGGATCTCAGTCCCAGGGGCCGCCCAGGCGACAGCGTCTGATCCACCAGTGCGGAGCCATCGCCTCCAGCCGTTCGGCCAGGGTCTCAACGGCAAAGTCGTCTTCGCAGATGGCGAAACAGGTGCCACCCGACCCGGACACCCGGGCCAGCAGGACCTCAGGCTCACCGCGCAGCGTGGCGAGCACCGTGCCGATCGCGGGTTCCACAGAGATCGCCGCCGGCTCCAGATCGTTCGCCATCAGGGAAAGCCAGGCCGCCACTTCCGTCACGGATTCGAACGCATCAGGCATGGGCGGCGGGTCGACGGCGCCAAAGCGGCCCATCTCATCGAACGCCCGGTAGACGGCGGGGGTCGACACGGGCGGTCCAGCATTGACCAGAAGGGTCGGCAGGTGCGGTAGACCGGGTGCTGCGGACAGGCGCTCTCCCCGCCCCTGCGCCAGTACGGGTCGTCCCCAAAGGCAGGCCGCGCCATCGGCGCCCAGGCTGGCGGCCACGCGTTCCAGCCGCGCATCGTCAAAGCCTGGCGCAAAGACGTCCCGGATCAGCCGCAAGGCCGCACCCGCGTCGCTCGAGCCACCGCCCAGCCCACTGGCGATGGGCAGTTGCTTGTCGAGGACAAACGCCATCTCCGACATTGGCCGGCCAAGTTCGGCGACAAATGCCCGTACCGCCCGGATGATCAGGTTATCGGGTTCGCGACCCAGCCCGCGCGCGAACGGGCCATGGGCGATCAGGCTCCCCTCGCCCAACTCAACACTCACCGTATCGCCGATGTCGGCGAAGGCCATCAGACTGCACAGCGGATGATAGCCGTCGGGCGTCGGCGCGCCGACATGCAGGAACAGGTTGACCTTCGCCGGCGCCAGCCTTGCCGGCATCGCCTATTGTCCGGCCAGTTTCGGCGACGGCCCAAGGCCGGATGCCAGCTTTTTTTCGGCGTCAGCCTTGATCTTGGCGTCGGGATTGAGCGTCAGGACGCGGCGCCACTGGAACACGGCCTCATCCTTGCGCCCCACCATCCAGTAGGCGTCGCCGAGATGATTGTTGATCTCGGGGTCGCCGGCTTCCAGCTCAATGGCCTGTTCTATGACTTCCACGGCCTTCTTGTAGTCGCCGAGCCGGTAGTGAGCCCAGCCGAGACTGTCGATGATAGCGCCCGAACGCGGGTTGGCGGCGAGCGCCTTCTCGATCATCGCCATCGCCTCGGGCAGGCGTTCGCCTCGATCAACCCAGCCGTAGCCCAGATAGTTCAGCAGCTCGCTCTCATCCGGGCGCAGCCGGATCGCCTGCAGCAGATCGGCCTCGGCCTCCTTCCAGCGGTCCATTCGGCCGTAGGCGCGGCCGCGGGCGTAGTAGAGCTGCCAGTCCGCATCCTGACCGGGCGCAAGCTCAGTATTCCAGATCGCTACCGCAGCCGCGTCATCGCCGTTGGCCGACAGCAGGTCCGCCAGGGTCAGCCTGCCATCCCGAACACCCGTGGCCGCAGCGGCGCGCGCCAGCTTGAGCGCCTCGGCCTTGTCGCCTGCGCTCTGATAGCTCCAGGCCAGTTTGGACTGACCCGACGCAAACTCCGGTGCCCCGGGACGGGGGCGCAAATAGGCCGCACGGGCGCCGGTTGTGTCACCTTGTTGCTGCAACAGGTCACCCAGCATCAGCCAGCCGTCATTCCTCTCCGGATCGAGCCGCAGCGATAGCCGCAGATAGGCCAGCCCCACCTGCGTCTGCTTGTTGGAAATCAGCGTGACCGCGGGCGCCAGCAGGGCAAACGCGGCGCCTTGCTGGACGGTAGGCGCAGCCGGCGGCGGCTTTCGCGTCGCCGCGCGCGACCTTGCCGCCTTCAGGGCGAGGTTATCTGGGTTTCGCCTGAGCGCCGCATCATAGAGCGCCAGGGCGTCAGGCCGCCGGCCCCGCCGCTCCAGAAAACCGCCGTAGGCGCTGACGGCGATCTCGGTGGGAGACTCACCTCCGGTGACAGCCTTGAAATTGGTCTCGGCCTCATCGTAGCGGCGCGCACGCTCGAACAGATGCGCCTGACCGATCTGGCCGAAGTAATCGACGGCGCCGTCACCGCGAACCGTGGGGCGCACAAGCGAGCCCTCAAGGTCACCCAATGAGGCGGCGACCCAGGGCGAGAGCAACGCCACAGCGCCGCGATGCGGAAAGCCGATCCCGTCGTTACCGATCACCTCGCGGGCCACCTTGCCCTTGCCCTCGGCAAGCGCCTCTACGGCGCGGGTGAGGCGGCCCATACGACGGCCCTGATCGGACGCACCGTCGCCGTCGGGCGCCAGAAGAGCGGCGCGTTCGATATCACCGGCGAGCAAAGCGGCGGTGAAGGCGCGCTCCGTGACGGCGGGGTCGACCGCGCCCTGGGCCTTGGCCAGTTCAAGCAGGCGCAGAGCCTCGCTGTTGCGACCGTCGCCCAGCGCCGAACTGCCCGCCAGGAACAGGCCGTAGGCGCTGCCCGGCGCACCCAGCGCCGCCGTCGTCACGCCGTTGGGAGGGGCCGTCGCGCAGGCGGAGACCAGAAGCAGCGGTAGACAGGCAGCGGTAAGGAGGTGACGCATGGCCCTGAACTTGGGCGCGCCGGGCGCGCGCCGCAACTCACATATTAGGATAGTTGGGTCCGTCACCGCCCTGAGGCGTCGTCCAGACGATGTTCTGCGACGGATCCTTGATGTCGCAGGTCTTGCAGTGGACGCAGTTCTGGAAGTTGATCTGGAACTTCGGGTTCTGGCCCTTGTCGTCGTACAGCACCTCATAGACGCCCGCCGGGCAGTAGAGGCGGGCGGGCTCGCCATACTTCGGCAGGTTCACACCGATCGGGACCGAGGCGTCGCGGAGCGTGAGGTGCGCCGGCTGGTTCTCATCGTGGTTGGTGCTCGAGAGGAAGACAGACGACAGTTTGTCGAAGCTGAACACGTTGTCAGGCTTCGGATAGGTGATCGGCTTGTAGTCCTTGGCCAGGCCTGTGGACTCCGCGTCGCTCTTGCCGTGCTTCAGCGTACCCCATGGCGACCAGCCGCCCAGGAGCGTCGCAATCATGGCATCCACCCCGCCCAGCACCAGACCGGGAATAGTGCCGAAGCGTGACCAAAGCGGCTTGAAGTTACGGACCGCCCAGAGTTCTTTCGCGATGGATGACTTCTGGTAGGCCGCCTCATAGGCGGTCAGGTCGTCGCTGGAACGTCCGGCCGAGATCGCTTCGAACGCCGCTTCGGCGGCCAGGATGCCGCTCTTCACCGCGTTGTGGCTGCCCTTGATGCGCGGCACGTTGACCATGCCGGCCGAACAGCCAAGCAGTGCGCCGCCGGGGAAATAGAGCTGCGGCAGGGACTGGGCCCCGCCCTCGGTGATGGCGCGTGCGCCATACGAGATGCGCTTGCCGCCCTCGAGGTAGGCGCGAATGCTCGGGTGGGTCTTGAACCGCTGGAACTCATCGAACGGCGACAGGAAGGGGTTTTTGTAATTCAGGTGCAGCACGAAGCCGATGGCCACGTAGTTGTCCCCGAAGTGGTACATGAACGAGCCGCCGCCCGTGGCGTTGTCCAGCGGCCAGCCGAAGGTGTGCTGCGTCAGGCCCGGTTCGAAAACCGCGTCCGGAACCTGCCACAACTCCTTGATGCCGATACCGAATTTCTGAGGCTCGCGACCGTTCGTCAGGCTATATTTGGCCTGGAGTTGCTTGGCCAGGGAGCCCCGGACGCCTTCGCCGATGAAGGTATATTTGGCATGGAGTTCAAGACCGGGCTGATAGTCGGCGGTGGGTTGGCCATCCTTGCCGATGCCGAAGACGCCGGCGACCACGCCCTTGACTGACCCGTCCGCATTGAACACCAGCTCAGAGGCCGCCATGCCCGGATAGATTTCGACGCCTAGGCCCTCGGCGTAGGTCCCCATCCAGCGACAGACGTTTCCGAGCGAGGCGATATAGTTGCCGTGGTTCAGCATCCACTTGGGGAAGGGCAGGAAGCTGATGTCCAGTTCGCCCTGCGGGCCCAGCATCACGAACTTGTCGCGGGTGACCTTGGTCTCCAGCGGGACGCCCAGCTCCTCCCAGTCGGGCAGCAGCTCTGCGATGCCGCTGGGATCGATGACGGCGCCGGAGAGAATGTGCGCGCCTACCTCGGAACCTTTTTCCAGGACGGCGACCGTCAGATCCGCATTGAGTTGTTTCAGCCGGATCGCGGCGGCCAGGCCTGATGGCCCCGCGCCTACGATGACGACGTCGTACTCCATGGCTTCACGTTCCACGGCTTCACTCATGCTGTTCCCCTCGCCTACCCGTGCATCCGAGGCGGCCTGCGCGACGGCGTCGTTGATCCTGTTGCGGTCTTATCGGAATGTGACGGCCCGGTGGTCAAGCGGCAAGACATCTTGCGACCCATCTCATCGCCGCTGATCCACCACCAGCTTGACCTGGCGACCAGCCGACAGGGCCTCGCCAGGGGCGAGATTGTTGATCATCCTGAAGAGCGCCAGCTTGTCTCCGCCGCTGGCCATCCGCGCGGCCAGCTCTTCGCTGGTGTCGCCAGGTCGCGCCGTGACCACCTGTATCCGCAACGCGGTGATCCGGCCGGCCTCCCCTTCGCTGATTCGACGGAATGACCTGAACAGAGGGTCGAACGTCGCGGTCTGACGCGCCGGCGCCAGGACCGTAAACCGGTAGGCGCTGTCACTGCCCATGGCGTAGGCCACAACGGTCAGATCAACAGGCTGCCCCTGACTGGTGGCCCGGGCGGTCTGGGCCACCGCCTCCAGGCCATTGATGGTGGTGCGTTGCGGCGGGCCGATCTCGGCGACAGCCTGACCCAGGATGGTGCGAAGCGCCTGTCCCACATGATCCTCGAGGCGAACATTCCCAAGCCTGGCGCCTGTAAAGTCGCCGCGAAGCCCGCCGGGGCCCGAGATCGACACAGCCGATGCACCGTTGGTCAGCCGGAAGCCGCGTGGCGCGTCGAACGCAATCCGGAGATCCGGGTGCAGAAAGGCCGTCCCGCGCACGAAACCCTGGGCCGGGTCGTCCCCATAGAGAAGTCCATCCATCTGTGAGAGGTAGGCGGCCTCGTTGATCGCGAGCGGACCTGTGACCGGGCCGGCCTTGCCCGCCTCAGTGGCAGCCCGCTGGATACGGGTGGTGGTCAGAGGGTGGGTTCGCGCCCAGACGGGCGTCGCATTTGACGGCGTCGCGCCCATTGCGGCCGCGGCGTAGGCATCCTGACGTTGAAGCGCGGCCAGCGCGTTGGAAATGCCCTCACGCGGATATCCGGCTGCGGGCAGCGTCTGCGTTGCGAAGGTATCGGATTCGTACTCCTGGCCCCGCGAGTAGCTGAGAACGCCAAGCTGCGCTGCCTGACCCGCCAGCTGGCCGATCTGGTCGGACTTGGCTACGGCGCCCACCAGAACAGCGGCCAGGCCGGTTAGTAGCTGGGTGTTGCGCTGTCGCGCAAAGTGCCTGCGGGCCACATGGCCGACCTCATGGCCCAGCACACCGGCCAGCTCAGCCTCGCTGTTGAGAATGCTCAGCAAGCCGCGCGTTACAAAGATGCTGCAGCCGGGTGGAGCGGCGAAGGCGTTGATCACCTCGCTGTTGATCAGGGTGAAGGTGCATTTCCCGCCCAATCCCCCTGCGGTGGCCATCTTCTCGCCAATGCGCCGGACGTAGTCCGCCTGAGGACCGACATAGACCCCGCCCAGACTGTCCGCGAGCGCCGCCTGCTGCTGACGTTCCTGTTCGGAAGCCCGGGTCTGGCCAAGTGATGGACCAGCCACCAGCACCCCCGCGAGGGCGGCGGCAGCCATCCAACCCTTTTTCATGGCTTGCAACGCCAACAGCGTGATCTCCATCCTGCGCCGCAACACCGGTTCGATGCCTTGAGTCCGGACCAGATTGACGCAGACCCATGATGGCGTGAACCCTCAACTTGACTGTAACCCCAGCGCATTCGGCGGCTGACAA
>NZ_JBILRO010000009.1:0-31639 GCF_044372605.1 Phenylobacterium sp.
CCGGTTCAGATGGACTCATCTGAACCGGATAAACAGGCTCGTTATCAAATGTTTAGAGCACGACGGGCGCTTGAACCGGTATCCACTTCAAGCTGTCGTGCTCTAGGTTCTACGGTCGAGACGCGTTGGGGCCAGAGAGCGGACAGGGAGCAACCCGTCCGGCTAGAGCAAGGGAGTTTGGAACGTGATTCCACGGATGAAAATTCGGTTGGTGCGGACGGCAGCGGCGGCCGTTGTCCTGGCCGTCACGGCAAGTGGGGTGGTCTTCGGAGAAACGCAGGCGCACGCACAGGCGCCCTCCGGCCCGGCGGCGTTCGGACCTGCCAAGGTGGGGCCGCCTATGGAAATCACCTGGCAGCAGGGGCCGGCCAAGCCACCGGCAACGCGGCGCAAGCCGAACATCGTGCTGATCGTCGCTGACGATCTTGGGTACAACGACCTGACGGTCAACGGCGGCGGGGTGGCCGGCGGCGCGGTCCCCACTCCCAACATCGATTCCATAGCTCGGGAGGGTGTCAATTTCGCTCAGGGCTATGCTGGTCATGGAACTTGCGCGCCCTCCCGCGCGGCCATCCTCACCGGCCGTTACCCCACACGTTTCGGCTTCGAGTTCACGCCCGCGCCACCCGCGCTCGGCAAGAGCATGCGGACCTTCAACTACGGCATCCACAACGGCGTCTCCTTTCCCGAGCGGGAAAAGGACATGATCCCCTTCGCCAAGATGGGTCTGCCGCAAAGCGAGGTCACCATCGCCGAACTGCTGCAGGACGTGGGCTATCACACGCTTCACTTCGGCAAGTGGCATCTCGGAGAGTCCCCGGAATTCGCGGCGACCAAGCGCGGCTTCAACGAGAGCCTGCTGACCAGCGGCTCGATGTTCCTGCCAAAGGACGATCCACGAGTCGTCAATTCCATGCAGGACTTCGACCCGATCGACAGGTTCCTTTGGGCATCCATGCCGTTCTACGCCCAGAAGGACGGCGGCCCGGGGTTCCAGCCCAAGGCCTATTTGACCGACTACGTCACCGACGAGGCTGTGAAGGCGATCCACGCCAATCGCAATCGGCCGTTCTTCGCCTATCTGGCCTACAACGCTCCCCATACGCCGCTGCAGGCGACCAAGGCCGATTACGACGCCCTCTCGCATATCCAGGACCATCGGATGCGGGTCTATTCCGCCATGATCCGCGCGCTCGACCGGGGTGTAGGTCGGGTGCTGCAGCAGCTCGAGCAGGACGGCCTCACGAACGATACCCTGGTGATCTTTGTCAGTGACAACGGCGGGGCTGGTTACGTTGGCCTGCCAGACGTCAACAGGCCCTTTCGCGGCTGGAAACTGACCTATTTTGAAGGCGGCATTCGTACGCCCTACCTTATGCGTTGGCCGGCCGCGATCCCGGCCGGGCGCACCTATCGCGCGCCCGTCTCGCACTTCGACATCTTCGCTACCGCCGCCGCGGCGGCCAATGTCGCCCTGCCCAGGGATCGCGTGATCGACGGTGTGAACCTGGTCCCACACGTGACCGGCAAGGCCAGGGGGCGGCCGCATGAGAACCTGTTCTGGCGCAGCGGCGACTATCAGGTCGTCCGCGCCGGCGACTGGAAGCTGCAGGTTACCGACCGGCCGAAAAAGGATTGGTTGTTCGACCTTGCCAACGACCCCACCGAGCGGGTCAACATGGCTGCGGCCATGCCCGACAAGGTGGCTGAACTGAAACGTCTGCTGGCCAGGCACAATGCCGCCCAGGTCAAACCGCTCTGGCCCCAGCTCGGCCAGTCTCCGGTCATGCTCGACCATACCCTGGCCGAACCCCAGACGCTGACAGACGAGTACGTCTACTGGGGCGGATGAGGCGCCGGCGAACCCGGACTCGGAAAACACTTTCAAAGAAAGTAGAACCAGAATACTAGTTCACAAAATCGTTGCTGGCGAGAGCCGGCGTTCTGCAGGAGGGAGATCGTGATTTTGCGACCTTATATGCTCGCGGGAGCCTTTGCCGCGCTGGCCTTTGGCGCCATGGCGGCGCCTGCCGGAAAACCTGTACTCGCGAGCGACATTCCCGTCGCCCATACGCCACCCGGACCCAACGGATGGGGGCGCACCTTTCCGGCGCCGGTGCTCGCCACGTGTACGGAGCCGTTGGTAAGTGGCGCGCCGGACCTGCGGGGGATCTGGCGTATCATCGACCACAATGGAAAGCCGCCCCAGAAGGGTGAGCACCTCTACAACTATGCCGAACGGATCGAGCAATGCGGCGACCGGATTGTCGATATGGGTGGCGGGCAGATCGCCGACGCCAGGGCCGACGGGACCGAGAAGAACGCTGTGCGCGACGTATCTGTGCGCGACTTCAAGACGCCGATCCTCGCCATCGCCAGCTATGAGAACGGCGTGTTCATCCTGCGCCCCAAGAGCCAGCCCGGTGTCGAGGTCCGACGGTGGCTTGACCCTGAGGGCCGGATGATCTGGACCCGGCCGGACTATGGCAGGATGCTGCTCGAACGCATCGGCGGACCTAACGACGCCTACACCCGTCCGGAATAGCTACGGGCAATGAGCATGCGGCCCTCAACGCTACCTGCCTCCGGTCTGCAACTCCGGTCACTGATCACGCCGGAGGGGGTCCTGGAGCTTTCGCTTGCGGATATCCCGGTTCAGGCCCCTGGAGATGGCGAAGTGCTCGTTCGCGTGCAGGCGGCGCCGATCAATCCCGGGGACCTTGGCCTGCTGCTGGGCCCGGCGGATCTTTCGACGCTGAAGAGTACAGTCGGCAAAACGACCGCGGTGATACCGGCTGCGCTGCTGACGGGGGTCAGGGGGCGGATTGGCCAGTCCCTCGCCGTGGGCGTCGAGGGCGCGGGGACCGTGATTGCGGCGGGGAGTGACGCAGCCTCCCAGGCGCTTGTCGGAAGGATGGTGGCAGTCTTCGGCGGGGCGATGTTCGCCGAGTATCGCGTGCATCGTGCGGCCGATGTGCTGGTCCTGCCTGAGGGAACGGCGGCTTCCGAGGGCGCCTCAAGCTTTGCCAACCCCATGACCGCGCTCGGCATGATCGAGACCATGCGTATGGAAGGCCATCGGGCGCTGGTGCATACAGCGGCGGCCTCGAACCTCGGTCAGATGCTGAACCGGATCTGCCTTCGCGATGACATTCAACTGGTGAACATTGTGCGCAGCGACGCGCAGGCCGGCCTTCTGAGGCAAATCGGCGCGCGGCACATTGTGAATACGGGAAGTCCGACCTTCACGCAGGACCTTATCGCAGCCCTGACCGCGACGGGTGCGACCCTTGCGTTCGACGCCGTCGGCGGAGGCGGTCTGGCAAGCCAGATACTGTCCGGGATGGAACGGGCACAGGCTGCCAGCGGTGGCTACAGCCGTTATGGATCAAGTGTCCATAAGCAGGTCTACATCTATGGCGGTCTTGCGACTGGGCCCACGGAGTTGCTCCGTGACTACGGCATGGCCTGGGGTGTGGGAGGCTGGATCCTGACTGGGTTCCTGGCGAAGGCGGGTCCGGATCGTGTAAAGAGTCTGCGGCGACGGGTGGTCGACGAGCTGACGTCCACCTTTGCCAGTAACTATACCTCGGAGATATCCCTGCGCGACGCGTTGCGTCCGGAGGTGATCGCCGCCTATCACCGCAAGCGCACGGGCGAGAAGTATCTGATCAATCCTGCGCGATCATAAGCAGCTTCCGGGCGCCACATACACAGGCCTGGCTCCAGTAACGATCTGTCAGCCAGTCCGCGCGGGTCGCCTGGTGGCCATCCGAAAACCCGCGACCCCTCCCAGTTTGGCGCGCGCTTCCGGGAGAGGGCGAGCGTGCCCGGTCCGGTTCGAGGCCCGAACCGACATCGGGCGGCGCGCAAGGGATTTCTCCAGACCAGGATTGTCACGACAGGAATCACGATTCCGATTGAATCGGAATTTCAGTTCACCTACCGTTGTCCAACAAAGAACGTTAAAACGGGGAGTAGAGATGTCCTATCGAGTAATGGGCGAAAATCTGTTCGCCAGCACAGCCCTGGCGCTGGTCGCTTCCCTAATGGCGGCGTCTGCTACCCAGGCTGCGGACGAGCCAGCGGAAGTCGAGACCCTGATCGTCACCGCCAACAAGCGGGCGGAGAACATCCAGGATGTTCCGATGTCGGTTTCCGCCGTGAGTGGCGACTATCTTGAGAAGGTCGGGATCGGCAACGTCACCGAACTCTCGCGCTTCGTGCCTTCGGTGAACATCACCCAGTCGAACAACAACCGGAACTCGACCATATTCGTCCGTGGCATCGGTACGTCGGGCACCAACCCCGGCATCGAGTCCAGCGTCGGCATCTTCATTGACGGCGTCTACATCGTGGCCGCAGGCCCGATCCAGAGCAACCTCCAGGACATCTCCACTGTGGAAGTTCTGCGTGGTCCCCAGGGGACGCTCTACGGTCGCAACACGCCTGTAGGCGCCATCAACATCACCTCGCGGGAGCCGAGCCAGGACTTCGAGGCGATGGTGACGGTCAGGGCCGGCGACTACAAGGATCGCTCGATCGGCGGATATGTCGGCGGCGGGATCACCGAAGACGTTTCCGCCCGCCTTTCGGTCTGGGCTTCCGGACGCGACGGGTACGAGAAAAACCTGTCTGGGCCCGAGGTCAACAACATCGACCAGTACGGCTTTCGCGGGCGCGTGAAGTGGAAACCCAATGACGGTCTGAAAGCGAACTTCATCGCCTACTATTCGTATATCGACTCGGCTTGCTGCACGGCTGAGACGCTCAATGCGAGCGGCGTGGGCGGCATTGCCACGCCCGGGTTCCTGGCCGCGGCCGCCGCCATTGGCAGGCCTTTCCGGAACTTCGACGACAAGGATCACATCGTCGATGACGACGCGCCGGGCGACAATACAACCAAGGTCTACGGAGCGTCGTTCACGGTCGACTATGACCTGCCGATGGACCACACGCTCACCTCGATCACGGCGTTCAACGGGTATGAGGACAATATCAAGAACCTGGCGGCCGACATGCTGCCGCAGGTCACGACAGTTCCCTTTGGCAGCAATCAGTTTCTACGCTCGGAAGGTTACAGCCAGGAATTCCGGATCACCTCTCCGCTGGAACAGCGCTTCAGTTACATCGCCGGGGTGTACCTTTTCTCGCAGGGGATCACTTACACCACCAGGACCGCGATTGGCCCGGACGCCAACCGTGTCCTTCCGCCCGCGCCCGGCCGCCGCTTTCAGGTCGGTGACTTCTCGACCTTCTACTACACCCAGGACACACGCAGCGCCGCCCTGTTCGGTCAGGCCACGTTCAAGCTGACTGACGTTTTCCGCCTGACGGGCGGTCTACGCTACTCCAAGGACAACAAAGACAGCTACCTGATCTCCGACGTGAACCCGACGGCGACGCCAGCCGCCCGCACCGTGTTTTCAGTCAACCGGTTGGGCGATGTCTCCCGCAAGGAGGACAAGGTTACCTGGTTGGCCGGGGCCCAGTTTGACGTCGCGCCGGATGTGATGGTCTATGCCCTGGCCGCGTCCGGTTACAAGACCGGAGGCTTCAATGCTCGCTCGGCCGCCCCAGGCGTTCCGGTCGAGTTCGGTCCAGAGACATCGCTGACCTACGAACTTGGCGTCAAATCGGTGCTGCTGGATCGCAAGCTGATCCTGAACGCAGACATCTACTCGATGAAGCTCAGCGACTTCCAGGACTCGGTCCTCAATCCGCTCACCGGCACGGGCTTCATCGTCTCGAACGCGGGCGACCGCCGTGTCCGCGGGGTCGAGGCCGATGCGACGCTTCGACCGATCCAGCCGCTGACCCTCAAGGCGACGTTGTCCTACATGGACTCCGAGTTCACGGACTACAGCGCCGGCCAGTGCAATAATCTGGGCTCGGTGCCGGTCGGTACCCGACCGGGGACATGTAGCTTCACCGGCCTGACGCCCGCGCACAGCCCGGAATGGACCTATAGCCTTGTGGCGCAGTGGGAAGCCCCGCTGGGAGACACCGGGCTTGACTGGTACGTGAACGGCGACCTCAGCTATACGGGCTCCAAGTTCCAGGAAGCGACACTGGACCCGCGGTCGTTCCAGCCCTCCGTGACTTTGCTTGGCCTCCGTGCCGGGATCAGTTCGCCCAACGGCTGGCGCATCTCGGCTTACGGCAAGAACCTGACCGATGAAGCCTACTTCGTGCAGAAGACGCTGCAGCCGCTCAACGCCTTCATCTCAGGCGGCGGCACGGCAGCGGCAGCGGGATTTGTCGGCTGGTATGCGCCGCCACGGACCTACGGCGTCGAAGCCAGCATGAAGTTCTAGACCTTCCTCGCCGGGAGAGTGCGTTCATCGCGGTCTCCCGGCTATTCCAGATCGTAAAGGGAGTGGCGCGACATGCGCAGTATACGGACAAAGTGCGCCCTTTTCGCCGTCACCGGCCTGGTGGCGTTGGGGTTGGGCGGGTCGACGCTGGCCCAGGCGCCGGCGAACGTCCCCGTTGGACGGACCCAGTTTGAAATCGGACCGCCGCGAGACGTCGTGTGGCAAAAGGGTCCGGCCGCACCGCCCAAGACGCGGCGGCAGCCAAACATCATCGTCATCATTGCAGACGACCTTGGCTACAATGACATCAGCTTCAACGGTGGGGGTGTTGCCGGTGGCACAGTTCCGACGCCCAACATCGACGCTATCGGGCGTGAAGGGGTCAACTTCGCGCAGGCCTATTCAGGCCACGGCACGTGCGCGCCTTCGCGTGCCGCTCTCCTGACGGGCCGATACCCGACCCGCTACGGTTTCGAGTTCACGCCGACAAATCTGAGGTTCGCGCGTGAAGTACGCGCTCATCACTACGGGATTCGCAATCCGGTCTATTTCGCCGATCGCGAGAAGGACATCATCCCGGTGGCCCAGATGGGAGTGCCGACCACCGAGATCATGCTGGGTCAGCTGTTGCAGGGCGTGGGGTATCACACCATCCAGCTTGGAAAATGGCACCTGGGCGAGTCACCGGAGTTCCAGCCGCAGCGGCGCGGATTCTCCGAGACCCTGGGCTTTACCAGTGGCGCCTCGATGTTCTTGCCGAAGACTGACCCGCGGGTTGTGAATTCGGTGCAGGGGTTCGATCCGATCGACATGAACCTGTGGAGCAGCCTGCAGTTCTTTGTGCGCAAGGACGGGGGCGAAGCCTTCCAGCCCAAGAAACACATGACCGACTACCTCACGGATGAAGCGGTTGCAGCCATTGAGGCGAACCGCAATCGACCGTTCTTCATGTACCTGGCCTACAACGCACCGCACACGCCGCTACAGGCGACGCGCGAAGACTACGACGCACTGCCTTACATCGCCGACCATCGCCTTCGGACCTACGCGGCCATGATTCTGGGTCTTGATCGCGGCGTGGGCCGGGTTCTGCAGGCGCTACAGGAGCAGGGGATCGACAAGGACACGCTGGTCGTCTTCACCACTGACAACGGCGGCGCCTACTACATAGGTCTTGAAGAGATCAATCGCCCCTTCCGGGGCTGGAAGCAGACCTTTTTCGAGGGGGGGATTCGCGCGCCCCTGTTCATGCGCTGGCCTGCCCGTATCCCTGCGGGCAGCACCGTGCGGGCTCCGGTCTCCCACTTTGACATTTTCGGCACGGCTGCGAGCGCCGCCGGGGCGCCGACGCCTCGGGATCGAAAGATCGACGGGGTTGACCTGATACCCTTTGTGGACGGCCGGAAGACAGGACGCCCGCACGATCTGCTGTTCTGGCGGACCGGACCCTATCGCGTGGTTCGGGCTGGCGACTGGAAACTGCAGGTCACCGAGCGCCCCGCAAAGGATTGGCTCTATGACCTGTCAAACGATCCCACCGAGCGCCGCAATCTCGCAGCGGAGCAACCGGAAAAGGTCGCCGAACTCAAGCGCCACCTGGCTCGTCACGACGCTGAACAGCTCAAGCCGCTATGGCCGGAGTTGGGGCAGTCGGCCGTGATGCTGGATCACTCGCTCATCCTTCCTCAGGTCGAGACAGACGAATATGTCTACTGGGGGAACTGAACGTCATTGGAAACAAACAGTATTTGTCTCGCCAGCAGTCAGATGCAGGACGAGCTAATTATCTGATTTATAAGCTAAAATACGGGCGTTTTTTCCCGAAATGTGATGGGCGTTGATCGTGATTGTTGTCTTTGCGGCTGGCGGTGGAGAGCATCATGATCGTCCCGCTTGATATCGATCAGGTCCGTCAGGCTGCAGACGCCCATCCGGGGCCCGGCGAAGGGCCGTTCACGCTCTATGGCGCTTACGCCTCGTTCTACACCGGCAAGACGCGCAGCTATCTGCGCAAGAAAGGCATCGCCTTTGTCGAACGCCTTCCGAGTCATCACCATTTCCGCCAGGAGGTGAGCCCGGCCGCGCGCTCCAAGCGGATACCCATCCTGGAGACCCCCGAGGGTTTCGTCATCCAGGACACCACGGTGATGTTCGAATATCTGGAGCGCAGGTTTCCTGACCCGCCGGCCCTGCCGCCCGGCCCGCGTCAAAGGCTGGCGGCCTATCTGGTTGACCTGTTCGCCAGCGAAAACCTGAAGATCGCCTGGCACTTTCGCTGGGACTACCCTGAGCCTAACCGCCACTTCGTGGTCCGAGAGTTCGGCCGTAGTTTCAAGCCGCGCGGCACTGACGAGTTGCTCGACCACTACGGCAATGTGGTGGCCCGGCAGATGGATGGCCACCGCGCTGCGATAGGCATCACGCCGGACATGTTCCCCGCGATGGAACAGATCTACTTCGACCTGCTCGACGCGCTTGAGGCTCATTTCACGGACCATCCCTACCTGTTTGGCGGCCTGCCGAGCGTGGGCGACTTTGGGCTTATGGGACCTTTGTTCGCCCATCTGGGCCGCGACCCGTGGCCCCTGCACCTGATGCAGCAAAGGGCGCCGCGCGTATTCCGCTGGGTGGAGCACATGAATACGCCGGAAATCCAGTCGCCAGAGTTCTGGGATACGCCAATGGCCTATCTGCCGGACGACGAGGTCCCGGAGACGGTGCTGCGGATGCTGCGCACGTTCTGTGTGGATTATACGCCGATCTACAGCGCGACAGCCGAACTCTTCAGCCAGTGGTCTGCGGCCCATCCGCACTTCCCGGAGAGGCAGCCAATCTCTGACACCGACCAGGATCAACCCAGTCTCGGCAGGATTTGCGTGCCACTGCGTGGCCACGAGATGAACATGGGCGCGCCGGCGCATTCTCTCTGGTTGCTGCAGCGAACCCTGGACTGGTTCGCCACGCTTTCGCCGGCTGATCGGGCCGCCTGTCAGGGAATGGTCGAGGACTGCGGAGCCGGGACCCTGCTGGCTACGCGGCTGGCTCGCCCGTTGACCCGGGTTGGTAACCGTCTCGCTGTGGCCTGAAGGACAACGCCATGATCGACCTGCATTTCTGGCCGACACCCAACGGGTGGAAGATCACCATCATGCTGGAGGAGGCCGGGCTGGCCTACCGACTGGTTCCTGTAGATATCGGAAACGGTGGTCAGGACACGCCCGAGTTCAGGGCCATTTCACCCAACGGTCGGATGCCGGCCATCGTGGACCACGAGGGGCCGGGCGGCGAGCCGATCTCGATCTTTGAGTCCGGCGCGATCCTGCAATACCTCGGCGACAAGACGGGACGTTTCTATCCGGCGGAGCGGCGGGCCCGTACGAAGGTCGAGGAGTGGCTCCTCTGGCAAAGCGCGGGGCTTGGGCCCATGGCCGGCCAGGCCGCGCATTTCCGCTACCGGGAAGAGCGCATCGACTATGCGCTCAACCGCTATGTGAACGAGACCAGGCGGCTCTACGGTGTGCTCAACAAGCGCCTGGCCGAGGCGGAGCACGTGGCTGGCGACTACTCGATCGCCGACATGGCGATCTGGCCCTGGACCCGCGGCTACAAGGGCCTGGGAATCGACCCGGCCGAATTCCCCGACTTCTACCGCTGGTTCAAACAGGTTGGCTCGCGGGAGGCGGTCCAGAAGGGCTCGGCTATCGGCAAAGAGGCCTTCGCGCAAAGCCAGCGGGCCATGATTAAGCAAGAGGTGACCAAGTGAGCGAACTCTATCGGATCTTCGGCTCTGAGATGTCGCCTTATTCCGTGAAGGTGCGCTCGTACTTTCGATACAAAGCCATCCCCCACGTCTGGATCGCGCGGGGGCCGCAGAATGAAGAGGACTACAAGCGCTTCGCCAAGCTGCCGATCGTGCCGACGGTGGCGACGCCGGCGGACGAGGGATTGCAGGATTCGACGCCGATCCTGGAGAGGCTGGAGGCCGAGGTTCCGGAACCGTCGATCCACCCTGCCGACCCGGTGCTGAACTTCCTCTCGGCGTTGTTCGAGGAATTCGGTGACGAGTGGGGCAACAAGCTGATGTTCCACCACCGCTGGTACGACGAGATCGACGCCAGGGCCTCTGCCCAGACCCTGGCTCGCCTGTCGATGCCCAACGGCGAAGACGCCGCGGTGGCCGAGCGGGCGGCGATGGTGTTCGCGCGGATGACCGGGCGCGGCCATTTCGTGGGCTCCAGCCCGGCGACCGCGCCGTTGATCCGCGACTATCTGAACGAACTGCTCGACCTGCTGGAGATTCATCTCGCTGATCGGGCCTATCTGTTCGGCGACCGTCCCGCCTTCGGTGACTTTGGCCTGGCGGCCCAACTCTATGAAGCCTCGGTGGATCCGACTTGCGGCGGCATCATCCGGGCTCGCGCCTCCAAGGTGCTGGACTGGTGCTACCGGATGAATGAGCCGCGCAACGACGGGCCATTCGAAACCTGGGAGAGCCTGGCGCCGACCATGACGCCTTTGCTGGCCTATTTGGGGCGCTACTTCTTGCCCTGGACTGATGCAAACAGCCGCGCGCTCCAGACGGGGGCAGCCGAGTTCACCGTTGACCTGGCGGGCCGCGCCTACGTTCAACCTCCGCAAAAATATCACGCCAAGTCACTGGCGGCGCTGCGGGCCCGTCGCGCGGGTGTGTCGGACGCCCGGCTGACCTCGATCCTGACAGACACCGGCTGCGCGCGCTGGCTAGAGGCGGTCTCGTCGTGACCCACGCTCACCGACTGGACTGTGTCGCAGACATCAGCCGCCTGCATGCACGGGAGCGCCCGGATGCGGTGGCCCTCGACTTCAAGGATCGCCTGACCACCTATGCCGAGCTTGACGAGCGGGCCAGCCGGGTCGCCAACGGTCTACTGTCTCTGGATCAGGGCCCCGGCGCGCGGATCGGCTACCTGGGCAAGAACCTTGATCGCTTCTGGGAAGTGGTGCTGGGGACCTTCAAGTCGCGCACGGCGATTGTGGGCCTCAACTGGCGGCTGGCGGCGCCCGAACTGGCCTTCGTAATCGGCGATGCAGATTGCGAGGTCCTGTTTGTCGGAGCCGAATTCTACGGCGTAATCGACCAGATACTGACCGATCTGCCGCAGCTGAAGCAGGTCATCGCCATGGATGGCGGCCACCCCCTATGGCCGGACTACGAAGCCTGGCGTGACGCCCAGTCGCCGGTCGATCCCCTGCTGACGTCTGCCGACGACGATGACATCCTCCAGGTCTACACGTCCGGCACCACGGGCCTGCCCAAGGGCGTCCGGCTGAACAACGCCAACTACCTGTCCCTCTTCCGCAACCACGCCACTGACGTGGAGCCCTATGGGGACCGCGACGTGATCCTGATCGCCATGCCCTTCTTCCATGTGGCCGGGATCAACATGGGCATGGGTACGCTGGCCAACGGCTCGTGCGGCGTGATCCTGCCGGAGGTTGATCCAAAGGAAATCCTGCGCCTGATTCCGACGAAGGGGATCACCCAGGCCACCCTGGTACCTGCCGTGATCCTGGCGGTGACCCAGCAGCCCGAGGCGCGCGATACCGACTTCTCCACGCTCAAGCGGATCACCTACGGCGGCTCACCGATTCCCGAGGCGGTGCTGCGCGACGCGACGGCGCTGATGGGCTGTGGGTTCATGCAGGCCTACGGCCTGACCGAGACGACCGGTGGTCCCATCACCTATCTGCCGCCAGCGGATCATGATCCGGCGCGTGGCAAGCTGCGCTCGTGCGGCCGCGCCGCGCCGGGCCGAGAGATCAAGGTGGTGGACGCAGATGGGCGAACGCTCCCGCCGGGACAGGTCGGCGAGATCCTGATGCGAGCGCCCTGTGTGATGAAAGGCTACTGGAAGCGCGAAGAGGGCAATGCCGAGGCTTTCGACGCCGAAGGCTTCTTCCGTTCGGGCGACGCGGGTTATTTCGATGAGGAGGGGTACCTCTACATCCACGACCGGATGAAGGAGATGATCGTCTCCGGCGGCGAGAACATCTATCCAGCCGAGGTGGAGAACGCCCTCGCGGGCCATCCGGCGGTGCAGGATGTGGCGGTGATCGGCGTCCCCGACGATCGGTGGGGCGAGGCGGTCAAGGCGGTAGTCGCCCTGAAGGCGGGTGCGGTGGTCGAGCCCGCTGAACTTATCGCCTACGCGCGGGAACGGATCGCCGGTTACAAGTTGCCCAAGTCCGTGGATTTCGTCGCCGCCATTCCACGCAATCCCAGCGGGAAGATCCTGCGCCGCGACCTTCGCCAGCCCTACTGGGAAGGCCGCGACCGACAGGTCAACTAGCGAACAACGCTTCGCACCCTGTCCCGGCCAGGGCCGCGTCGGCCTGGGCGCGGGCGGTCGCGTCCAGCGCGGCGTACTCCTGGCGCAGCCACATCAGGCACTTGGCCTGGTAGGGGAACGGCTGCTGGACCCAGACCTTGCCGTCGATGGTGGTCTCCACCTGCTCGGCGCCGGTTTGTACGGCCCGCGCGTTGGCGAGAAGCAACGGCGCATAGACGCGACCGACTTCGCTCAGCAAGGCCGTTAGCGTGGCGGGCAGGGCGCCTGGCTCGAACCAGTCGGCGTCTACAGGCTCCACCCCTGTCAGGTCCTCGACGGCGCCAGTCCAGGCGAGCACTCGGGGCGCCCGTACAGCGGTGATCGCCATGGGGGTTGGATCAAACAGCGCCAGCTGGGTCAATTGCCCGAAAACACCGAAGTCGCCGGCGCCGGGTCGTGCGCCCAGCAGGAAGGCGTGTTCGCGTAGATGGGCCTCCATGGCGTCGAGATAGCGCATGTAGCTGGCCTCGATCACGCCCCAGGTCGTCTCGTTGGAGCCGACGTAGCGTAGCCGCGGGATCTGGCGTCCTGCGATCGCCGTCCCTGCCGCCTTGAGCGCCGCATCGGGCATGCGCCCCTGGGTCCAGGCCGGAAGGATCGCCGACGCACGGGCAATATCGTCAGCATAATGCCAACGATAGTGGAACATAGCTTTCGTCAGCCACTCATCGCCGTAGTCCTCCAGTATGGCGTCAATCAGGGCCAATGCAGGAGTCGCCGGTCGCACCGACCGGTCCGGGAACATGCCCTCCAATCTGCGGATGATCGGCGTGGAGTCGGTGACCGCCTGCAATTGGCCGGCGGTGTCCGGAAAATAAAATGTGGGCAGAAGGCTGACCTTGGCCTGGGGCAGGCCCTTGAGGTCACGTGACCCGAGGATCAGTTTGTAGGGAATGCGGCGATAGCGCAGCAAGGCCAACATCTTGCGAGTATAAGGCGACCCCGGTACGCCGCTGAGTGTGACCATTGACTCCGACGCGCTCATGATAAGTGTCCCCTTCCGACTGCTGGGGGCAGTGTAAAACCGAAATCAAGGTTCACAAACACATATCGGCAGCTTGCGATGTTCGGACTTGAAAGTCCCACTGCGCTTGCGGTGGGGTGACCTGCCGGCCATGGCCAGGGGCCAGGGCGGACGGCCCGGCCTTCACGCTCCCCGCAATCGGTTGTGCGACGAATATCCTTACGCTGCCCGACGCGCGGCAAACGCTGAGACCCCGGCGTGCAAGCAAGGCGCGCGCCGGACAATCGCGGGACGATCGTTGGACACCGTCGATCCTGTCGCGCTATGGCAGGGAACATGGAGGCGGCTTACGGAATGATGGATGGTGTCATGAGCCATGCGGCGACCGAGGGTGAGGGGGAACCTGACAATCGCTGGACGCTCCCGGCCTACCAGGAGCGGAGCCGTCAGCAGCGCGACCGTCTGATGAAGGCGGGCGAGCGCGTGTTTGCGGAATCGGGCTTTTGGGAGGCGCACGTCGCCGGGATCGCCAAGCGGGCGGGTTGCTCCGTGGGCAGTTTCTATCGTCGTTTCCAGGATAAGGAGGCGTTCTTCTTCGCCCTGCAATCCGACATGGCGGCACATGCCGAGGCTAATATCGTCAAGTTCTTCGCCGACCCGGCATGCCAGACCGAACCCTTGATGGAGGTGTTTCGCCGGCTAATGCGAAACTCGGCCAGGACCATGAAAGGGATCGAAGGCTACTACCGCGCGTTGTTCGAGCTTAGCCTTCGGGGGCGCGACGTCTGGCCGCTGATGCGGCGGCTTGAGGCAATCGAGGCCGGGCAAGTGGTCGACCTTCTGAAGGCGCGTGGGATCGCCATGGATCCTCGCAAGCGAGACGCCGCCCATCTGGCTATTCGCATGATGCACGGCCAGATCATCTCCAACATGCTGCACGGCCCCGGCCCGTACTCAATCGACGACCCACGCCTTCACGAAGAACTCGCGCTGATGCTCCTGCGCTACCTTGGGCTGGAGGACATTCCGCTCGGGTAGTGCGTCGGTGTGGGCTGTCGACCTGCAGCCACCAAGAAGGATAGTCTGGCGTCCTATGGCGCTTGGTGCGGCAACTCGGTCAAAAGGCCGTTCTTCGGCCGGGCGAGATGCGCGAAAACAATAGCGCTGGGAACTCGTACCCCGAAATCCTGCGGCGGAGCGGAAGCAGGTGAAGTTGAAGTCTCAAGGCTCAGCCCGGAGGTTTCTCGCTACGCAAGCCCCGATCTACAACATCTCCAAACCCCAGCCTCACCTGATCCGCGGACGCCCCCTCGCAGTTGCGGATTGAGGCGCATCGGTCGTGGGCAGCGGCGACCGCCGCGGCTTGATCGCGAAGCGGTGCCAGGGGTTGTTGCTGCGGCTCGGGCGACTTAGGTTGACAGTCCGCTCCGGAGAGACCGCCATGGACTGCGCCTGCGAGACCCAGCCCCGCCGCGCGGTCGGGGCCATGTACGAATGACCGATGCCAGAGCGGATGCGGCCCCGCCGCCGCTGACTGCCTGGGCGGAGTGGCGCCTCGGTTGGCGAACTCTACTGGCTGCCGGGATCGGCTCGGCGACCGGCCTGATCCTCTATTCCTATATCGTGAGCATGTTCCTCAAGCACCATGTCGCTGAGTTCGGCTGGAGCCGGGGAGATGCGGCGCTGGCCAGCATGGCGACGCTCGCGGCCGGACTGCTCGCGCCGTTCATCGGGCGCCTGGCTGACCGCATCGGCATCCGGGTTGTGATCGGGGTCGGCGCGCTGGGGTTCGCGGGCGCTACGCTCGGGCTCTCCACGCAGTCGGGTGTGCTCTGGCACTATTACGGCTTGATCTTCCTGCTGGTGTTTTTCGGCATGGGCACCACCAGTATCACCTGGGCGCGGGCGGTCAGCGGCGCCTTCGATCGCACCCGCGGGTTGGCCTTGAGCGTGGCCCTTTCAGGCGTGGTGATTTCGGCCGCCGTGATGCCCCTGGCGCTCAACGCGATGATCGAGGCCCAGGGCTGGCGGGCGGGCTGGCTGCTGGTGGGCGGCGTGGCGCTTGCCGGCGCGGCGCTCGCCCTGGTGCTGCTCCCCGCCGCGGTCGGCAGGCCCCGCAAGGATAACGCAGCCCAGGCCCTCGATCTGGCCAGCGCCCTGCGGACGCGCGCCTTCTGGTGCCTGGTGGTCGGCATGTTCCTGATCAACATCCCCTCCGGCGGACTGATGAACCAGATGGCGGCGCTGGTCTCGGACAAGGGCTTCTCCGGCGCCCAGGTGGCCACCGTGATGTCGGCGTTTGCGGCCTCGGTGGCCATCGGTCGGCTGATCGCAGGCGTATGCCTGGATCGCTTCCCGCCGCCGATAGTGGCCTTCACCGCCATGGCGCTGCCGGCGGTCGGATGTTTGATGCTGCTGGGCGACGGAGCGATCCTCTGGGCTGTGATTGCTGGCATTGTTCTCGCCGGCATTAGCCAGGGCGCCGAGGGCGACATCGGCCCCTACATCGTCAGCCGCTATTTCGGCCTGCCCGGGTTTGGCGTGATCATGGGCTTCGTGAACGCGGGGGTCGCTGCGGGTACAGCTTGCGGCGGCATCCTGTTTGGCCAGACCCACGACCTGCGCGGCGACTATGACCTGGCGCTCTGGATCGGCGCTGGGTGCTTTCTGGCGGGGGCGACGCTGTTCCTGTTCATGGCGCTGGGCGGGCGTCGGCCGGTATCGGTCCCGGCGACGGAAACGCCATTCAACTGAAGTCTGGATGGTCTGTATCCCGTTTGCTTTTCTGTGCAGGTCAACGACCTGCAATGCGTCTATCGAGTGCGTTCAGTTCCTGAAACGCGCCTTGGACCGGGATTCACTTCAAGCTGCCGCGTTCTAAGGCTGGCTATGGCGCTTCATGGCGCGCTTGATGAGGCCTCGGGAGCCCGGTTCGCCGCCCTGCAGAGTTGAGCTGTCAGTTCCCGGGTGAAGTCCAGGACCGGTCGCGGAGGGCGTTATCGCCATCGGCCGGGAATACGCTTGCATGGTCGGGATCGAGCCGGACCTCGACTGTGGCGCCCAGGGGCGGAGGATCCGTGGTGATGCGAAGCCGGAGCTGTTGACCCGCGCATTTGAGTTCGAGCTCATGAAACGCGCCGCCGAATCCAGCGCCGACGACCTTTGCCAGGACGCCGGGTGCGCCGAGGGTCGCGGCTTCTGTGCGTATGACCACCTGGGCCGGGCCGTCCGGCAGTCCAGGCGCCGGAAGGTCTCCAAATGCTGTTGCGACGACACCGCCCGAGACCTGTCCTGGCAACAGGTTGACCTCGCCCAGAAGCCGCGCGGCCTGCGGCGAGGCCGGGTGCCGGTAGCAGTCCTGCGGGGTGCCGGCCTGGACGACCCGACCGTCGACCATCAACACCAGTTCGTCGGCCATCAGCATGGCCTCTGCGGCGTCGTGAGTGACCACAAGCACCGCGGCGTTGGCGCTACGCACCGTCGTCAGCAGATCGGCCCGAACCTCGGATTTCAGGTGGGCGTCAAGGCCGGAGAACGGTTCGTCGAGCAACAGCGCTGCGGGCCCGGGCGCGAGCGCCCGGGCCAGGGCCACGCGCTGCTGTTCGCCGCCCGAAAGCATGTGCGGAAAGTCGCCGGCGCGATCCTCCAGGCGCACGGCCTTGAGCTGCCTGAGGGCCGTCACCTTGCGTTGTTCCCGGGAGGCGCCGCGCAAGCCGTATCCGATGTTGTCCAGGACGCTCAGATGTGGAAACAGCGCGAAGTCTTGAAAGACCAGGCCGACGCCACGCGCCTCCGGTGGCGTGAAGACGCCGGGGCCCGCCAGGACGCGGCCGCCGAGCGAGATGATCCCCGCGTCGGCAAAGTCCAGCCCCGCTATCAGCCGCAGAAGCGTGCTCTTGCCGCACCCCGACGGCCCAAGCAGCGCCGTAACCTTGCCGGGTTGGAGGCGCAGCGACGCCGCTGCGACCGCAGGCTTTCCACCGTAGCTCTTGCTCACGCTATCGACGGTCAGGATTGGCGGGGTCATGCGACCCGCCCCGGGCGTGCGTAGTCCACCTGGCGCGTGACCCAGATCGTCGCCGGGAGCGCGAGCGCCACGATCAGGAGCGAGGGCCAACCGGCCTGGGCCAGCCGCTCATCGCGCGCATAGTTGTCGGCGATCACCGCCAGGGTATCGAAATTGAAGGGGCGGAGGATCAGGGTGGCCGGCAGCTCCTTCAGGATGTCGATGAACACCACGAGCCCCGCTGTCAGCACCGCGCCCCTCGCCAGCGGAATCTGAATCGACAGCGCCGCTCGGATCTCACTTCGCCCAAGGCTACGGGCGGCGTGAACCAATGAAGGCGGCAGACGGGCCAGTCCGGCTTCGATGGGCTCAAGCGCTGCCGCCATCAGACGCGCGGCGTAGGCGTAGACCAAAAGTGACAACCCCATCCCGAACCCATAGGCGGCGCCGGGCACGTAGCGCCAGATCAGAGCGGCCGGCGCGAGCAGGCCGATCGCCATTACCGCACCCGGCGTCGCATAGCCGAGGCTCGCGAGCCGCACGAGCCAGGGCGCTCGGCCCATGCCCAGCGCAAGCGCAGTCGCCAGCGCCACCGTGACCGCCGCGCCCGCCAGGGCGAGAGCGAGGGAGTTGCGCGCTGCCGCGATCAGGCGGTCCCAATCGGGCGCCAAGTCGCTGAACCCGAACGCCATCCAGCCCATCGGCAGGATCAGGCCGAGGCCAATCAGCGTCGCGCAAAAGGCTGTGGCTCCGACCGCGCCCCAGCCTGCGAGGGGCGACCGGGCGGTCGCGCGCCATCGGGTCGCGGCCGAGTCGTGGCTACGTCCCCGGCGGCCGCGCCGCTCGATCCAGAGCAGGAGCGCAGCGGCCCCGAGCAACGGGATTGCGAACTGAGCCGCCGAGGCCATCGAACCGAACACCATCCACGCGCGGACAACGCCGGTGGTCAGGGTCTGGACGGCGAGAAACTGCACCGCACCGTAGTCGGCCAAGGTCTCCATCACCGCCAAGGCTACCCCCGCGGCCAGAGCTGGTCGGGCCATCGGCAAGGCCACGCGCCAGAAGGCCACGCGCAGAGGACTACCGAGCGACCGCGCCGCTTCAAGCGCCTGCGCCGACTGGTTCACGAAGGCCGCCCGCATGGCCAAGTAGACGTAAGGATAGAACGCCAGCGACAGAACGAATGCCGCGCCCCAAAGGCTTCGCAGGCGAAATCCGGGATCGAAGCCCAAGTGGGCTCGAGCCAGGCTTCGAACAGGGCCCGCGACGTCGAAGAGGTCGGCGTAGGCGTAGGCCAGGGCGAAAGCCGGCGCCGCGAGCGGTAGGGCCAAGGCCCAGGCGAAGACGGCGCGACCGGGAAACTCATGTGTCGCCACAAGCCACGCAGCGACCGTCCCCAGGCTAGCTGTCGCGATCGCCACCAGGGCGGCCAGAGCCACCGAGGTCCAGGCGTAGCGGAGCAGATCCTTGAGCGGGATCGCAGCGCCGCCGGACGCGAGGTCCGCCGGAGACAAGGCGGCAGCGAGAACCCCGGCGAGCGGCGCGATCGCCACCAGAGCTGCCAGGATCGCCAGAGCCTCCAGCAGGCCCGGCCTCCGACGCCAGAGGCGCGTGCCAAGGGTCATGGCGTGTGACGAAGCATTGGCCTCGCCGCTAGCGCCAACCAGCGGCGCTCATCAGGGCCTGGGCTTCCGCCTGCCGCGGTCCGTAGGCCGAAACCGGCATGGGGTGGGCCTTGAAGTCCGCCCAGGCGGCGGTCGGCGGGGGCGTCGGCACGCTGGCCGACAGGGTGAACTCGCCGTTCGCCGCGGAACGCGCGGTCTGCGCTTCTGGCGATACCAGGAACTCGATCAGCCGCACGGCCGCATCCCGATTCTTCGAGGTCGCGGTCAGCCCGGCACCGGAAATATTGATGTGCGCGCCCTGTCCGTCGAGCGAGGGGAATACCAGTTTGACTTTCTCGGTGATCGCCTTGTCGGCCGCGTCATCGCCCGCCGCCATGCGGATGTAGTAATAGCTGTTGGTGAGCGCGATTTCGCAGGCGCCGGCGCCCACCGCGCGGATTTGATCCCGATCACCGCCTTCTGGCTGACGGGCCAGATTGGCCACCACACCCTTGGCCCAGGTGCGTGTCTTGTCCGCGCCCCAGACCTCGATCAAGGCCCCGGTCAGGGACAGATTATAGATGTTGTCCGAAGAGCGAACACAGAGTTTGCCGCGGAACCGGGGTGCCGCCAGTTCCTCATAGGTGTCGACTTCTTCGGGTTTCACCTTGGCCGTGTCATAGGCGATCACGCGTGCACGGCGCTGGAACCCCCACCAGCGCCCCTCCGGATCGCGCAGATTGGCGGGCACGGCGGCGGTCAGCGCCTCAGTGGTGAGTGGTTGAAGCAGCCCTGCGGTCTGGGCGCGCCAAAGCGCTCCTGCGTCGGCAGTGATGAACACATCGGCTGGGCCGGCAGCGCCCTCGGCCTGCATCCGCGCGATGAGCTGTTGGGCATTGCCCTCCACCACATTGACCTTGATGCCCGTCCGCTCGGTGAAGGCGACATAAAGCGCCTTGTCTGCATCGTAGTGCCGGGCGCTGTAGACATTCACCTCCCCTTCCGCGCTCTTCCCTTCTGGCGCTTCAGCGGGGCGGTTGCATGCCGCGAGCAAAGGGGCCGACAGGGCGAGGAGCGCGGCCAGGGCGGCCAGGTTGGAGCGGAATCGCGAGCGGTTGGTCAAGATCAAGTCTCCGGTAAGGGGTCAGAAGGCATAACTCATGCTGCCTTGGAACATACGCTGTGACCCCGGCAGGGCGCCACGTGAACGATCCACGATCGTGAGGTTGTCGAACAGGTTTTTCGGGGTGGGGTCAGTCAAGGCCCAAGCCTGCTCCAAGGCCAGTTCAGAGAATGCGTTCCAGATGAGGATACTGCCTTTCACGAATGACCGGTCGACTCTGCGAGTTGTAGGCCGGGTCACCGAGCGCCATGCCGGGAGTTGCGGAAGAACGTCTCGAGAAGCAGATCCAGTTGGGGCTTCCGGAAGCCCGACTGAACCCCAAGCGTCGTCCCAAAATAGGTCAATTCGTCCGTGGCGGCGTCGTAGGCCGGCCATGCTCGACCCGGCACACAATCCGGCCGGCCCGACTTGGCAAAACTCACCCAGCAGGCAGAGACCATGTTCACATAGGCACGGTCACCAGGCGTTAAGCTGGCGGCAATGGCGGGATAGGCATCCCAGGTCTTGAAGACATAGGGAATCTCGCCGCCATGGTTCACGCCGGGGACGCGGCCGCGTTGAGCCTCAACCACATAGTCGAAGTGGTACAGGAAGGCCGGAGCTCCGGACGCAGATACTCCAGCCACCCAACGCGCCGGCGCCACGAACCAGGCATCCCCCAGCACCTGCCGGGCGCGTTCCGTGTCGGTGATGTCGCCATAGGCGGCCTTCGCCCTTGCCTTGTCTGGCCCAAGGAAGGCGTCGGCCGCTGTCAGTGGAACGCCCAGCGCGGACATCACGCTGGCCTCGTTACTGTTGGCCCCGATCAACAGCGGAATGTCCATCGCACTGCCGGCCTCGAAGACTCTCCAAGGCGCCGTCTTGAGAAGACGTCCGTCTAGGAACGGCGCCGGCGCGGATCCGGGGACCCGGTTTGCGGCCGTGAGAAGGTCACCCGCTTTCAGCGCACGCAGGTCCTCCGACGTCGCGTTTGCCGGGGCACCGGCGGCCTCCGCAAGGCGCTGTCCGACCGCTTCCCGCGTCTTCAGGTCGACGGGGTTGGTCAGTCCGCCCCCGGATTGGACGATGGCCTGAGAGAACAGTCCTCGCGCCTCAGGAATGGTCATCAGGTGCAGGATGCTGCCACCGCCCGCGGACTCGCCAAAAACCGTGACGCGTGCTGGATCTCCACCGAAGGCCGCGATGTTCTGCTTGACCCACCTCAGAGCCGCGAGTTGATCCATCAGCCCATAGTTGCCGAGCGGCGCGTCCGGCGCCGCCTCGCGTGTCAATGCGGGGTGGGCGAAGAAGCCCAGGGCGCCGACGCGATAGTTCAGCGTGACCACGATAACGCCCTGGGCGGCCAAAGCGGCCCCGTTGTAGAGGTAGGCTGGAAGCGCCCTGACGGTAGGCCCCGCCATAGATCCAGACCATGACAGGAAGCTGCTTGGCGTCGGCTGGGGCCCACACATTGAGGTAAAGGCAATCCTCGTCCTGCGGAAGGTTACGCAGATCACCCGAAAGGCTGGCTACGGCGGCCTGGGGACAGGCAGGACCCGCGGAAGTCGCCGGCCGGACGTCCTGCCATGTCGCCGGCGCAACAGGAGGCCGCCACCTGAGTTCACCCGTTGGTGGTTTGGCGAAGGGTACGCCAAGGAAGTGGGAGACCGCCCCGGTCGTTTCGCCTCTCAACAAGCCCTGCGTGGTTTTCGCGACAGGCTCTGCCGCACTCGTGGCCAAACCTATCGAAAGAGCCATCCCGAGGACGACGTGGAAAATCCCAGTCTTTTGCATCGAATGCTCCTGTCCGACCGATCAGTGCCTGCAGTCTAACGGCAAAAGGCCTGCAGGTTTGCACGACACGACACCCGATTGGAGATTTCAGTGAGTCTGATCTCGTTCAAGCGTCACCAATTTCCGGCGGGCGTGATCCGTGAGGCGGTCTTGTTGTATTGCAGGCTCTCACTCAGCATCCGTGATGTCGAGGCGCTTCTCGCCAACCGGCCGCTGTCATCTGGACGAGCTGTTCGTTCGGATCGGAGGGTGGGGGAGGGTCGCTTGTGGCCCGGCGATGTTGTCGGGGCGCAAGGCAAGGTGGTCGGCGGGGTTAACCTGACAATTCCGTTCAGCTTGCTTAACTGCGGCGTGATCGCAGCGACGGAGAGACGTCGCAGGCGCGTGATAGAGTTACCGACCGGTCGGTCGATGTTCGGGAGAAGACCATGATCCGCAGCTGGACCGCCTTCGCGGCGCTCGCTCTGACACTGTCCTGGAGCTCTGCGTCAACTGCGGGGACCGACCGCCCGGTGACCGACCGGCCGAACATCATCCTGATCGTTGCCGATGATCTGGGCTATGGCGGCCTGCGCGTGCAGGGCGATGCCGAGGCGGTGACACCCCATCTGGACGCGCTGGCGGCGGCGGGTGCGCGTTTCACCGACTTCTACGCCAATCATCCGGTCTGTTCGCCGTCGCGGGCGGCGCTGATGACCGGCAAGTATCAGCACCGGATGGGATTCGAGCACAATTCGGGTTCGCCCCAGGCGACCTCGCCGAAATTCGGGGTTCCCGCTGCCGAACTGACCGTCGCCGAGCGGCTGAAGGCCAGGGGCTACGCCACCGGTATGTTTGGCAAGTGGCATATTGGGTTCGCGCCCGACCGGACACCGACGGCCCAGGGGTTCGATATCTTCTATGGCTTCCTCGCCGGGGCGCACGCCTATGCGCCGCGCTCGGATCGCGCCGGGCCTGGACGGGTCGATGGCTTTGGCGGCGGCCAGACGATCCTGCGCGGAACAACGAGCGAGCCGATGCCGCCGCACGTGACGGAGTCCTTTGCCGAGGAGGCGGTACGGTTCATCGACGCCAACCGGAGCCGGCCCTTCTTCGTCTACCTGCCGTTCAATGCGGTGCACTCGCCGATGGAGGCGACAGAGGCTTATCTGGCCCGGTTCGCGCATGTGGCCGATCCGCTCCGACGGACTCACCTGGCGCAACTCGCGGCGATGGACGACGCAGTTGGGCGCGTGGTCGCCGCGGTGGATGGCGCTGGCCTCGGGCAGCGTACGCTGATCCTGTTCACGAGCGACAACGGCGGGCCGACGCAGGAGACGACGTCCTCCAACCGACCGTTGAAGGGTGTAAAGGGCACGATGCTGGAAGGCGGCATTCGGGTGCCGGCCATGGCGCGATGGACCGGGCGCATCCCGGCCGGGCGGACAATCAGGGCGCCCTCAATGGGCTTTGATTTCGCAGCCACCGCGCTCGCGGTCGGCGGCGCGACGCCGCGATCCGGAATGGATGGGGTGGATCTGATGCCGTGGCTGGGCGGAACACGGTCCGACGCGCCGCATGAGGCGCTTTTCTGGCGTGTGGGCGATCAGGGCGCGATCCGCGCCGGCGACTGGAAATTGCTGCGCAATGGCGCACGCCGGTACCTGTTCAACCTGTCACAGGATATCGGCGAGACACGGGACCTCGCGGCTGCCGAGCCCGAACGGGTCAAGACGCTCGATGCGCGTTATGGTGCCTGGAGCGCATCCATGGCCCCGCCGGCCTGGGTCCGAAACGAGCTGACCGGGGGCGACCGGCGTGACCCGGCCCGCAACCAGGCCCGGATCGACGCCCTGGTACGGGGCCAGAGCGTCGAGATCAACGGCGAGGAATAGAACTCAGGTCTTGGCTGCGGGCTTCTTCACGGCTCCGACCCAGGCCGGGCTTGACCACGCCTGGCCGCCGTCCGCCTGCGTGATCCGGACATAGTAGTTGTCGCCGTCGACCGGTGGCGCGGTGTCTTCAAAGCGAAATGCGCGGTCCATGTCGACTGCCGGTCGGATCCGGCGGACGCTGATAGTGTCGTCAAACTCACCGCCGGAGGTGCGGGCCTGGGCCGGTACGCGATCCTTGGCGACCAGTACGGCGGGCGCCCCTGCGCCAGGAACGGCTGTCTCGGCGTTGAAAGGCGTGCGGGCGTTCGGCAGCAGGACCTTGATCCTGGCCTTGGAGATATCGCCGGCGAGCTTCAACCTGATCGACTTGGCGTCGCCGCGGGTGACCAGCCGGAAACGGGCCGCCGAAGCGTTGAGTGGATCGGGTAGAACCCATTCGGTGAATACATTGAGCGCCTCGACCTGTGGGCTGGAGGCCTGGGCGATTGTGGCGCCGGTCACCTCGATGCGGCCCTCCCAGGCGCGGATATTGCGCGAAGGGACCAGCCTCTGGTTGGGCTCGGACGTTGAGGCGAAGCGGATCTCAACGATGTCGTCGTGGGCGTCGGCCGTGACGGCGTCATAGGCAAGGGTCTGAATCTCCTGGCCGTTCTTCACGAGCGTGATCGACTCGACTGGGGCGGTCCCGTGCGCGACGCCTTCCAGGACCCGGGCCGTCGCCTTGGGCACAACCTGGCCCATGGGTCGGCCGTTGATGGCGGCCTTGAGCAGGATACGCGCGCCGTTGGTGGCGTATGTGCGACGCGCCTTCATGGCGTCAAACAGCGCATGGCGGTCCTTGGCCGGTGCGTAGACGGCGGCCAGCCCGCCATAGCCGTCGAAGTAGTAACGGCCCAGCGGCCGGGGCTTGTAGCCGGGATGGCCGATGTGGTTGTCGCTGGCCCCCACGAAGCCCAGCTGGAAGCCGCTGGCCAGATAGCGCCGCCCCAGCCACTCGAAGGTGCCGTGCTCGGAGACGATCTCGACCAGCGGTTCCAGGTCAGGGTCATTCTGCGCAGCGTCGGCTGTCATGTGGGCGTGCGGGATCACGATGACGTCCTTGGTGGCGTAGGCTTTCCGCAGGCCCCGATAGAGATCGGGCAGGGCGGGATGGCGCTGTGCCGAAACCGGCGTCACCTTTTCGAGATCTCGGAAGATCACGTTGTGATGCCCGCCGAACGCCGAGACGACGGTCCATTCATAGCCCATATAGGTGATGAACTCGCCCGGGCGGTTGGCCTTGATCGCCGCACGGCGCATCTCCTCCCACTCCCAGGCATCAAGCCAGATGTCGTGTTCGGACAGGGCGCAGAAGTCGAGACGGGCCTCGTCTCGGGCGAAATTGAAGTAGTCGTCGACCAGTCCCATGCCTTCGGAGAAGCCGCAGTGGCCATGGGTCTCGCCCCAGTAGATGCGTTCGACGGGCTTGGTCTCGGCGAGGATCGGGTCGGCGCCGCCGCGGATGCGGCCGTCCTCGGAGATGATCTCGAAGCGGTGCGGTCCGGGCCTTGCAAGGGTCAGGCCCTCGACCACGGTGATTGCGTCGCCGGAGGCGGGAAGACGGCGGATCACTTCGCCATTGAGCATCAACCGCCAGCCGGGCGCGCCGCCGCTGGCGCGGTTGCGATAGATGTCCTCGGCGCGGACCGAGAGGCGGAACGGCTCGCCAACCGCCACAACCGCGGGCCCGAAGCCGCGGACGCCGGCGGCCGGGCCGCCGCGCACGGGGAGGGTCGCCTCTCGGGGCGTCAGCAGCAGGCCATCTGCCGAAGTCTGCACCCAGAACGGGAACCTGAGCGCCGTATTGGAGATGTGGATCAGCTTGAGCCCACGTGAGCCCTGGGATCGGTCGCCATAGGTGACAGTCAGCGTCTCACCGGGTCGGAGCGTCCCCTCCGTGATGCGGAAGAACACGCGCTGCGCCTCGACGACGCCAAGCTGGCTCGAGAACATGCCGGTGATCGGATAGGTATCGGGCGCGATCTTCACCGCGGGATTGGAGGCCCGGACGGTGACATAGTTGTCGGCCTTCGGATTCCAGGTCTGGAGCTCTTCCGAGGCGAAGTAGAAGTGGTTGGGCAGCACCACCCCGCCGCCTGCGCTCAGGCTCGCCTCGCCCACGGTGTAGGTTTGTTCGAACTGCGCGTAGCTGTCGACGGTGAGCGGGCCTTCCGTACGCGCGCTGACCGTTCCGGTGATCTTGGGGTTAGCCTCCAGCGCCTTGAGCGTGCGGATGAAGCGGTCAATCCCGGAGAACGCGTTCTTGCGCTGGCGTTCGCCGTTGCCGGCGAAGGCCGGGGAGTAGAGCGCGGCGATGACGGACGGCATCTCCGGGTGCAGGTACACTCCGGTCATCGCGTAGGCGTTCATCCAATCATAGAGAAGCAGGCCCCGATCGCGATAGTTGGCGTCGCCTGTGGGAGTCGTGGCGGCTTCCGCCTTGAGGGCCTCGACCCTGTCGCGCAGGCCCTTTCCCATGTAGTCGCCAGGCAGGGGCGCGGCCTCGGCTTTGCGAGCCTGGGCGTAGACCCAGCCCATAGGGAGCGTCGAGCCTCCGGCCGCAAGCAGCGCCGCCAGGGTATGTCTCCGGGACCAGTCTCGCATCGTCTCTCTCCCCACTTTCAGTGTTGTCAGCCCGCGCCGAAGACGGGCGTCGCAGCCGCGAGGCCGCCAATCCGCTGCACGGTCCAGATCAGACCCGCGACTGCGATCAGGGCCGAGGCCGGCTGCGCGATACGGGCGCCGTAGAATGGTTTGGTCCGCCAGGCGGCGACCAGAGCCAGCACGATCAGGATCACGGCGATCTGACCGGCTTCGACCCCCAGGTTGAAGCCGATCAAGGCCAGCGCCTCCTGGCCGCGCGGAAGACCGATCTGGCCCAGGGCGCCGGCGAATCCAAGGCCGTGCAGAAGGCCGAACCCGAAGACGACCACTGTGGTCACGGGACCTGCCGGCGCCGGACCTCGGATGGCCGTCAGCCCCGCCATGGCCACAATCGAAAGCGCAATGGCCGGCTCGATCAGAGCGGAAGGAGCCTCGACAATACGGAGGGCGGCGAGCGCCAGGGTCAGCGAGTGGGCCAGCGTGAACACCGTTGCCAGTCGGATCAGGCCGCCGAGCCTAGGCGCCGCTATCGCCAGGGCGGCGATGAATGCGATGTGGTCAAGACCCAGAGGCAGGATGTGATGGAAACCCAGCACGCCGAATCGGAACAGCGCGTCCAGCGCGTCTGCGAGCGGATCAGGTCCGGCCAGGCGGATAGTGCGGGTCCTTTCGCCGTCACGCGTTGCGAGGGTGGCGACGCGTCCATCCGGCCAGTGAACGACGACGACCGCCGGCCCAAGGGCGGCGGGCAGGGCGAGGTCGAGCGATGCGGCGCTGGTCGGCAGGGCGGCCGTCAGGATGAGCGGCGCCGAGGGCTTTGGACTGGCGGCAGGGACCTGGGCGTCAGCGCGGAGCCTGGCAGCGGATGGGAAGGCGAGGCGGGCGTCGTCGATCAGCCGGTCGTCGGCGCGCAGTGAAAGCCCACCCATGAGGTTGCGCCCGGCGATCGACTGGCGCGCCGTTAGTTGGGTGTCATCCAGCGCCAGGAAGACGGCGAGCCGATCCGGGGCAAGATGGCCCTGCGGCGCGCCGATGATCAAGGCCGGGACGTGGCAGCGGATATCGATGCGGACCGAGGCCCGATCGGCCGGCACGGTCACATTGACCAGGGCGTAGGAGAGGTCATGTGCATGGGTCGGCGTGCTGGTGAAGCACAGGAGCGCCAGCGCCAAGAGGGCCTGGATCGACCGCTGGAGTGCGCGCCAGCCCAATGCATCGCCCCCTATCAAAGGTCACTTACCGACCGGTAGGTTGCTACGGTTGGGCCGGTGTGTAAAGCACCGGCCCAGCGTACAGGCGCGCCTACCAGCGGTAGGTCACTTCGACGCCCCAGGTTTGCGGCATGTTCCAGCGGATCACGGTGGGCGCGTTAAAGACGCGGTAGCTCTCGTTGGCGAAGTTGTTAAGGAAGAAGGCGGCTTCGACCTCGCCCATCGTCGCCCCCAGGCGCAGGTCGAAGATCGTGAAGTCTTCCAGCAACGGCGTCTGGGCGATCTCCTGCACACCGCCCTTGCGGAAGTTGCCCCTGATGTTGATGAAGCCATCGATCTCGTCCGTGATGGGACGCCGATAGTTGGCGCTGAACGTTCCCGTCCAGTCCGGGCGCTGTGGGCCAACGCGACCCTTGTCGCGACCGTCCGTAATGACACCCCATTGGCGTGAAACACCGGCGGTAAGGCGCGCGACGCCGTCGAACAGCCGCCACCGGCCGGTGAGCTCGACTTCGACGCCGCCCAGCCGCGCCTTGCCCGAGTTGAAGATGAAGTTCGTCGCAGCCACCGGGCAAACCGTACTGCCGGCAAAGCAGCCGTTGTCGGTCTGGACCAACAGGCTCTTGACGTAGGTCCGGTACGCGGCCGCTGTCAGGAAGATGTTGGAGGTGATGTTCCCCTTGGCGCCGAGTTCAAACGCCATCGAGTCTTCGTCGTCGAACGTGGGGGGCACCGGCACAGGCGCCCGGTCGTCGCCTCGAACCGCGTTAAAGCCGCCAGCGCGATAGGCCGTGCCCATCTTGGCGTAGGTGAGCCAGTCGTAGACCTTATAGCCAAGGGTGACGTTATACGAGAAGTTGCCGGAATCGCCGGAAGCCGCGCTCGGAAAGCCGTTGCCGGGAATAGCCAGGCCCGTGCTGAGGTCCAGACGCGCCGCATCGTAGGATTTCGAGTCGTTGGTGTATCGGGCCTCAGCCTCGACATTGAGCGCATCGGTCAGGTCGTAGCCAACCGCGCCGTAGATCGCGTAGGACGTGAAATCGAGGTTGGTAATGGTGCGATTGCCCAGTGACCGGTTTGCGGTCGTAGGGGTGCGGGCGGCAATGCCGCCAACGGCTTCGTTAAGGACGTAGTACTCAAAGCCGCCCAGCCAGCTCAGCTTATCGACCTTGTTACCAGCGATGTGGATGTCGTTGTACAGGATGCTGGCGTAGCTGAACTGGATCGAGTCCGTATTCGGGTCGCCCTGCACCCTGCCGGGTGCAACAAGGCCGCGGGCCGCAAGCTGCGCCTGGAGTTGCGCCGAAGAGGCGTCGCCGTCGAAGGCGTTCTGGGAGTGGCGTTCGCGCAGCGAGGACGTGAGGGTGACTTCGGCGAAGTCCAGATCGTAGCTGCCCACGAATTCATAGTAATGCGTGCGCATCTTGGCGGCGTTGGAGGCGCTCCAGCTGATGTTGTACTTGTCCTCGACGAACCCGCGCGGATAGGTCAGGTTCGTACCGGGAGCAATACGCAGCGAATACATGATGCCGGGCAGCTTGTCGTTGCCCCGCTCGGCCAGCAGGTTGGCGGTGAAGTTCTCGCCGCGATAGTTGAGCTGAATGCGGGCGAAGTCCTGTTTCTGGGCGTCGAAATACTCGTCGCGCACCGGGTTGTAGAAGAAGCCTTCCTTCTGCTTCATCTGCAGGACGCCGACGCGCAGGGCGAGGTTGTCGGTCAGCGGCTGGTTGATGACGAGGCTGCCCTCGCGCATCTGGTTCTGACCGATCTTTGCGGTGGCAATGCCGGACTGTTGTCCCTGTATGGGTCTTGCGGACAGCAGATTGATCGAGCCGCCAACAGCGTTGCGTCCGTTCAATGCTCCCTGCACGCCGCGCAGCACTTCGATCCCGGACACGTCGAAGAAGTCCAGTCGACTGAAAGTCCGACCGCCAACCGTGCCGCCGCCCAGGTAGGCGCCGTTGCGATAGAGGCCGACGCCAGATTCGGCCGCAGTCGCCCGGCTGGTACCGGACCCGCGGATCGAGACTTCCGAGGTCACCTGGTTGGAGGTGTTGGCGAAGTTCACGGCCGGGACATTGGCCAGCAGGTTCTGGAGATTGGGCACGCCGCCGAGGTCGCGCAGCTGCTCGGCGCTGAGGGTGGTGGCGGCGGTTGGAATGTCGCGCAGTCGTTCTTCGCGCTTCCGAGATGTGACGATCACTTCCTCGACCTGCGTGCCGGCAGCCGCCGTCTGGGCGTTGACCTCCTGGGCTGCGCCTGTGCTGAGGAGGAGCACCGAGGCGCCCGCTAACCAGATTGTGCGGCGCGCAGTGGATTGTTTCTGGTAGATCATCGCACTTCCCTCTCCGTAGTTGGCCGCGTCTCATGCGCGGAGCAACACTCTGCGGTACGCAGCTTGAAGCGTCCCTACCGATCGGTTGGAAGCCTGCACTCTGAACGATAGTCTGTAAAGCAGGCCTATCGCGCCAGAACGCCCTTCAAGACAAAGGCGGTCAGATGCTCGACCAGCTCGTCGACCCCGAGGCGGCCGTTCGGGCGACGCCAGCGACCGGTCCAGAGGATCGCGCCGATCAGGGAGTGAGCGGCGACGGTTGTGTCGAGATCGGCGGCAGCGTCGCCGCGGACTTTCAGCTCCTCCAGTGTGTCGCGCACCAACGTATAATAGGCGCGCTTGCGGGAATTGATCAGGCGGCGGCTCCTGGGGCTGAGACCGGTAATGTCATCGGTGACAATGGTCACCGGGTTGCCCTGCGATGAGCCGACGCGGCCAATGTTGGCGACGTGGTTTCGGATCATCAGTCGCAGGCGGACGGCCGGGTCTGGCTCTGCCCTGCCCGGGTTGACCACCTCGTCCTCGAGTTCGTCCATGCCGAAGGAGACGAGTGTGTAGAGCAGGTCCTCCTTGCTTTTCACAAAGTGGTAGAGGCCGGCCTTGGTGATGTTCACCGCCTCGGCGATGTCGCTCATCGAAGCGCCGTCGTAGCCCTTCTCGACGAACAGCCGGGCGGCCTGGACAAAAATCTGGCGCGCCCGGCCGCTAGCCACGCGGGGACGGCCGAGATCGGGATTGTCGATCACGAGACCGCCCGCCTTGCGGCCGGCGGGCGGTTTGGCCGCTGTCTTGGCCTTGGCCGCCTTGGAGGGTGCGGCCCTGGAGGTCGCCTTCCGGGGCTTACGGGGCTTGGCCGGCCCAGATTTGGGGGCGGCGGCGGGGTCGCGCTTTTCGGTCATCAGCGGGCACCTTGGCGCTGGAGGAAAGTCTCGACAATCGCCTCGCCATTGTCTTCCTGACAGCAGTGGTTGGCGTTGCGGAAGGTGTCAAACGTGGCCCCGGTAACCTGGGACGCGCACTCTGCACCCCCGCCGGCGTTGAAGATATGGTCGCGATCGCCGGAGGTGACATTGGCCGGTTTAGTCCCGTGTTTCCGCGACCCTGAACAATGCTGCTGGTCGATGGCGTTGTCGGTCTCGGGCCCACCTAAGGGGATGCACCAGGGAAAACGGCGCGGCCCGGCCTTGCTTGCGCCGCTGGCGAACGGCGCCTCATACGCGCGGCGCAGCATATCGCGGTCGGTGCCCGGTCGCGCCCAGGTCCAGGCCAAGATGCAGCCGGCTGGCAGGTCCTTTTCGGTTCGGCACAGCCACACCGGGTTGGTGGTCGCCGCATCCGGGGTCCAGAAGAACTTCACGGTCTCAACCATCGCTTTCCTCTATCGCCTGATTCCCCGACCGCAAACTCTCCGCAAAAGCGGT
>NZ_JBILRO010000135.1:0-9103 GCF_044372605.1 Phenylobacterium sp.
GCCGGCGGCGCGGCGGCTCAGGCGGCGTCGGCTCACGCGTACCGCTTGAACAGCACCGAGGCGTTGGTGCCGCCGAAGCCGAAGCTGTTGGACAAGGCCACATTGATCTCCATCGGCCTGGCCTTGTGCGGCACCAGATCCAGGGCGGTCTCTACCGAGGGATTGTCCAGGTTGATCGTGGGCGGGGCGACCTGGTCACGGATCGCCAGGCAGGTGAAGGCCGCCTCGATGGCGCCTGCCGCACCCAGCAGATGCCCGGTCGCGCCCTTGGTCGAACTCATGGCGACACCCTGCCCGCCGTTGCCCAGCATGCGCTCCACAGCGCGAAGCTCGATCTCGTCGCCGAGCGGCGTCGAGGTGCCGTGGGCATTGATATAGTTGATCTCCGAGGGCGAAATCTTCGCGTCCTTGATCGCGGCCTGCATAGCCCGGAACCCGCCGTCGCCATCCTCGGCAGGCGCCGTGATGTGGTAAGCGTCGCCGGCCATGCCGTAGCCGATCACCTCGGCGTAGATCTTGGCGCCGCGCGTCAGGGCGTGCTCCAGTTCCTCCAGCACCACAATGCCCGCGCCCTCGCCCATGACGAACCCATCGCGGTCCTTGTCATAGGGGCGGCTGGCCTTCTGCGGCGTTTCGTTGAAATCTGTGGACATCGCCCGGCAGGCGATGAACCCGGCAATGCCTACCGGCACAATGCTGGCCTCGGCGCCGCCAGCGACCATCACGTCGGCGTCGCCATACTTGATCATTCGGCAGGCGTCGCCGATGGCGTGCGCGCCGGTCGCGCAGGCCGTCACCACGGCATGGTTCGGGCCCTTGAACCCATGTCGGATCGAAACCTGACCGCTCACCAGGTTGATCAGCGCCGACGGGATGAAAAAGGGACTTACCTTGCGCGGCCCGTGCTCGTGCAACTGGATCGCGGTGGCGGCGATGGTTCCGAGGCCACCGATCCCGGAGCCAATCATCACGCCGGTACGCTCGCGACCCTCGTCGTCCTGTGGCGCCCAGCCCGAGTCGCGCACCGCCTCGTCGGCGGCGGCAATGCCGTAGAGGATGAAATCGTCGACCCGCCGGCGGTCCTTTGCCGACATCGTCTGGTCAGGATCAAAGCTGCCCGGAACCTCCGGCCCACCGCCGCCCTGGCCATCGACGCGCGGGACCTCGCAGGCCACCTGACACGCCCATCCATCGACGTCGAAAGCGCTGATACGCCCTGCGCCGGACTCTCCGGCCAGAATCTTCTTCCAGGTTAGCTCAGTCCCCTGCCCCAGCGGGGTCAGGAGCCCGATGCCGGTGACGACGACTCGACGCATGGGCCTGCCTCACAAACGAAACCGCCGCGCCTTCGGTGGACCGAGGGACGCGGCGGCGTTCAACTACGGTACGTGGTTACCGAACAGCTTTAGCCGCCCAGCTTCTCGCCGATGAACTTCACGGCGTCGCCAACGGTCTGGATATGCTCCGCAGCGTCGTCCGGAATCTCGATGTCGAACTCTTCTTCGAACGCCATGACCAGCTCGACATTGTCGAGGCTGTCGGCCCCCAGATCGTCGATAAAGCTGGCCTTCTCGGTGACCTTTTCAGGGTCAGCATCGAGATGTTCGATCACAATCTTACGGACGCGTTCTAGGACGTCGGACATTTCAGTAGGTCCCTCAGGGCTTAGTCAGGTCATTGCATCGGCGACGGTGGCGCTTAAGTCAACTGCCGCCTTCGGTGTTCAGTTCCGCCTGCCGGGTAGCATGTTCGCTTTCGGCTGGCGAGCGTCAGATCATCGCCATCCCGCCGTTCACATGCAGCGTCTGGCCGGTGACATAACTCGCGGCATCCGAAGCCAGATAGGCGCAGGCGGCGGCGACATCGACGCCCAGTCCCAGGCGACCTGCGGGAATGGTCGTGAGGATCTGGGCTTTCTGGGCCTCGTTCAGGGCATCGGTCATGGGGCTTTCGATGAAGCCGGGCGCCACACAGTTCACGGTGATGCCGCGGGTCGCAACTTCCTGGGCCAGAGCTTTTGAAAACCCGATCATCCCGGCCTTGGAGGCCGCATAGTTCGTCTGGCCGGGATTGCCCATCACGCCCACCACCGAGGTGATGCCGATGATCCGTCCCGCCCGGCGCTTCATCATGCCCTTTACAGCCGCCCGGCTCAGCCGGAAGTAGCTCTCCAGATTGACCTTGAGAACGGTCTCCCAGTCCTCGTCCTTCATCCGCAGAAGAAGCCCGTCCCGGGTGATGCCGGCGTTGGCCACGAGGATATCGATAGGTGCGCCCGCGGCGGCCTCCGCAGCACTGATGAGGCCATCAACCGCCGCCGGGTCAGACAGATTCGCAGGCGCGATCGAGACCCGCTCGCCAAGCGTGGCCGCCATCTCCGCCAACACCACTTCACGCGTGCCCGACAGCACCACATGGGCGCCCTGGGCGTGTAGCGTCCGGGCGATCTCCGCGCCGATACCGCCTGTCGCGCCTGTTACAAGCGCCGTCTTGCCGGTCAGTCCAAACATGGGTCCGCCCCTAAAGAGATTTCGCAAATGATTCGAGATCGGCCGGCGCATTCAATGAAACGGCGTCCGCGTCCGGTGCGATGCGTTTAGCCATACCCGTCAAGACCTTGCCGGCGCCGGCCTCTGCAAACCGGGTGACGCCGCCTTCGCCCGCCATCCAGATCATGCTCTCACGCCAGCGCACCCGCCCGGTGACCTGCTCCACCAGCAAGCGACGCAGGACTTCAGGGTCGTTGGTCGGTTGAGCCTGGATGTTGGTCACCACCGGCGCGCGGGGAGCCTTGAAGGTCGCTTCGGCCAATGCCCGGGCCATTTCGTCCGCCGCCGGTTGCATCAGCGGGCAGTGGAAGGGCGCCGAGACATTCAGCGGAATGGCGCGGGCGCCCAGTTCCTTGGCCTTCTCGATGGCCCGATCCACGGCGACCTTCTCACCCGAGATCACCACATTGCCGCTGTTGTTGTCATTGGCCACAACGCAAACACCGACTTCTGATCCCGCAGCGGCCACCGCCTCGGCCAGCGCCAGATCTGTCTTCGGACCGATCAGCGACGCCATGGCGCCCTGCCCCACCGGAACGGCGCGCTGCATCGCCTGCCCCCGCAACTTCAACAGTCGCGCCGTGTCGGACAGGCTGATCGCGCCAGCCGCCGCCAGAGCAGAATACTCCCCGAGACTGTGGCCAGCCACAAAAGCGGCGCGCCCGATGTTGACGCCGAATTCCTTCTCGAGGGTCCGCATCACGGCCAGACTCACCGCCATCAGCGCGGGCTGGGCGTTTTCGGTGAGGGTCAGCTGATCTTCAGGGCCATCGCGCATCAGCAACGACAGCTTCTGCTCGAGGGCGTCGTCGACCTCCTGAAACACCTCGCGGGCGGATGCAAAGGCCTGCGCCAGCTCCTGGCCCATTCCTATGGCTTGACTTCCCTGGCCGGGAAAAATGAAGGCAAGGCTCATGGGTGCGGTTCCACTGACTGGTGATTCCAGGTCGCGAGCGTTAGGGGATAGCGTCACCCGCGACAAGATGACGAAGCCTGGAGGGCGCCCGATGAGAGCCGTGATCCGCCGCAACAAGACGTTGATCTGCGACGAGATCGCCGATCTGACGCCCGGAGAAGGCCAGGTGCTGGTCAAGACGCTGGCCTGCGGGATCTGCGGATCGGATCTGCATTCCCTGCATCACATGGAGCACATGATCGACATCACGCGCCGTGGAGGGGCCTCCGTAGGTGCAGGCGCTTTCGATCCGACAGCCGATACCGTTTTCGGCCACGAATTCTGCGCGGAAATCCTCGACTTCGGACCGGGAACCACCGGCGTGCTCAAGGCCGGTACGCGCGTGGTTTCAATGCCTGTGACCCTGACGCCGACCGGGGTTGAGGCCCTTGGCTTCTCGAACCGGCTCCCGGGCGGGTTTGCCGAACGCATGATCCTTAGCGAGGCGCTGCTGCTGGCCGTGCCCAATGGACTGCCGACCGACAGCGCCGCCATGACCGAGCCCTTCGCCGTTGGTGCGCATGCAGTGGCAAAGGCGCGGCTGGATGCGGACTCCGTTGCGCTGGTGGTGGGTTGTGGCCCCGTCGGGCTGGCGGTGATCGCCGGGCTCAAGGCGAAGGGGCACGGCCCCGTGATCGCCTGCGACTATTCCCCGCGCCGCCGTGCGGCAGCCGAGCGGCTGGGCGCCGATGTGGTGATCGACCCTGCCACGGAAAGCCCGCACGGTCGCTGGGAGAGCTATGGCGTACCCACCGCCCGCGCGGCCCAGAGCATGGCCCGGATGATGGGCAAGACCTTCGGCCGGCCTGTGGTGTTCGAGTGCGTGGGCTCGCCCGGCATCCTGCAGTCGCTGATCGAGGCGGCGCCGGCGGGCAGCCAGATCGTGGTGGCCGGCGTCTGCATGGAAACCGACCGGATCGAACCCGCCATCGCGATCACCAAGGAGATCGAGCTGACCTTCGTGCTGGGCTATACGCCCGAAGAGTTCGCCATGACCCTGCATCAACTGTCCGAGGGCGTGATTGATGTTTCCGGTCTGGTAACCGGTACGGTCGGACTGGACGGTGTGGCTGACGCCTTTGTGGCTTTGGGCGACCCGGAAGCGCATGTGAAGATCCTGGTGCAGCCCAACGGCTAGAGCCTGTCCGGTTCAGATGGAAACATCTGAACCGGATAAACAATCTCGTTATCATACGTTTAGAGCACGACGGGCGCTTGAACCGGTATCCACTTCAAGCTGTCGTGCTCTAGCGGACCTGTTGCTCACCTCGAAAAGTCGGTATTCACGGGCATCACGAACCTCCTCTCCCCAAGGACGCTGTCTCATGAAACCCTTCACTCTGGCCCTGGCTGCCGCTGCGCTGCTTTCCACACCGGCCCTCGCGGCCCTGAAGGCGGGCGACAAGGCGCCGGATTTCGTGGCGCCGGGCTTCCAGGCCGGCAAGGCGCTGACCTTCTCGATGGCTGAGGCGCGCAGGAAGGGACCGGTCGTACTCTACTTCTTCCCGGCCGCCGACACCGCCGGCTGCAACCTCGAAGCCAAGATGTTCGCCGACGCCATGCCGCAGTTCGCCGCCAACGGCGCGACGGTGATCGGTGTGACCGCCGGCAAGCTGGACAAGCTGCAGCAGATCTCGGCTGACGCCGACAAGTGCTCGGGCAAGTTCCCGGTCGCCGCCGACCCCGGCGCGAAGATCGCCAGGCAGTATGACGCGGTCATGGCCGCCCGCCCCGACTGGTCCGACCGTACCTCCTATGTGATCTCACCGAAGGGCGAGGTATTGCACAGCTATTCCAAGCTGGACCCGACAGAGCACGTGGCCCAGACGCTGGGCGCCGTGAAGGCGTTCAAGGCGAAGCGCTAGACGCACGACCTGCCCCCGGCTTTAGCGAAAACCCTTGCCCGCGCGGGGGTTTTCCCTTATTTGCCCGCCCCTTCACGGAAGGCGGTCTCTCGCGGAACGCAGTCGGGGCGGAAACGTCCTGCCCGCCGCGCCAGAGATCCATCGTGACTGTCGGACTTCCGCCGACGGCCACGCCGCCCTCCACAACGGAAGAGGACATATGGCACTCTACGAACACGTCGTCATTTCGCGGCAGGACAT
Organism: Phenylobacterium sp.; assembly: GCF_044372605.1. GTDB lineage: Bacteria > Pseudomonadota > Alphaproteobacteria > Caulobacterales > Caulobacteraceae > Phenylobacterium. The sequence continues at coordinate 5,610 of NZ_JBILRO010000135.1, forward strand.
CTCGCCGCAACAGGCCGAAGCGCTCAACGACACCCTGAAGCAACTCATCGAAAGCGGTGGCGGCAACGTCGCCAAGATCGAGTACTGGGGTCTGCGTAACCTGACATTCCGCATCAAGAAGAACCGCAAGGGTCACTATTCCCTTCTGTCGATCGACGCTCCGTCGGACATCGTCAAGGAAATGGAACGCCAGCTGTCGATCAACGAAGACGTGCTGCGCTACATGACCGTCCGCGTGGAAGAACTCGACCTTGAGCTCTCCCCGGTTCTCGCCCGCCGCGATCGCGACCGCGAACGCCGCGACGACGTTCCTCAGTTTTAAGAAAGGGAGGCCCTCGCCATGACCGACGAAACCTCCAACGCGCCGGCTGCCGGCGCTGCTGCGGGCGGCGCACGTCGCCCGTTCTTCCGCCGCCGCAAGGTTTGCCCGTTCTCCGGCGCCGGCGCGCCGAAGATCGACTACAAGGACGTGAAGCTGCTGCAGCGCTACGTCTCGGAGCGCGGCAAGATCGTGCCGTCGCGCATCACCGCGGTGTCGGCCAAGAAGCAACGCGAACTGGCCAAGGCCATCAAGCGCGCCCGCTTCCTGGCTCTCCTCCCCTACGTCGTGAAGTAAGGGAGCCGCACAGATGAAAGTTATTCTGCTCGAACGCGTGGAAGGCCGCGGCGCCCTCGGCGACGTGATCACCGTCAAGGACGGCTACGCACGCAACTTCCTGCTGCCTCGCCAGAAGGCGCTCCGCGCCAACTCGGCGAACCTGAAGGTTTTCGAAGCCCAGCGCGCGGACATTGAAGCCCGCAACGCCAGGGCCAAGGAAGCCGCTGGCCAATCTGGCGAGAAGCTGGACGGCACGTCCTACATCCTGATCCGTCAGGCCGGCGAAAGCGGCCAGCTTTACGGTTCGGTCTCGGGTCGCGACGTTTCCGACGCGGTCAATGCCGAAGGCGGCAAAATCGAACGCGCCATGGTCGTGCTGGACAAGCCGATCAAGACGCTGGGCCTGCACGACGTGAAGGTTCGCCTGCACTCGGAAGTCACCGTCACGGTCACGCTCAACATCGCCCGCAGCCAGGACGAAGCTGAACGCCAGGCCCGTGGCGAAAACGTGATCAACTCCCAGTTCGAGGAAGATCGCGCTGCGGACGAACAAGCCGCCGCCGACATGCTTGAGGGCGGCGCCGGTACACACGTGGACTTCGAACGCTCGGACGGCTGACGCGCGCGTTAATCTGCGGAGAAACAAGACGGCGCGGGAACACTCCCGCGTCGTTTTTGTGTCACTGTTGCCGAATTGTCATTTGCGACAAAACCTGGTGCGCCTAGGTAGAGCCCAACGATAGTAGTCCGGATTCACCGGTCCGTTCATCAGGGTAGCCCATGCGATATCAGAACCTACTGCTCGCCGCAGTCTCCGCCGCAAGCTTGACGGCTGGCACAGCATCAGCCCAAAGCGGACAAACCTCAGCCGAGGTTGAAGAAGTGGTTGTCACCGGCACGCGGTCAGAAGGCCGGACCCGGTTGGAATCCATCGCGCCGGTGGATGTGATCGGCCAGGATGCGCTCTCGAAGGTGGGGGTTACGGAGCTCAACCAGGCGCTATCCATTGCCCTGCCCTCGTTCAACTTCCCCCGCCCCGGTCTGGCTGACGGTACCGACACCATCCGTCCCGCCACCCTTCGCGGCCTCTCACCGGATCAGACTCTCGTGCTGGTGAACTCCAAGCGTCGCCACTCGGCGGCCCTGGTGAATGTCAACGGCACGATCGGACGCGGATCATCCGCCGTTGACCTCAACACCATCCCCTCCGGCATTGTGCAGTCCATTGAAGTCCTGCGCGACGGCGCCTCGGCGCAGTACGGGTCAGACGCCATTGCCGGGGTGCTCAACCTGCGCCTGCGCGAAGCCCGTAGCGGCGGCAACATCACGGCCACCTACGGCGCACGCGTCACGACGGCGAGCACTCTGGTGGCGCCCACCCCGAACGGCGCGAACTTCACTGTCGCCGACAAGGCCAAATACGATCGCACTGATGGTGACACCATCAATTTAGGCGGCTGGATCGGCCTGCCGCTCGGCGAGGACGGTTTCCTGACGCTGTCAGGCGAATATCTCGATCAGGCGAAGACCATTCGTACGGCTCCGGACTGGCGCCAGCAGTATGCCCTTATCAGCGGCGCTTTTGACCCGCGCGAAGCTACGTTTGATCGCTACAACGCCTGGTACGGCGAACCCGACATCGCCCAGTACACGGCATTCGCGAACGCCGGCTACGATCTCAGCGACACGACCAAGCTCTATGGCTGGGCCAGCTTCCAGAACCGCGACTCCACCTCGGCGGGCTTTTTCCGCCGGCCCCTGGATGATCGCAACATCACCTCGATCTATCCCAACGGTTTCCTGCCGCTGATCAATCCTGAGGTGAAGGATTTCTCCTCCGGCGGCGGCGTGACCTGGAAGCTGGGCGAGTGGGATATGGACACCTCGCTGGTTTATGGTTCGAACAGCATGGATTTCACGATCCGCGATACGCTGAACCGCTCTATCGGTCCGAGCAGCAAGACCGTGTTTGACGCCGGTGGCTTCGACTACAACCAGCTGGTCGCCAACATTTCCGGCGTGCGGACCTTCGAGGCCGGTCTCGCCAAGCCGCTGAACGTAGCCGCCGGCATCGAACTGCGTCGCGAAGGCTACAAGATCAATGCGGGCGAGCCGGACTCCTACCGCAATGGTGGCGTTCTGCTGAACGGTGCGCCCACGCCGTCCGGGGCTCAGGTATTCCCCGGCTTCCGGCCCGAGAACGAGGTCGACAAGGATCGGACATCGGTAGGCGTCTATCTCGACCTGGAAGCAAACATCACCGAGCAGTTGTTGATGTCGGCGGCTGTGCGCGGCGAGAGCTATTCAGACTTCGGCGAAACAGTGACCGGCAAGCTCGCGGCTCGCTATGATGTATCGGATAGCCTCGCGCTGCGCGGCTCGATCCAGAACGGCTTCCGCGCACCTTCCCTGCAGCAGCAGTTCTTCACCGCTACCTCCACCAACTTCATCAACGGCGTGCCGTTCGATATCACCACCTTCCCGGCGACCAACAGTGTGGCGGCCGCTTTGGGCGCAGAACCGCTCGACGCCGAAAAATCCACGAACTACGCCGTCGGCGCTGTCGTGCGGCTCGGTCCGGTGAATGTAACCGTCGACGCCTATCGCATTGAGGTGCGCGACCGGATCGTGCTTTCCGAGAACCTTACACAAGCCAACGTTCGCGCGTTTCTGCAGTCGCGCGGCTTCGTCGGCATCGGCGGTGGACGGTTCTTCATCAACGGCGTCAACACCACGACCGAGGGCGTCGATATCATCGCCAACTATAAGGTGACATCCGATGATCTGGGTAGCCTTGGCCTGACGCTGGCGGCCAACTTCAATTCGACCAAGGTCAAGAAGGTGCCGAAGACCGCGCAGCTCGCCGCCCTGACGCCGGCTCCCGTGCTGTTCGATC